>JAFZSR010000088.1 GCA_017619275.1 Prevotella sp. | reverse complement strand
GTCCGCGAAATCGCAGAGTGCTTCAATATCGAGGATGAACAGATCCTTGATATGCTTGTGAACAGGTCGGACAAACTCTCTCATTTTATTGAAATCTATCAATTAAAACTGGCAAGTTAGGAACTTGCGAAACTTGAATTAATATAATTATTGAGCAACCATTTCCACTGGCTAACGCAGATGATAGCTCTGGAAAATGTTTAGCAGCTATATCGTCAACGGCGTCTTTAGCTTCCTTAAGCCCACAATTATTTATTTCTTTATACCATTTAACAGCAGATATTTTCCCTTGTGATTGAATAATCCCCATTATTAGGGCTTCTTCTTCCGAAACATTATCGTCATTGGACTTTCTATTGGATTTTCTAACCATTGCTTCACCTGCTTTGAACTTGTTGCCACATTTTAAACAAGTAATTTGAGTATCTTTACTACCTATTGTACCAGCAAGTAATCCAATACCACCAGTTAATATAGCACCAGCAAGAGCCTTTCCACCACTGAAGCCTTTATGTTCGGCATGAAGTTCACGAGATCCACATTTAGGACAGCAGAGATATTCCTCTTGCTGTTGTGTTTGCTGATTCATTGGATTGCCACAATTAGGACAAGATAAAGCCTTGTCGCTAATCTCTTTTCCACATTCAGGACAAATGATTAATGCCATATTACTGTTTTTTAGTTACACATTATAACGAAAGAGGCGCAGACCTTCGCCATACGCCTCTCGGTTCACCACAAACCATGCACATATATGAGAAATCTGCGCCCATACGGGGCAGCTCCTTAATGTGCATTTGCTCTTTCTCGTTGTGGTGATTGAGAGGCTATAGAGCAAATAATGTCTTGTGTCCCTAACGAAACACGATGCAAATATACGAAAAGATTTCGAATTAAGAAGGCTTTCAACACTTTTTATTGAAAAAAAACTCAAAAATGTTTGTAAATTCCAGAAAAATCGCTATCTTTGCACCGACAAATCCCGCCCGCTTCCCATAAGAACAGCGTACCCAGCGGGACATTTTTTGTATATAGACATGAGATATACCAAACAAGCGATGACGCTGACACAGCAGATTCAGGCACTGCAAAGCAGAGGTCTGATTATTGCTGACACTAATAAGGCAGAGCATGCTCTTGATGCTATCAGCTACTTCCGTTTGGCTGACTACTGGTATCATCTGGAGGCAGACCACCTTACTCACCAATTCCTACCCAATAGTTATTTTGATGAAGTGCTGGCTTGCTACTATTTCGATAAGGACTTGAAGGCTCTGCTCTTCAAAGCTATACAGACTATCGAGGTTGCCGTTAGGTCTAAAGTCATCAAGCATTTCGCCCCCACATGTGGCCCATTTTGGTTCATGGATGCAACGAAAGCCCTGAACCAAAGGCGTTTCCAGACGAACCTCGACGCCATCAGGAAAGAAGTTGGACGTTCTAAGGAACGGTATATCCGCGAACATTTCCGCAAATACACAGATCCAGATCTACCCCCTGTTTGGAAGACGCTGGAGGTGATCTCGTTGGGTGAACTCTCGAAACTATTCAATAATTTCAGCGAGTCGCAATTAAAACACGATGTCGCACATGAGTTTGGATTGAACCACCACAAGTTCCTTTCCAGTTGGCTGGAGAGTTTGACCTCGTTGCGCAATCATTGTGCCCATCATGCCAGAGTGTGGAACAGGGCATACCCTTTGAAACCAGCAACTCCGCGAGTGATGCCCAACAAATGGCTGACAGATTTTACTTTTAGAGAAGAGTCATTATATGCCCAACTCTGCTGTATTGCCTATTGGCTGAATGCCATCAATACAAACAATACCTTCGTAGGTGATTTAAAGTTGTTGTTGCTTCGCAATCCGTCATTAGATCCGACTATGATGGGGTTCCCATATAATTGGCGACAAGGACCCCTTTGGCAGTTATAGAGTACAGATAATCTTTGTCGATTTTGCTTGCAAAGCTGCATTAGGGGGTAGCCTAATACCCCCTGCTTGCAGGAATGCCACAATTGTGGTAGTCTAATCCCACCCATGCACATTGAGGCCACAACAGGGGTAGCCTACTACCCCGTTATGGCCTCAATGCTGCAATGGGTGTTTCCGCACACCAAGGTTGAGCAAGTTTACTCGTTCTTCGCGTCTTTCTTTCTCTAATAGGAGATAAGGCGCTTTGCGGAGTTTCCCCGTTTTGCCTTTTTAGGCGAATTGCGCTAATTCTCCTAAATCCGTTGTTCTTTACAAGCTTTTTTCGTACCTTTGCCGTCTACGACGGCGAAATTACTCCGTCTCGGCAAAAAAAGGAACTTGTTCCTTCGTTTTGCTCTCGACTTTTCGTAACTTTGGCGAGCTTTTCCTTTTGCATTTCTCTCGTTTTTTCGTACCTTTGCAGCCTAAAAAAAGAGTATATATGAAGCATCGCTTTTTGATTGTGGCCTTGCTGCTCATGGGCGGCTGGTGCACACTTTCTGCCGGCGGAGGAAGGGACGCGCTGGAGGTGAAGGAACTGAAGCTGAGCAACGGGCTGACCGTATGGCTCAACGAAGACCATTCGCAACCGAAGGTCTATGGCGCGCTGGTGGTGAAGGCTGGCGCGAAGGACTGCCCCAACACGGGCATCGCCCACTACCTGGAGCACGTGCTGTTCAAGGGCACACAGCGCATAGGCACCGTGGGCTACGACGAAGAGAAGGTGTGGCTCGACTCCATCGCGATGAAATACAACGAGCTGTCGCAGACCACCGACGAGCAGCAGCGCCTCACCATACAGGGCGACATCAGCCGACTGAGCCAGCATGCAGCCGATTATGCCATCCCCAATGAGTTCGACCGCCTCATCGCGCGATATGGCGGCTCGGCCCTGAACGCCTCCACGTCGTTGGACGTGACGGAGTATCATAACACGTTTTCGCCGCAGTTTCTGGAGCAGTGGTGCGAGCTGAACTCCGAAAGGATGCTCAACCCCGTGTTCCGCTTGTTCCAAGGCGAGCTGGAAACTGTCTACGAGGAGAAGAACCGCGCTGCCGACAACATGATGACGACTGCCTATGAGCGCGTGATGGAGGTGGCCTTCAAGGGGCACCCCTACCAATATCCCATCATCGGGAGCACGGAGAACCTGAAGAACCCGCGCCTCTCGGACATGGAGGACTTTTTTAGAAAGTATTACGTGGCCGGCAACATGGGGTTGATGTTGAGCGGCGACTTCAGCGCTGTCGACATCCTGCCGCTGCTGGAGCGAACCTTCGGACGGTTGCCGAAGGGCAAAGCCCCCACGTCCACCTCTCAGAACACGCCCCTCACCCCTTTTAACGGCGAGACAATAGGTATCAAGCTCAACATCCCCTTGGTGAAGGCGGTGGGCCTGTTGTTCCGGGGACCGCTCTCCACCGAAAAGGACTATCGTGCCCTGCAGCTGGCCATGCGACTGCTGACGAACGAAAACGAGACGGGACTGCTCGACTCGTTGCGCACCGCCCACAAGGTGCTCTTCGCGCTCGGCGAGAATTTCGCGCTCAACGAGGCGGGGGCGGTGGGTCTGCTGGTTATCCCCAAGGTTCCCTTCGGCAGCAAGAAGAAGGCCGAGCGGCTCTGCTGGCAGCAGATAGAGCGCGTGAAAGCGGGCGACTTCGGCGATGAGAAGCTGACAGAGCTGAAGCAGGGGATGCTGCGCAATATTGAGGACGAGCTGGAGACAATCACCGCCCGCGCCGAGCTGATGGGTACTATCTTCGCCCAAGGGCGTTCATGGGCCGACTATCTGAAGGAGGTGGACGCCATCAACGCCATCACGAAGGCCGACGTGGTGGATGCCGCCCGCCGCTATCTGCTCGACGACCACTACCTGCGAGGTGTGAAGCGCTTTGGCTCATATCCGAAGGACAAAGTGACGCAGCCCAACTATCGGCCCGTGGTGCCGAAGAACTCCCGTGCAGAGTCAGCCTACGCCAAAGAGCTGGCCAAGCTGCCTGTGGCAGAGCGGCCGCCAAGGCTCATCGATATGGCGCACGACGCAGAGGTGACACCGCTGACGGAGCACACCACACTGTATAGGGTGGAGAACGAGGTGAACAACCTCTTCGCGCTCACGCTGAAATGGCACAAGGGCAAGCGCGCCGAGCCGCGACTGGCGCTGGTGGAGACATACCTCACCGAGCTGGGTACCGACTCGCTGACCAAGCACCAGATGGGCGAGGCGTGGCAACGGCTGGGCACCACGATGGAGGCGAAGGTGGAGAACGGCAGCCTGATGCTTACCATCATGGGCTTCGAGCGCAACTTGGTTCCGTCGCTCACATTGCTGCGCCATTTCCTCACCCGTAAGAAGGCCGACGAGAAGGCGATGAAGGAGCTGGCCGACGAATACAAGATGGAGCACGTGCAGCTGGACCGCACCAATGCATCGGTGCGCGATATGGTGAACGAAAGGCTGCTGCTGGGCGACCGCTCCTCCTATCTGCGGCAGCCCACGGTGGCCGAGGTGAAGAAGACGAAGGGCGAGGAGCTGCTGCGGCTGTTCGACGATGTGCGCCAGTACGACTGCTCCGTGCTCTATAGCGGCACTCGCACATCGAGCGAGGTGGCCCAGCTCTGCCGCAACTATCTGCCCATTGAAACCGCGCATCTGCCAAAGCCCGACAACACCGAGCGGCTATTGGAGTACACGGAGCCGATGGTCTACGTCTACGACATGCCCAGCAGCCGACAGACCCTCATCGGCACCTACTGCAGCATCAAACCCTCGCTCACCGATGAAGAGGTGGCGCAGTTGCGACTGTGGAGCAAGTATATGGGAGGCGGCATGAGTTCGCTGTTGTTCCAGGAGATTCGCGAGTTCCGCGCTATGGCCTATGCTACTGGTGGCGAGGACATCACCCCCAACCGTGCCCTGCACCGCGACCATCCCTCGGGCTTCCTGGCCTATTTGGGCACGCAGGGCGACAAGGCCATGCAGGCGCTGGCCGTGCTCGACTCGCTGATGGAGCAGATGCCCCTGAACGAGCAGAACATCGATGCCGCCAAGCAGGATGTGCTGAACAGCATCAACAACAACTATCCCTCGTTCCGACAAAGGGCCGACTATGTGTGTACCTATCAGATGAATGGCTACCAGGAAGATCCGCGCACCGCTCTGGCGCGTCTGATGCCCACGCTCACGGCCCAGGACATGACCGATTTTTATCGCAAGAACATTCAGCACAAGCCGCGCATCTACTACATCATTGGCAACAAGAAACAGCTCGACTTGCAGCAGCTGTCGAACTATGGTAGGGTGGTGTTCCTCAAGAAGGAGGACATCATGCGGTAGGGGGAAGACAGTTATTCGTAGTCGTCGATGACGGCGTTGACGAAGTCCATCATGGGCTTGGCGGCGCAGAAGATGCGTTCGCACTCGTCGAGCCAGGCGTCGCCCTCGAAGAAGTCGTCGCCAACGTTGTGCCAGGCGCAGTAATCCTTCATCCGCAGCCATTCCACGTGCTCCCAGTCGCGGGGGAACCCGGCTGGGCAGGTCTTCAGGCGCTCCAGTCCGAAACCCGATGAGTTGTTGCCTTTGGCCTCGCCCCAGAAGGGGTTCTCGCTGTTGGCATCGCTCAGGAAGTAGTGCTTGAAGTCCTCCCTTTGCACACACTTTAGCCAAGCCTCGGTATTGGCCATGATTTCATTTCGGCAGGCGGTGAGCACGTTGGTGGGCAGCCAGTAGTTGCCCACGGCCACCAAGCAGTTGCCCGGCTCCATGTGAATGTAGTAGCCGCCGCGCAGGGCTTTTTTCCCCTTTGCGTTGATATAGGCCCCGAAGTGGTTCTTGTAGGGCGACTTGTCGGGCGAGAAGCGCGTGTCGCGGTTGAAGCGGTATAGGCAGTCCTTCAGCTCTATGGGCGCAATCTCGGCATCGAAGGAGATGATGCGCTCGAGCGCCTTCGCCACACCATTGGACCACTCTTGGCGAACATCGTCGTAGAGGGCTTTGTGGGCGTGAAACCACTCGCGGTTGTTGTTCGCCATCACCTGCTTCAGGAAGTCCAGTATTTTCTTTGCATCCATTTTAATTGCGAATTGTTGTCAAAAGTGTATCCCCACCTGATAGACGATGGCCGACACCACCCACGCTACGGCGGTAGTGTAGACGGCGGCAATGATGGCCCAGCGCCACGAACCCGTCTCGTTCTTGATGGCGGCGATGGTGGCGATGCAGGGGAAGTAGAGCAGCACGAAGAGCAGGTAGCTGTAGGCCACCAGCGGCGTGATGCCCTGTAGACCGCCTAGCACGCTGATGGTGCTGGCTACAATCTCCTTGGCGCCTACGCCGGCGATGAGGCTCACGTCGAGCTTCCAGTCGAAGCCTTGCGGCGCAAAGAGCGGCTCAACGGCGTGTCCCAGTGAGCCGATGAAGCTCTGCTCCATCGAGGGCGCCACGCCCATCGTGCCGAAGTAGCCTAGGGCCCACACGATGATGCTGGCCACAAGGATAATGCCACCCATCTTCTTCAGATACTCCTTACCCTTCTCCCAAGTGTGGCGCATGGTGGCCTTCCACGTGGGCCAGCGGTAGGGCGGCAGCTCCATTACGAAGGGCGTATCTTCGCCCTTGATGACGAAGCGCGACAGGATCTTGCTCACCACGATGGCCATGAAGATGCCGATGGCATAGAGCGACAGCATCACCCATGAGCGCCACTGAGGGGCGAAGAAGATGCTGGTGACCATGATGTAGATGGGCAGACGGGCCGAGCACGACATGAAAGGCAGCACCAGCATGGTGATGAGGCGCGAGCGGCGGCTCTCCACCGTGCGGGTGGCCATCACGGCTGGCACGTTGCAGCCGAAGCCCATGATGAGGGGGATGAACGACTTGCCGTGCAGACCCATGCGGTGCATCAGGCGGTCCATGATGAAAGCTGCGCGGGCCATATAGCCCGAGTCCTCCATCAATGATATGAACAGGTACAATATTAATATCTGCGGTAGGAACACGATGACTGCTCCCACGCCGCCTATCACGCCGTCGACGAGCATCGAGCGTAGAGGACCCTCGGGCAGCGTGGCGCCAATCCATTCGCCCAGCCACTCCACGCCTGCCTCAATCCAGTCCATCGGATATTGTCCGAGGGCGAAGGTGGCTTGGAACATAACGAAGAGGATGAGGAAGAAGATGGGGAAGCCCACATACTTGCTCGACAGCACGCGGTCGATGAGGTGGGTGGTGCGATAGGTGTCTTCCTTTGTGCCCGTCTCGTAGCCCGCTTCGGTGAGGGCACCGTTTATGAAGCCGTATTTCGCGTCCATGATGGTCGTCTCGGCATCGGTGCCCGTCTCCTCCAGTACGCGCGCCCTCGCTTTGTCGCGCAGGGGTCGCCAAGCGGTTCCTGGGATGGCTTTCTCCACCAAATCCTCTACGCTCTTGTCGCCCTCGAGCAGCTTGATGGCCACATAGCGCATGCTGAGCGAAGGGGGAAGCTTCAGAGCCTCGCCTTCGGCGGGAATCTTCAGGGGTCCGTGTCGCAGCTTCTTGATGCCGTCCTCAATCTCGTGGCCGTAGTTGATGTGCAAGTGGCGGGCGTGATGGCTGCGACCTTCGTAGACTTGAATGACGGCTCGGAACAAATCCTTCACGCCAGCGCCGCTCTTGAACGACGTGGGCACCATCGGCATGCCGAAGAGCGTGGATAGGGTAGGGAGGTCCACGTGGTCGCCGCGCCGCTCAAACTCGTCGTACATGTTCAGGGCGCACACCACGCGCAGGTCCATGTCCACCAGCTGTGTCGTCAGATATAGGTTGCGTTCCAAATTGCTCGAGTCAATGACGTTGATCACCACGTCGGGCATCTGCTCTTGCAGATACTGACGCACGTAAAGCTCTTCGGGCGAATAGCACGTGAGCGAGTAGGTGCCGGGCAGGTCAATGAGGTTGAAGTCGTAGCCGAACAGCTTGGCGTGGGCCTCGCTGGCGTCGACCGTCACTCCGCTGTAATTGCCCACGCGTCCGTGTGCCCCACTGGCGAAGTTGAAGAGCGAGGTCTTGCCGCAGTTGGGGTTGCCGATGAGCGCCACGTTGATGGTGCGGCGGGCACGGAGCCATTCAGAACGGATAGCCGTTTCGCCCTCGGTTTCGCCCCAAGCAAGAGGGACTTGGCTGTAGCCCGCCTCTGTGGTGGAAGTAACTTTAGCCTCACCTTGTTGGGGAAGGTTGGAAGGGGCCACCACCTCAATCATCTCGGCCTCTTGGCGGCGTAGGCTCACCTCATAGCCCATCACCTTATATTTCACAGGGTCGTGCAAAGGGGCGTTGAGCAGCACGTCGACACTCTTCCCTTTCACGAAGCCCATCTCAACGATGCGCTTGCGAAACGCGCCGTGACCGTGCACCTTCACGATGACGCCCTGCTGCCCAGTCTTCAGTTCCGATAGTTTCATTCCTGTTTGTCTTGTAATCTGCAAAATTACACTTTTCTCCTCAATAACACCAAACTTTCTCCCATTATTCTACCCAAAATACCTAAAAATGTGGAGGACACGAGGGGCTGTTAATGACTCACCTTATTTCTCGCATGTACACATGCGCAAATAAAAAAGGTGGAGGCGTGTAATCCAGAATATCCGGAATATCCGGAAAAACCGGAAAATCCAGAAAACCCAGAATATCCGGAAACTCCGGGAGAACGGCAGTATCACTGCTCTGAGGCATCGATGACCTTTCCAAGCAGCGCCTTTAGGCGTGCGTTCTCCTCGCGGAGGGCGGCTATCTCGGCTGCCTGGCGCTCGATGATTTGCCGCTGGGTCTCGCGCTGTCCCAGGCGTGCTGCCATCATGCGCTCGCGGACACCGCCCTCGGTAGTGAACTCGCGGTCTTTGCGCTCGATGTATTTGGCCAGGGCCTTATCCACCTGATGGCAAAGGCAGATGGCCATATTGGCCAGCTCCTCGTCGTTCATGCGGGCTGTAATGGGCTGATAGTCCTCCCAGCGGGAGTGCTCCTGGCAAAAGCGGTGCAGACGGTCGAAGCGCTCGTTCACCCCGAACCACTCCATCATGCCTTTGCGCTTCAGATAGTCGCGGTAGTCCTCCAGCAGCTCTTGGTTGCTGCCTCGTGCTATGCCCAGCAGCTTCAGCTCGGTCTCTGCCGACGTCTGTCCGTCGGTGCTGCCTTCGGCGATGTTCTGCTTGGTGCTGCGGGCAGCCTGTACCATCTGGTCAACAGTGCGGTCGCCATAGCGTGGCAAATAGCGCTGGCAGAACACCTGGGTGAGCTGATAGAGCACGTCGCTGCGCTGATAGAACCGCAGTTCGCCATATACCACCACTTTGCGCATTACGCTGGCTGTACCGTCGGCATAATGCTGTATGTGTTGCGCTGTTCCTTTCTCCTGCATGCTGTTGTTTGCAGTTTTGGCCACAAAGTTACGAAATATAAAGCGAAAGGCAGCAGTTTTTCAGAAAAAAACAGCAGCAATTGGAATATCGACCGCTCTCTAAGAATTTTTTTGAAAAAAAAGACGGAAAAATTTGGTGGGTTCGAAATTTTGTATTACCTTTGCACCCGCAATCGAGAGAGATGCTCCTTTTTGATAAGGATTAGTATTGCGGAAATAGCTCAGTTGGTAGAGCACGACCTTGCCAAGGTCGGGGTCGCGGGTCCGAGTCCCGTTTTCCGCTCCACATGTTGAACGAAAAGAGCCGCTGTTGGGGAAGGCCCCAACAATGACGGTAAATGCCCAGGTGGCGGAATTGGTAGACGCGCACGTTTCAGGTGCGTGTGCCGCGAGGCGTGCAGGTTCGAGTCCTGTTCTGGGCACTCTCTTTTCTTCACTGTGAAACCATGCTGGAGAGGTGGCGGAATTGGTAGACGCGCTACTTTGAGGGGGTAGTGTCAATTGCGACGTGGGAGTTCGAGTCTCCTCCTCTTCACCATTTGGCACTTTTTTATGGGTATATAATTGCGGAAATAGCTCAGTTGGTAGAGCACGACCTTGCCAAGGTCGGGGTCGCGGGTCCGAGTCCCGTTTTCCGCTCTTTTTTTTATTTTTAGGAGAACGTTTTTCATACAGCCTAGAGCAGAGGCAAAAGAAAAAGTCAGAAGTAAATCAACGTAAAAACCACAATGAACTTATACTTGAGATATTTTGACCACGAGACGCTTGTTACAAGTGTCGATGAGGCCATTGCATTCCTGTCGTCGATTGACGAGATTGGGATGAATCCCGATTTGGAGCAGGACATCCGCGAATATGCCGCGAGCGACGTATTCCTCCCCAAGCGTTATAAGATTCGTCCCCGCGTTTATTTTATTGTCATCAAGACCGAGGCCGCCACGATGCAAGACTTCAAGGACAAGAAGGCCTTGCGCAGCCATGTGGCAGAGGCCGCACCCATGAAGGACCGCAACAACACCCACATGGTGCTGACGAAGCTGAACGAGGAGCGCCCCGGCTGGTACGAGGGCGCCATCGACTTCAAGCGAGTGCTGATGGTGCCGGGCACGGGCAAGTTCCAGTATCGCGACACCCATTTTGTGGCGCAGGTGAAGGCCATCTCGCCGATGGACTGCTACAATCGCATCGTGGAGCATCTGCGCGAGCGGGTGGATGAGCGCAGCCAGTTCCCCTCGGCAAAGGGCAAGAACTTCAACTACCGCTTCTTGGGCGCTGCCAAGGCCAGTGAGAAGTAAGAAACGAAGCGCGCTATGAACAAGGTGATGCTGATAGGCAATGTGGGCAAGGACCCCGAGGTGAGATACGTGGACCAGGGGCAGGCGGTGGCGCGGCTGACGATGGCTACCACCGAGCGTGGCTATACGCTGCAGAACGGCACCCAGGTTCCCGACCGCACCGAGTGGCACAATATTATTCTTTGGAGCAAGCTGGCCGAGACGGTAGAGCGCTACGTGCACAAGGGCGACAAGCTGTATATCGAAGGACGGATACATTATGCCTCCTACGACGATAAGCAGGGGCGCCGACATTATTATACCGAGATTTGGGCGGACAATATGGAGCTGCTTACCCCCAAGACACCGCAGCCTTCGGCTCCAACAGCTAATTCCTAATCGATGGACGATTTTCTACAATTGTTCCGCGAGGTTCAGTTCTACGCACCCACTCCGGGTGCCATTTTTGCTATTGTCCTCGCTGGACTGCTGCTCTTCGTGTCGGGCTTTGCATCGGGGTCGGAGATTGCCTTCTTTTCGCTCTCTCCCACCGACCTGAACGAGCTTGACGAGGACAAGAACCCCGCCGATGCCAAGATACAGCACTTGCGCAACAACTCCGAGCGCACGCTGGCCACCATCCTCATCACCAACAACCTGGTGAACGTCACCATCATCATGCTCTGCAATTATTTCTTTGCCCATGTGGTCAGCTTTGGCAGCGCTACGTGGCTGCAGTTCGTGGTGGTGACTGTGTTGCTCACCTTCCTGCTGCTGCTCTTTGGTGAAATCATCCCCAAGGTGTATTGTACGCAGCATGCGCTCAGCGTGTGCCGCAGGTTTGCACCCGCCATCGAGACGCTCAGTCGCCTGTTCAAGCCTCTCTCCAGCGTGCTCATGCGTTCGGGCGTGCTGGCCGGAAAGGTGGTGCAGAAGGAGAACCATGTGCTGAGCGTGGACGACTTGGAGCAGGCGCTGGAGCTGACCGACAAGGACGACATCCGCGTGGACCAGCAGAACATGCTTCAGGGCATCGTGCGCTTCGGCGCAGAGACGGCCAAGGAGGTGATGACCAGCCGCCAGGATGTGGTCGACCTCGACTTCCGCTCGTCCTTCTCCGACGTCATCAAGTGCATCGTGGAGAACAACTACTCGCGTATCCCCGTCTACCAAGGTTCCATCGACAATATCCGCGGCATCCTCTACATCAAGGACTTGCTGCCCCATCTGGGCAAGCCCGCCACGTTCCGCTGGCAGTCGCTCATCCGTCCGCCTTACTTCGTTCCCGAGACGAAGATGATCGACGACCTGCTGCGCGACTTCCAAGAGAACAAGGTACACATCGCCATCGTGGTCGACGAGTTTGGCGGAACCAGTGGCATCGTCACGCTTGAGGACATCCTGGAGGAAATCGTGGGCGAGATCAACGACGAGTACGACGAGGAGGAGAAGAACTATGTACGCGTGAACGCCAACACCTACATCTTTGAAGGGAAGACGCTCCTCACCGACTTCTACCGTTTGCTGAAGCTCGACGACGACATCTTCGACGAGGTGCAGGGCGACGCCGACACGCTGGCCGGCTTGATGCTGGAACTGAAAGGCGACTTCCCCAAGCCCCACGAGTGCATAGACTATCGCAACTTTAAGTTTGAGATCATCCAGCTCGACGGCCATCGCATTGCCAAGATAAAGGTGGTGGTGGCCAAGGAGGATGAGAAACACTGATAGTTTATGGCGCTGATAAACATCAGGCAGATTGACGATCGGGCACAATTGGGCCTTTGGCGCATGGAAGAGGATGCCTACGAAAAACCCCGACTGCGCGAGCGAAAGGCTGTGGCGCGACTGCTGGAGGCGATGACGGGCAACGCCGCACTCACCATTCAGCACGAATCCAGCGGGAAGCCCTTCCTCGACAACGGACAGACCATCTCCATCAGTCATACGCAGGGCTATGCTGCCCTGTTGCTGGCCGACAGCGGGCGCTTGGGAATCGACATCGAGCGGCGCTCCGACCGTGTGGAGCGCATCGCCAGCCGCTTCATCCGTCCCGACGAAAAGGCTGAGACCACCAGCGAAAAACTGCTGATATGGTCGGCCAAGGAAGCGCTCTACAAGTATTTCTCCGAAGACAACCTACTGTTTTACGACATGCGCACGCTGGCTGTAGCCGAAAATATGCTACAGATGGAAAACCTGAAGCGCGATGTCGTTGTCGACGTTCACTACGAGTTTTCTCCCGACTATGTTTTGACCTATATTCTATAGACTGTAGGCTATGGACTGTAGACTATAGACTGTAGACTGTAGACTATAGACTATAGACTATAGACTGTAGACTATAGACGGTAGGCTATAGCGAGGCGGCAAAAAAAAGAATGGCTTGACATTTTGTTTGTCAAGCCATTCTTGAAATCTGTTTGTCGAGGTGACAGGACTCGAACCTGCGACATCCTGGTCCCAAACCAGGAACGCTACCAACTGCGCTACACCTCGAACTTTCAGTTTGCGGCTGCAAAGGTACTTAAAATCTTTGACTCCCGCAAACTATTTTCGTGTTTTTTATTTGATGATGCCTTGTTCTACGAAGATTTTCTTCAAAGCAATCACCGAGCGCTCCACCTGCTCGTGGGTGTGGGTGGCCATCAGGGCATAGCGCACCAGCGTGTCCTGCGGAGCACATGCCGGCGGGATGACGGGATTGATGAAAACACCAGCCTCGAAGGCCAAGGCAACGACGAGGAATGTCTTGTCGGTGTCGCGCACGTAGAGGGGAATGATTGGACTCTCGGTGTCGCCGATGTCGAATCCCTCTTCGCGGAATCGCTTCAAGGCGTAGCGGGTCACCTCCCAGAGATGTTCCATGCGCTCCGGCTCGTTCTGAATGATGTGGAGTGCTTCCATGGCTGCGGCGGTGGCAGCAGGGGTGTTGGAAGCCGAGAAGATGTAGGTGCGGCAGCTGTGGCGCAGCCAGTTGATAGTGTCGCTGTCGGCAGCGATGAATCCGCCGATGGAAGCCATGGACTTCGAGAACGTGCCCATGATGAGGTCAACGTCCTTCGTCAGTCCGAAATGGTCGCAAACGCCACGTCCTTGACGTCCGAAGACGCCGATACCGTGGGCTTCGTCCACCATCACCGAGCAGTTGTATTTCTTTTTCAGTTCAACGATTTCGGGAAGCTTGGCCAGGTCGCCTTCCATCGAGAAGACGCCATCGACAACGATGAGCTTCACAGCCTCTTGCGGCAGCTTCTGCAACACGCGCTCCAAGTCGGCCATGTCGTTGTGCTTATAGTGCAGCTGCTTGGCAAAAGCGAGCCTACGCCCGTCGACGATGCTGGCATGGTCGCGGTCGTCGCAAATCACATAGTCGTCTTTGCTCAGCAAAGCGGGGATGACACCCTGATTGACGCTGAAGCCCGTGGAGAAACACAGGCAGTCGTCCTTGCCTATATACGTTGCGATTTCCTTTTCAAGCTGAATGTGCAGGTCGAGCGTTCCGTTGAGGAATCGGCTTCCGGCACAGCCTGTGCCATATTTGTCAAGTGCTTCCTTGGCCTTGTCAATGATGCGCTGGTCGCCCGTCAGTCCTGTATAGGCATTCGAGCCGAACATCAGCACTCTGTGGCCACCCATCTCCACCTCTGTGCCCTGTTTGCCAGTAATGGCACGGAAATAAGGATAGATGCCTTTTGCCATTGCCTCCTGGGGCACTCGGTAGGATTTGTATCTTTCTTGCAGTTGTCCCATAAACGTATGTTGATAGGTATTTCACTCTATTTCGGGCTGCAAAGTTACACAAAAATCTTCAAATCCTGCTCTTTTTTCATAAAAATGTTTGTTTTAATTATTTTTCTCCGCTTTTTGAGGGGTTTTCTGCGGCTTTATTTGTACTTTTGCGGCATGCATACGAAAAAGAAGCAAATAGTTTTCATTGTGAACCCCATCTCGGGCACCAGTTCGAAGAAGGGATTCGACCGATTGGTGGAGCGCGTGTTGGATGCCGAGCAGTTTGATTGGCGTATCGTGCGCACCGAGTATGCCGGTCATGCTGCTGAGCTGGCTTCGCAGTGTGCCGCCGACGGAGTTGACATATGTGTGGCTGTGGGTGGCGATGGCACGGTGAACGAGGTGGCCCGCTCGCTGGTAGGCACGCAGACGGCGTTGGGCATCGTGCCCAGCGGATCGGGCAACGGCCTGGCACGTCATCTGTGTCTGCCCATGAGCATGAAAGGCTCGCTGGCCATGATTGCCCAGGGACACACGTCTATGTTCGACCACGGCGTCATCAACGGACATCCGTTCTTCTGCACCTGCGGCATGGGCTTCGATGCCTTTGTGTCGCTGAAATTTGCCCAGAGCGGCAAGCGTGGCTTGGCCACCTATGCCAAGATGGTGCTCAGCGAGGGCATGAGATACAAGCCTGCCAGCTACGATGTGCAGGTGGAAGATGCCGCTGGCGAGGTGACCCACTACGACGCCTTCCTCATCGCCTGTGGCAATGCGGCACAGTATGGTAATAATACCTATATAGCTCCCGGCGCCTCGATGCAAGACGGCTTGCTCGATGTCATCATCATGGAGCCTTTCAAGGGCATGGGAGGCCCGAAGATGCTGATGGACCTGATGCTGAAAACCGTGAAAGACAATCACCACGTGCGTCACTTCCAGGCACGCAGTCTGCATATCCATCGTCAGGAAGAGGGGGCTGTGCACTTCGATGGCGACCCCTCGGTGATGGGCTGCGACATCGACATCGCCATCAAGCCCATGTCGTTGAAGGCCATCGTGAATCCTGAGGCCATCGAGGACAAGGCGAAACCCGGCAAGGTGGCCAGCGCATTCAGCCATCTGCTCGATGGCAGGGGACATGCGAAGAAATGAGGTGTGACCCCCCTCCGGCTCCCCCCAATAGGGTGAGGGACGGGGTTCAAATTTAGTTTATACAAATGGCTTTTATTTTTCAACAACGGATTTCACGGATTTCACGGATTGGCTGCGCATGGCAGTCATCCGTTAAATCCGTTTTAATCCGTTGTTGATATAAGAATAATATGTTCACTAATTTAATAACTTCGACGATGTGATACAGCTGGTATTGGCATTGGTGTGTGTGGCCGTAGCGGTGGTCTTTGCTGCTGTTCTTATCGGTCGTGCGTTTGCCTCGCGCCACAATCCCTGCGAGGGGTGTGTCGGTTGCCCGCTGAAGCCGTCGAAAGACGGTGGCGTGAAAAGCATGAACGCCAAGCCCGAGCATTGTCCTTATGTGGATAAATCCGTAAAACAATGAAGATTCTGTCGTTATTTTGCGCTGCCTTGTCAGCTCTGTTTTCCACCTGTGGAAAGGAACCGTCGGTCGTCGATTGGCAGCAGGTTTCGAAGGTGGTATACCGCCATTCCGACCCTTCGATTGCCCCAGATTATTACCGTTCCTACACGCTTACGGTCACCGCCAATTCCATTGAGTTTCAGGTCAACAACTATAGTGAGACGTTGCTCAGTAAGTCCTTTACCCTCAGCGAGGAAAGCTTCCGCTCGTTCGTTGATAAGTTGAGCCAGTTGGGCATCAAAAAAGTGAAGGAGGTGAAGAGCATTTCCACGGGAAGCTCTACGATGTCGCTCAGTCTCTATCATGGCGACGACGAGTTCTTCGATGCCTATAGCACGCACGGCGGCGGTAACCTCTCTCTTCCACACCCGGTTCAGCTGCAATCGCTCATCGACGAGCTTCTGCCCAGCCTTCACGACCTGATTGAGCAAACAAGAGGTAACTGAAAAATGGAACATATATGAATAGGACAAGAATCATAGCTTTGTTGTTTGGGCTGATAGGCGTGACGGCGACCAGTTTGGCGAAGGAGGCGGTCTTGAAACCTCGACTGGTGGTATGCACAGACATCGCACCGGCCGACGTGGAGCCCGACGACATGGAGTCGATGGTACACCTTTTGGTGTATGCCGACATGTTCGAGATTGAGGCGCTGATCACGTCGGTGGGCTGGAACTGCGACCCGTATCCGTTGGAGTGGTCACAGTATTTAGGTCGCGTGATTACCGCTTATGCCAAGGATGTACCGAACCTGATGAAGCGCTCCGGACAGAAAAAGCATCTCGCGCTCAAGAAGGAGAACGGCAGCCAGCGGATGGGCTACTGGCCCAGTGCAGAGTATCTCAGCAAGCGTGCCGTCATGGGCAGCATGTATGGTGGCATCCGCTCCATCGGCGAGCGGAATGACTCGCCAGGCAGTGAGTTGCTGATTCGATTGGCCGACGAGGATGACCCACGTCCCATCTATGTGGCTGCCTGGGGCGGCGCCAACACGCTGGCGCAGGCCATCTGGAGGGTGAAACAGACCAGAACGGAAGAGGAAGTCACAAAGTTTGTCAGTAAGTTCCGCATTTTCACCATCACCGACCAGGATATGGACTACGCTCACCGCATGGACCGCGCCCGCAGTTCACACATGTGGCTGCGCCAGGAGTTCAAGGACTGTCTCCAGTTCATCTGGGACGAGGGCGCTTGGCAAGAGCAATGCGAACTGGGTAAGCAAACTTGGGCGCTGCATCAGCAGCACATCCAGACGAAGGGTGCACTGGGAAAGGAATACCCCAACTACAAATGGGGGGTGGAAGGCGATACGCCGAGTTTCCTCTACGTTCTGCCCAACGGATTGAACGACCCAGAAAACCCCTTGCAGGCTGGTTGGGCTGGCTACCATGAGCGAGGCCTATGTGCCGACTCGCTCACCACCGCATGGACCAGTTGGCAGGAATCCGTACGCAGTATTAGCGTGGGCTATAAGCAGCGGTTTTATATGGACGAGCTCAACGACTTCATGGCCCGTATGCAGTGGGCCGATGAGGGCAAGGGCAATCACAATCCTATCGTTGTGGTGCGCTCGACCTCTGGTCGCTTGCAAGGCAAGAATGGTCATCAAGGGCTGTCGCCTTTGGTGTTAATGGCCAAGGTGGGGGCGACCATTCGTCTGGATGCCTCGAAATCGAAGGATCCTGACGGCAACGACATCCTGTTCCAATGGTGGCAACAACCCGAGATAGGAACAGCGAAGCTCGCCATTGAAGATGCTGGAAAGGGCATCATCAACGTCCACATACCTGCCGACGCCGCTGGCCAGGCGCTTCACCTTGTTTGCGAAGTGACCGACAATGGCGCTTTCAGCCTGAAGTCGTATCAACGGGTTATCATCAAAATAGACTAATAAGTAGAAGAACACTATTATCTTTTATCAACAACGGATTAAAACGGATTAAACGGATGAGGGTCCTATGTAGCCAAAATCCGTGAAATCCGTTTTAATCTGTTGTAGATAATAATATTCATTTGTATAAACTAAATCTGAACAGACATTTAACATATTGGTGTCCGGGAAAGGTTGCCTGCGTCAGGACTTATGCACCGAACACGCAGACATTCTTCGGACCACGTCGTGGTTTTTATAAACTACGTCGTAATCTATATAAACTGCGTCACAATTTATATAGATTACGACGTAATTTAAACAAATAAAAAGCTGACAGATGTTTGTAGAAAGCAGCTTTCTCAAAGCCCCGTTTTCTCCAGTTCTTTCAGAATGTCCATGTTTATAGATGGTAGGATTGTCTTAGCTCATTTTACCCGGACACCAATACTTTTTTATGATTGCTCCCCCTTGTCAATAATCGCGTAAAGTCTCTCACCCCCCCAAAAACTATCAATTATTTGCCATGTTGTGCGGCAATTCTGCATACAAAATCCGTTTTTCGCCCAAAATCGATTTTCTCATTCGTATAATAATATATGGGACTACTTAAAAACTCCCTTTCTTTGACATGATGAAATTAGCAATTGTAGGAACGAGGAATCCTTCTGTTCCTTATGACGAGTGGAAAAAACTGTTCAGTATTGAAAACGTGACTGAGATTGTCTCTGGCGGTGCAAAAGGTATTGACACTTATGCTGAGCAGTTGGCACTGGAGTCCAACATCAAACTCAAGGTTTTCAAACCCGACTACAAGAAATTTGGTCGCAACGCCACCATCTTAAGGAATAATGAGATTGCAGAATACTGCGACAGGGTTATAGCCTTCCCTTCGACTGAATCTCGTGGAACCTACGACACAATCAAAAAGGCAAGAATGATGAACAAAAGCGTAAAAGTAATTTTTATTCACTAAAAAACGAAAAGCATGAAGAGACGTTACACAATCAAACAACTCGAGAAGCAGGGTGAGGAACTTGACAAAGAGTATGCAATGAACATCCTCATTGAGGAGTATATCCGGCAGTGCGGATTCTCTTATGGATTTAGGTATGTGCTATATGACGCCATCGAAGGCTTATGGATGACCTTCTCCGAGACAGACAGCGTCTACTCGGAAGCAGCACAAGGATGCGCTTCCATGTTCTTCTGGTGGAGATTCAACAAGAAGTTCAATACAAGTAAGTATCAGGAATGGGAACCTTGCGGAGGTGTCGGCCTTGATCAATGGAAAGTAATACTGCGTCAGATGGTTCGTGAGAACTTCGACAGCAACCCCGACCTCTGCAAGGCTATTTGCTACGGCATCAAGGTGGTGAAAGATTGTATTCAAGCTCATGCCCACTTGGAAAGTACCAATTCCAACTGCCACCATATCATTGAATGCGGACATGAGATATTCGGATATGCCGATGAAAAGGAATATAAATCGATAGACATCTATCTGCCCGAGAAAGTAACACTACCGGCTCCCGAAGCAAAGGATTATTGGGATTCCAAGGCATACGAGAAAGTCCTGAGAGAATGGATTTGCTCACATCCAGATAAGATTGACTGCTTTGAGGAGTACACACCCAACCAAAGTAATAATCGACGAGGTTGATGATGTTTGCGAATTAGACTGCACTGGCCATTGTCTGCATGACAGTGGCTGGCGCTAAGTCCATGTGCATAGCGAAAAAATGATTTTTTTTGATGCCTTTTCTGCATATTATCCTCATAGTAAGGCAATATAATAGCTAAATATTCGTTTTTAAATTATATGCGATGTTTTTTGCAGAATATATCTGTAATTTCGCGTTTGAGCCTAATATTATTACAATGATCAGTAAGACTTACCTACGGTACATTTGGCTGCTTGACACAATCCTCAATTTAGGCCCATTGACTTATGAGGAAATTGCGTTGTTATGGGAAGTTTCTCCATACAAGAAAGGTGGACTTCCTTTACGCACTTTCCATGAGCATCGTAAGGGCATAAAAGAAATGTTTGGGATAATCATAGAATGCAATAAGTCCAAAGGTTATACCTATTACGTAAAGAACCCAGAGGTTTTGAATAACAACAAACTTGGCAAGTGGTTGCTGAAGCAGTACAGCGTCCCCCAGGATTTTACCACCTATGCCAGGATGCGTGACAGGATTCTTCTTGAAGAGATTCCTCATGGAACCAGTTATCTTGACCCTATCATAGAAGCAATGCAAAGTAATGTGGAATTGCTCGTCGACTATCAGCGATACGAGGGCGAACAGGGCGAAGAACATTTGCAAATATTCCATATTCAGCCATACGCCTTGAAGGTCTTCAATCGACGTTGGTATCTATTGGGATTTTTTAAAGAAATAGATGGGTTGCGCATAATTGCCCTTGACCGCATACTTGCGTTGAAAATGCTTACGAATAGCTTCACCTTGCCTGAAGACTTTGATGCCCGCAAGTACTTTGCTAATGTCGTTGGCATCTTTGTGAATAAAGATTTACCCATCACCAACGTCAAAATCCGTGCTTACGGCATACAGGCAGAATATCTTCGTTCAACTCCGCTTCATAAAAGCCAATCCGAAGGCAATTCCAAACATGGAGAATTTGCTGAGTTCACCTATAGGTTATGTATAACGCCTGAATTGGTGAGCCTATTGCTAGCGATGGGAGACAAGGTGGAGGTGCAGGAACCAGAATCATTGAGAGAAGAGATGAAGAAGAGAATAAGTAACATGTTTAACTTTTATAATAAGCGAAATTATGAGAATTACTAACAAAAATGGAACCGTAATCAGCGATATTAATAGCTGGGAAAAAGCCTTTAAAGAAGTAGATGGTAAGCCTTGTCATTGGCGTGAAGGTAGAAGTGCTCATGCTCTTGCATATCATTTTCTATCTCCAAACATCGAATCTTCTGATGGAATTAGTGTTTTGAAAAGTTATTTATCGAAGTTTGGACTAAATGATGTGGTAATGTCCCATGCTGAGATTGAACATGAAAGTCGTTTCGATCAATTTCGAGGTAATGGCAGGATTCAGGACATGGTAATATGGGCAGGAAACAATGATACACCAATAGTTATTTGCATAGAGGCAAAAGTTGATGAATGTTTTAGCAACAGTATTCCTGAAGCATATAAAATAGCAGAGAAAATATTCAAGGAAAAGCCTAATAGCAAAGCAAAACAAAGAATAGAAGATTTATGTTCAAAATACTATAGAGGAAAGAGTATAGAAGAACTAACTCATATAAGATATCAATTATTATATTACTTGGCGGGAAGTTTAACTGAGGCAATTAAAGTAAAAGGTCTTTTATATATGCCAGTCATAGTATATCACACATCCGATTTTGATACAAGTATAGGTAAAACTAACAAAGAAGATTACGTTAATTTTATGGATTCTCAGCATTTTAAACGAATTAAGACCGAGAATGAATCATTAATGTTTGAGAACAATATAGATGGGATTACAGTATATAGCTCTTATATTGAGATAGACAGTAGCTCAAAAAAATAATTTTTTGTCAATGACAAGAAAGATGTATTTAAGTCAATCTTTTCAAAAAATGAAAATTCTACATCTTTCTGACACTCACAGCTGTCATTGTAAACTTTCCTCGCTTCCTAAGGCTGATGTCATCGTGCATAGTGGTGATTTCACTTTTTCAGGAAGCGAGGAAGAAGCTTATGATTTCATGAACTGGTTCTGTGACCTGCCATATAAGCATAAGATATTCATATCAGGTAATCATGATGTTTGCATGTATGGAGCAAACGGCATTGAAGGGCTTCCTGATAATGTTCACTATCTATGTAATAGCAGCGTCATGATAGAAGGCTGGAAGTTCTATGGTATTCCGATGTTCATTGAAGATTCCAGGAATGGAAAATTAGAATCGTTCATCCGCAACATTCCAGCTGATACCGATATACTCATAACTCACATCCCTCCTAAAAGTATATGCGACTTGGCAGATTATGGCAAGGGACTTGCTCATCGTGGTGATGCATCATTGGCAGAAAGATTGGAAAACCTAAAGATTTCATGCCATTTGTTCGGACACGAACATGATGCCTACGGGATTACAATGAAAGATGGCGTATATTACTCCAATGCCTCAGTGATGGATAGCAAATACAATCTCAAAAATCAACCAGTGATAATTGAAATAGAAGACTGACAAAGGAGATAGTTTCCCAGAAGAAGAATCAGAAAACTTGGGCGCCCAAATTACACCAAATCAAGGAAAAGAAAATCCGAAACCCCTTTGTTTATTGGGATTTCGGAATTTATTCTGTTGGGGTACCCGGACTCGAACCAGGAAAGGCAGGACCAGAATCTGCAGTGTTACCATTACACCATACCCCAATCGTTTGATTGCTTCAGAACTCCTTTCTGAATTGCGGGTGCAAAGTTACTACTTTTTATTGAACCACCAAAATATTTCGGCACTTTTTTCTAAAAAATCTAATTTTTTTCCCATTTTTGCATCATAATCAAATAAAAAGGCGTAACTTTGTGGCGTTTTAAACAAAGATGAATGGAACAAACAAACAGCTTGGTAAAAACAATCGTTAAGGGAATACAAGAAAAGAAAGGAACTGGCATCGTGGTGGCTGACCTGAGTGACATCGATGGCGCTATCTGTCGCCAGTTTGTAGTGTGTCAAGGAGGCTCGCCTACACAAGTGGAGGCCATCGCCGAGTCGGTGGGAGAAGTGGCCCGCCAGGAGCTGGGTGAGAAACCTGCACGCGTGGTGGGTTTGGAACGTGCGCTGTGGGTGGCTATGGACTATGGCGATGTGCTGGTGCATGTGTTTGTGCCCGAAATGCGTTCCTTCTACGACTTGGAACACCTGTGGGCCGATGCACCATTGACGCGCATCCCCGACTACGCCCCCTAAGTTAGGGGGATGGGGTCTGAACAAGCGCAGACTGCCAATCCCCTGAATATGATATAAATGAACAAAAATGGGTTTGTATTTTCGCTTGTTCAGACCCCCAACCCCCTAACTTAGGGGGCTTAAACAATATAATGAGTCAACCATCAAACAACCAACCCAAGATGCCCCGGTTCAATATGAACTGGATTTACATCTTCGCCATTGCCATTTTGGCAGTTTTCTATTTCACCCACGGAGGCGGCGACATCCAGCAGCCACGCTCATCGGAGCAGGAAGCCAGCTACGACGTGTTCAAAGCCCGCGTCGACAGCGGCTATGCTTCGAAGGTGGTCATCAACAAAGACTCGAAGATCCTGAAGATGTATGTGAAGCCCGAATACATCCGCGAAGTGTTCAATCGCGCACCCAGCGAAGTGGGCAACGAACCATACCTCTTAGTGGAAATCGGCAGCATCGACAAGGTAGAGAGCTTCCTGGAGGAAGCCCGCAAACGGGAGAGTTTCACTGGCAGTCTGACCTACGAGCACGAGGAAGGGACCGGCATATTGGGCAGTCTGCTCAGTCTGCTCTTCCCCATGATTCTGTTCATCGGTCTGTGGATGCTCGTTATGCGTCGAGGCATGGGCGGCGGTGCTGGCGGTGGCATCTTCAGCGTGGGCAAGTCGAAGGCAAAGATGTATGAAAAAGGCGGCGACCTGGGCATCACGTTCAAGGACGTGGCAGGACAGGCCGGTGCCAAGCAGGAGATACAAGAGATTGTGGACTTCCTGAAGAATCCGCAGAAGTATACCGACCTGGGTGGAAAGATTCCCAAGGGCGCCCTGCTCGTAGGCCCTCCGGGAACAGGTAAGACGCTACTGGCCAAGGCTGTGGCTGGCGAGGCAGGCGTGCCTTTCTTCTCCATGAGCGGCTCCGACTTTGTCGAGATGTTCGTGGGTGTGGGTGCCAGCCGCGTTCGCGACCTCTTCGCACAGGCCAAGGCCAAGAGTCCTTGCATCATCTTCATCGACGAGATTGATGCTGTGGGACGTGCTCGCAGCAAGAACCCCGCCATGGGTGGCAACGACGAGCGCGAGAACACGTTGAACGCCCTGCTCACCGAGATGGACGGCTTCGGCACCAACAGCGGTATCATCATCCTGGCCGCCACCAACCGTGTGGACATGCTTGACTCGGCCCTGCTGCGTGCCGGACGCTTCGACCGCCAAATCAACGTGGATCTGCCCGACCTGAACGAGCGCAAAGAAGTGTTCATGGTCCACCTGAAGCCGCTGAAGCTCGACCCCTCTGTCGATGTGGACTTCCTAGCACGTCAGACACCTGGCTTCTCGGGTGCCGATATCGCCAACGTGTGCAACGAGGCTGCTCTCATTGCCGCCCGTCACAACAGCCCGACGGTGGGCAAGCAGGACTTCCTCGATGCCGTCGACCGCATCATCGGTGGACTGGAGAAGAAGACGAAGATTATGACGGCAGCCGAGAAGAAATCGATTGCCATCCACGAGGCTGGCCACGCCACCATCTCGTGGTTTACCGAGTTCGCCAACCCGCTGGTGAAGGTGTCGATTGTGCCCCGTGGCCGTGCTTTGGGAGCTGCCTGGTACCTGCCCGAGGAACGCGTGCTGCAGACCAAGGAAGCCATGCTCGACGAGATGTGTTCGCTCTTGGGCGGTCGCGCCGCCGAGGAGTTGTTCATCGGTTCCATTTCCACCGGCGCCATGAACGACCTAGAGCGCACCACGAAGCAGGCCTACGGCATGATTGCCTATGCCGGCATGAGCGATAAGTTGCCCAACATCTGCTATTATAATAATAATGAGTATCAGTTCCAGCGTCCTTACAGCGAGACGACGGCCAAGGTGATGGACGACGAGGTGCTGCGCATCATTGGCGAGCAATATGAGCGCGCCAAGCAGATACTCTTGGAGCACAAGGACGGACACGCCCAACTGGCCCAGCTGTTGGTGGAGCGCGAGGTAATCTTTGCCGACGATGTGGAGAAGATCTTCGGCAAGCGTCCTTGGGTGAGCCGCAGCGAGGAGCTGCTCGAAGCCCAGATGCGTGCCGACGCCGAGCGCATGGCAGCCGAGCGGGAGCGTGAACTGGCCGAGAAGGAAAAGGAAGAAAACGAAAAGAAAACCGAGGAGCAATGAACAATTTCATCGTACGTACCATTACCGGCATCATCTTTGTCACCGCCATCGTGGTGAGCTTCCTCAATCCGAGGGCTATGGTGCTGTTGTTTTCCATTGTCACGGGTATGACCGTGTGGGAGTTCTGTGGACTCGTTAATGAAAGGGACGGCGTGAAGGTCAATCGCTTCATCTGCACCGTCGCCGGCGTCTACCTGTTCTACGCTATGGCGGGCTACAACAGCGGGCTGACCCCCAGCACTGTCTTCATTCCCTATTTGGTGAGCATCGTCTATCTGCTGGTGGCCGAGCTTTACCTGAAGGAGAAAGACCCCGTGAACGACTGGGCTTATACCATGCTCTCGCAGCTCTATATCGCCCTGCCTTTGAGTTTGCTCAATGTGCTGGCCTTCCGCTACGACGGCGCTGAGGTGCGTTACGACTATGTGCTTCCGCTCTCAATCTTTGTCTGCCTATGGCTTAACGACAGCGGAGCCTATTGCTTCGGCTCCCTCTTTGGTCGTCACAAGCTGTTTCCCCGCATCTCGCCGGGCAAGTCGTGGGAAGGCAGCATAGGCGGCGGTCTGCTTGTCGTTGTCTGTGCCGTCGTCTTCGCCCTTGTCAGCGAGTCGAATGGTTTCGCCACGGGCTACAACGCTTGGCAGTGGGCCGGATTGGGGCTCACCGTCGTCATCTTCGGCACTTGGGGCGACCTTGTGGAGAGTCTTTTCAAACGCACGCTGGGCATCAAGGACAGCGGCAACATCCTGCCCGGTCATGGTGGCATGCTCGACCGTTTCGACTCGTCGCTCTTGGCCATCCCTGCCGCTGTCATCTATTTGTTCACCCTCACCTTGCTATAGTATTTCACGACAAGGTAAGTATTACGAAAAACTGCCAGCCGGCTCCCCCCAATGGGGCGTCGGCTGGCTTTAGTTTTGAAGAAAATGCAGCTTCGGAACAATTATTATAATCAATGAAACACAGAATGAATGAGGTGTGGCCGAAAAACTGTAATTTTGCAGCGTAATATAAAAACATATCTAAGAGCTACGAAAACCATTATGAAACGACTCATCACCATTTGTTCACTGCTGTTCATTCAGCTTGTGTTGTTCTTCGGTAGCGCCTCTGCACAGGAGCGCCGTCCCATCGACTCGCAACACCCGTTGTGGTTCATCCACTGCGATGTGTGGTATAAGGCCGACCCCCAGAAAATCATCGACCTCATCCCCGAGGACATTCGGCCCTACATCTGCCTGAATCTTAGCCTTTCCTGCCAGTACGACAAGGACCTGAACATCTACAAGATGCCGCAGAACGCCTTCCAGACCTACAAGTCGTGGGGCACTGTCTGCCAGCAGAACGGCATCTGGTTCTCGTGCCAGCCCGCCAGCGGTGGCCACACCCACATTCAGGACGATGATATGGTGACGTTTGAATATTTCTTCAAGCAGTTCCCCAACTTCCTGGGCTGGAACTATGCCGAGCAGTTCTGGGGCTTCGACGAGTCGGGCGACAAGTCGTCGTCGACGCAAGCTGCACGCTGGGAACTCTTTGGTCGCCTGGTGGAGATGTCGCACCAGTACGGTGGTTTCCTCACCGTGTCGTTCTGCGGCAACATCTGGAGCCACCCGTTGAATCCCCTCGGCGAGCTGAAGCGCACCAAGAACTTTATGGATGCCTGCAAGAAATACCCCGAGGCCATCCTCTTCCTCTACAAGTACACCACCAGCTCGTGTTTCTACAATAACGAGAGCGTCACCTTCGGCCCGTTCATCAGCGGCCTGACGAAGAACTATGGCGTGCGCTACGACAACTGCGGTTGGAACGGTGCGCTGGATGCCATCCTGGGCGAGAACCACGGGAAAAAATATCCTGGAGCCGCCGGCATCGGTACGGTGATGGAGCAGACCTGTGTGAACGGTGGTGCCGTATGGGATGGCCCCGAACTCACCTGGCGCGAGGAGTGCATCCATGAGGTGAACCAAAGCACCGTCGATGGTTACAAGCGTCGCAATTGGCAGCGCTTCCCCAACATGAACGGCGTTTGGATCGACATGTTCCGCAAGATGCTCGACGGCACGCTCTACATCCCCACACGTGAGGAGGTGGTGGCCAAGACAAAGATTGTGGTCATCAACGACAAGAGCAGTGGCAGCGACGAAGACAAGTATGCCACCTGGGGCTCGCTCTACGATGGTCTCTATAAGCAGACCGACCCCTTCAACCGAGGCAACGGCCAGTGGATGGACAACTATTGCTATTTCAAGAAGACAGGCCGCTACGGTGCCATCCCCATGGTGACGGGTCTCTATGACGAAGCTGCCCAGGCCATCCCCGTGCAGGTGAAGAAGACGGCCTACAGCTCGCGCTGGAGTTCGCAGACCAAGAAGGTGAACGAGTTCAACGCCCAGTACCCTGAGGTGAGCACTGGCGATCTCTATGTGAATCGCTACCGTAACCAGCTCGTCACCTATACCCCCTATACCTATCTGAACAAAAAGACGGGTGCCTCGGCAGAGATTCCCCTGCTCTACAACACCTGCGACACGCTGGTGCTGCAGTACGACAAGCTGTCGAGCGGACTCGTACGCGAGTATGCCGACCACATCGACTTCTACCTGAACAATTTCCGCAACGACACCACTACCTTGCGCACCGACATCATCACCGTGAAGGGTGTTGCCGCCGAGCCTACGCATACGTTTACCAGGCACAGCAATGCCAACGGCAGCGCAACCGCCGAATATGATGCCGACGCCCACACCTATACTGTCACCGTGAAGCACCGTGGCGGCGTGGATGTGAGCATCAGCTGCAGTGGAGCCAACGACCGCTCCGAAGCTACCGACGCCATCGCCCTGCAGCCCCTGCCCCTGCCTGTGCAGCCCGCACTCAGCCGCAGCGAGATTCTCATCGAGGCCGAGGACATGGACTTCAAGAACGTGCAGAACTGCTGCACCGATCCCTACGGCCAGTACCGTACGGAGCGTGGCCACGCTGGAAACGGATTCGTTGTCATGGGCACCAACAGCAGTGGCGCCCTGCGCCATCAGCTCAACCTGAAAGCCGGACAGGAGGGCGACTACGTTATCAGTGTGCGTTACACCTGCACAACGAAGGCCGGCAACATCAGCATCAAAGTGAATGGCACGAACCAGACGGTGCGCTGCGAGAAGACTGCCACAAACGAGTGGTGCTGGGTCAGCGTCGAGGGCACGCTGAACGAGGGTAAGAACGATCTCATCATCACCAACACAGGTGCCCTTCCCATGTATATCGACCAAGTGAGCTATCGTCCCGCCGATGTGGAGCCGATGAAATACCTCGTCACTATCCGCGATGCCGAGAACGGCACCGTCATCCCCGACAAGATTGAGGCTGCCGAGGGCGACACCATCACCCTTACTGTCAACGCCGCCGAGGGCTTCCGCTTGTCTCAACTGCGTTTGGTGAACTCCGTCTTCTACTCGATGGAGAAGACCATTGCCGTGACTCCCGATGCCGCTGCCATAACGTTTGTGATGCCTAACGACAACGTCACCCTGCAGCCCAGCTTCACCGATGCCACCAGCATCTACAAGCTCGACTTCGCCAGTGTCGACACCGGTACGGTACCTCCCGGCTGGCGATGCACGCAGGAGAACAACGATGTGCACGAGTATCCCAACAGCTTCAGCTCGGGCGCCCGCACTTTCACAGGCTTCAACGGCTATCAGGGCAAAGCGCTTTACTGGCGCAAGGTGAGTGCCGAGTATGGCCGTCAGACCGCTTATCCGCTCACGCTGGAGCCAGGTAGCTACACGCTCACCTATGCGATGGCCGCTTGGAAAGGGTCGCCCAAGTACAAAGTGAGCGTCCTCGATGCCAGCACTGGCAGTGCCCTCGCCACCTCGCAGGTGTTTACCGCCACGCCTAATACCAATGGAAGCACGACGGCCAGTGTTCGCTCGGCCGCCCTGCGTACCCTTGCATTCACCGTTGCCACCAAAGGCAAGTACGTCATCCGCTTCACCAACGAGACCAACTCTGGCGACCTCGACGAGTTCCTGCTCTTGGAGTGCCGCATCAACAGCGATCCCTCTACAGGTATTCAGCTGGTGGATGCCGACGGCACGCAGACGACCACCATCTTCGATGTCTCAGGACGGAAGCGCCAGACCATGGGTTATGGCTTGAACATCATCCGCACAGCCGATGGAAAGACACGAAAAGTCATGAGCGACAAACGCTAAACAACCCATCCGTTCGACAAAGCTTTTCACGAATTAATGCTATAGAATATGAAACGACTGCTGATTTCTTTATCATTTATCATTTGTCATTTCTCATTTAGCCCCGTAGGGGCGCAAAACCCCATTGTGCAGACTTGGTTCACCAGCGACCCTGCACCCATGGTGGCTGGCGACCGTATCTACGTCTACACTGGCCACGACGAGGAGAAGGCCGACTTCTTCTGGATGTACGAGTGGCGCGTCTACAGCAGTAGCGACATGGTGAACTGGACCGACCACGGCACACCGCTCAGCCTCGAGAGCTTCAGCTGGGCCGACGACCGTGCCTGGGCCGCGCAGACCATCGAGCGCAACGGCAAGTACTACTGGTACATCTGTGCCCACTCCAAGCTCTCCGGTGGTATGGCCATCGGCGTGGCTGTGGGCGACTCACCCACAGGTCCATTCCGCGATGCCCTTGGCAAGCCCCTCTTCGACGATGGCTCATGGGACAACATCGACCCCACCGTGTTCATCGACAACGACCAGGCATGGATCTTTTGGGGTAATCCCACCATCCACTATGCCAAGCTCAACGCCGACATGCTGAGCTTCGATGGTCCTGTGAGCATCGTGAACCAGACCGTCGAGGGCTTCGGCGCGCCCAACGCCAAGGAGCGCGACCGCCAGGTGAAATATGCCGACACCTACGTTGAAGGGCCGTGGATCCTGCGCCGCGACGTCTATCCCCTCAACAAGAAGGGCAAGGCCGCCAAGAAGCCCCAAGCCCTCTACTACCTGCTCTATGCCGCCGGCGGCATCCCCGAGCACATCTCCTACAGCACCGCCCCATCGTTTGAAGGGCCGTGGACCTATCGCGGTGCCATCATGCCGCAGGAAGACACCAAGTCGTTCACCAACCACTGCGGCGTGGTCGACTTCAAGGGCCATAGCTATTTCTTCTACCACACTGGCAAGTTGCCTGGCGGCGGTGGCTTCGGTCGCAGCGCAGCCGTGGAGGAGTTCCAGTACAATGCCGACGGCACCTTCCCCATCATCCATCACACCGACGAGGGCGTGCAGCCCATCGGCACCCTCAACCCCTTCGAGCGCGTCGAAGCTGAGACGATGGCCTTCTCGCGTGGCCTTCACACCGAGCAGAACACCGAGGTGGGCGTCTACGTGAGCGACATCCACAACGGCGACTACATCAAGCTGCGGGCTGTCGACCTGGGCACCGATGGCGCACAGACGTTCACCGCCCGTGTGGCCAGCGGCCTGCAGGGAGGTCGCATCGAGGTGCATGCCGACAGTCTGCGTGGTCCCATGCTGGCTCGCCTCGACATTCCCGGAACAGGAGGATGGGAACACTGGCAGACACTCTCGGCAAACGTTAGGCAGTGCCCCAGCGGACAGCACGACCTCTTCCTCGTCTTCACCGGCAACAAGGGCGCCAAGCTCTTCAATTTCGACTGGTGGCAGTTGAAGAAGTAGTCATCTTCAAATAAAGACTGTAGATTGAAGACTTTAGACGATAGACTTTAGATATTAGGCTTTTCTATATTTTGGAGTACGCCTTTTTTCAAAAAGCGTTGACTTTTGAAAAAAGGCGTACTCCAAATTATATCCACTCATTACTATATACTTGTTCCCTATGGCCGTTGCCAGAATCGGCTGGTGATGTCGTCGAGCTTTCCGTCGTTCAGCACGCGGTAGAGGCGCTGGTTGGTGGTGGGCTGCTTCAGCGGTCCCAGGTGGCGGATGTAGGGGCCAATCTTGATGTAGTCGAAATCGGCGGCGTTGACGCCTGGGGGTATGCGCAGCCGTCCGCTGTACCACGCCACATGGAACTGCGGGTGCTCCTCGTGGAGATACTGCGCCAGGAGGTTCACACCCATGGGATCGGCATCGCCCCCCATAAAGGCGATGCAGGTGATGTTGCGGCCGTAGCGAGCCACAAAGTCGTCGAGGGCGGCGGCATCAAGAGGCATTCCCACGTCTTCCCACAGATACTGGCTATGGCAGCCCGGACAGTGGCAGGGGCAGTTGGAGATATTGATGGCCAGCGTCACCTCGTCAGGAATTTCCTGAAACACGATGCCGGTGTTAACGTACTTCAGCATGTGTTACGGCTTAGTCGTTCCAAGTCTGTCCTAAGTCCCAGTGGGGGTCAACCTTCACAATCGTTTTCTCTTGTGGCAGGTCGAACTCTTCGCGTATCATTTCGATGGCTTCGGGGCTTTCGTTGGTCCATGATCCTACGGCGATGATGAACTGATCCTCGCTTGGATTGTAGAATACGCGTCCACGTGGTTTCCATTGATACTCGCCCTTGAAGGGTCCCACTCCGTTTTTCTTGTATTTCTGCTTGTAGAACTCCTTCTTCCACACGTCTTCGGGCATCTCGCTTGAAGACACAAGCCCTCCTTTGGCGTTTGGCTTGTTATAGTCGGAGTATTTATGTGACACTACGCCAAACAACTCCTTTTGCGCTGGATTGTACCAGAAGATGCCGACCTTTGGTTCGTCGCCCTTGAAGCGGTTGGCAGCCATCATGCGCATGGCTTCGTCGTGTTCTTCGGGAGTGAAATGGCTAATCTCTATCGCTTTCTCATCCTTTTTGTCGTAGGCGTGCACGGGATAGTCGATGGTGAAGTGCAGACCGCGGCTCTCCTTGCGCTCCAGTGCGAAGCGGGTGATGAGGTAGCCCACGTTGATCATGTTGCGCAGCTCGCAGATGTCGCGGCTGGCCTTTACGCGCTTGAAGAGGCGCTCGGTCTCCTCGTAGAGCATGTCGAGGCGGTCCCAAGCGCGGTGCAGACGCAGGTCGCTGCGCACGATGCCCACATAGTTTGACATGATTTCGTTCACCTCGCGCACGCTCTGTGTGATGAGCACCTTCTCCTCGTTGGTCATCGTTCCCTCGTCGTTCCACTCGGGCACATGCTCATTCCAGTCGTAGAGGTCAACGTGCTTCAGCGAGTCCTTGGCGGCAGCGTCGGCATACACCACGGCCTCGATGAGCGAGTTGCTGGCCAAGCGGTTGCCGCCGTGCAGACCGGTGCACGAGCACTCGCCCAGCGCGTAGAGGCGTTCGATGCTGGTCTGGCCGTTCAGGTCCACCTTGATGCCACCGCACATGTAGTGGGCAGCGGGGCGCACGGGGATGTAGTCCTGCGTGATGTCGATGCCGATGGAGAGGCACTTCTGGTAGATGTTGGGGAAGTGATGGCGCGTCTCGGCGGGGTCTTTATGGGTGACGTCGAGGCACACGTGGTCCAGTCCGTGGATTTTCATCTCCTTGTCGATGGCGCGAGCCACGATGTCGCGTGGTGCCAGCGAGAGTCGCTCGTCGTATTTCTCCATGAACGTCTCGCCGTTGGGCAGCTTCAGGATGCCGCCATAGCCACGCATGGCCTCGGTGATGAGGAAGGCGGGATGCGTCTCCTTGGGGTTGTGGAGCACGGTGGGGTGAAACTGCACGAACTCCATGTCCTGCACGGTTCCCTTGGCACGGTATACCATGGCGATGCCGTCGCCCGTGGCGATGACGGGGTTAGAGGTGGTGAGGTAGACGGCCCCGCAGCCACCCGTGCACATCACGGTGACCTTGGCCAGATACGTGTCCACCTTCCCGCTGTCGGGGTTCAGCACATAAGCACCGTAGCAGCGGATGTTGGGCGAGCGCCGTGTGACGCGCACGCCTAGATGGTGCTGAGTGATGACCTCCACGGCGAAATGGTTCTCCTTCACGGTGATGCCGGGGTCGTGGCGCACGGCTTCCATCAGTCCACGCTGAATCTCGGCGCCGGTGTCGTCGGCATGGTGCAGGATGCGGAATTCTGAGTGGCCGCCCTCGCGGTGCAGGTCGAACTGTCCGTCGGCGTTCTTGTCGAAGTTCACGCCCCACTGCACCAGTTCCTTGATTTGCTCGGGAGCGCAGCGCACCACCTGCTCCACGGCCTGACGGTCGCTGATGTAGTCGCCAGCAATCATCGTGTCCTCAATGTGCTTGTCGAAATTGTCGACAGCCAGATTCGTCACCGATGCCACACCGCCCTGTGCAAACGAGGTGTTGGCCTCGTCGAGCGATGACTTGCAAATCATACACACCGAACCCTTTTTCTCACGGGCCACCTTCAGCGCGTAGCTCATGCCGGCCACGCCTGCTCCGATAATCAGGAAATCGTATTTATAAACCATAGTATTATAAATTTTGTTTGTGCAAAGGTACGAATAAGCGAGGAAAATGCAAAAGAAAAACGCGTTTTTCTTTTGCATTTCCGAGCGGAAGTACCTTCGACGAAGTCAAAGGTACGAATAAGCGAGCGAAAAAACAAAAGAAAAATCATTTTTTATTTTGTTTTTTCCGAGCGGAAGTACCTTCGACGAAGTCAAGGGTACGAATAAGCGAGCGAAAAAACAAAAGAAAAAGCAAATTTCTTCGCATTTTCCCATTAAATCAAAAAGTTCAGATGTAAAATCAAAATATGATGTTCAGATACGACCGAAACTGCTAACTTTGCACCCACATTGTTACTAACTTAACCGAGTAACACGCTGTTGCGTGCTCTACAACACAAACATATGGATTACAAACAATACTTCTTTGCCGTCGACCTGGGTGCCACCAGCGGGCGCACCATTGTGGGTAGCATCGACGATGGGCATTGCAGTCTGGAAGAGGTGACGCGCTTCCCCAACAATCTGATTGAGCAGGGCGGACATTACTATTGGGACATCCACGCCCTCTACTTCGAGATTCTGCGCGGACTGAAAGAGGTGGCTCGTCGCGGGTTGAAGATCACTTCAATAGGTATCGACACCTGGGGCGTAGACTTCGTGTTTGTTGGCGACGATGGTGCCATCCTGCGCAATCCACGTGCCTATCGCGACCCCATCACCTTCGACGCCATGGAGGATTATTTGCATAACGTTGTTTCCCGGCGCGAGGTGTACGACATCACTGGCATCCAGTTCCTCAACTTCAACAGCATCTTCCAGTTCTACGCCATGAAGCGCGAGGGCAACTCGGCTTTCCGCAATGCTTCGAAGATATTGTTTGTGCCAGATGCGCTGAGCTGGATGCTCACGGGGAAGACCGTATGTGAATATACCATCGCCTCCACATCGCAACTGCTCGACCCGCGCACCAAGCAGCTCGACGAACGGTTGCTGCAGTCGGTAGGGCTGACGCGCAGCAAGTTCGGGCGCATGGTGCAGCCGGGAACGGTCGTCGGCGTGCTCACCGACGAGGTGCAACGCCTGACGGGACTGGGCCCGGTGCCCGTCATCGCCGTCGCCGGCCACGACACTGGCTCGGCTGTGGCCGCCGTGCCCGCCAAGGACGAGAAGTTTGCCTACCTCTCAAGCGGTACATGGAGCCTGATGGGCATCGAGACGAAGGATGCCATCATCAGCGACCTCAGCTACGAGCGCAACTTCACCAACGAGGGCGGCGTAGAGGGCACCACGCGCTTCCTGAAGAACATCTGCGGCATGTGGCTTTATGAGCGCTGCCGACTGGAGTGGCCCGAGGACGTGCAGAAACTCTCACATCCCGAGCTGCAAGGCCAGGCCATGCAGGCAGAACCCTTCCGGTCGCTCATCAACCCCGACGACCCCATGTTTGCGGCACCCGCCTCGATGATTCAGGCCATACAGCAATACTGTCGCGAAACGGGGCAGCCCGTGCCCGAGACACCAGCCGAAATATGCCGTTGCATCTTCGACTCGCTGGCCCTGCGCTATCGTCAGGTCTTTACGTGGCTGAAGGAATTTGCGCCGTTCCAGCTCGATGTGCTACACATCATTGGCGGTGGCTCGCTCAACAAGTACCTCAATCAGTTTGCGGCCAACTCCACTGGTGCCACCGTCTTGGCAGGTCCGCAGGAGTGTACGGCCCTGGGCAACATCATGCTCCAGGCCAAGGCCGCCGGTGTGGTGAAGGACATCTGGGAGATGCGCGCCATCATTGCCAACAGCACCAAGATGGTGAAGTATGAGCCCCAGGACAAGGACATCTGGGACAAAGCCTACGAGCAGTTCCTCGGTATAAATCCCCCAAAGACCCATTAACCCCATTCACCCCATAAAACCCATTAAAACCCATATAAAATGAAAGCAAAACTGATTGAACAGGCATATGCAGTGGCGAAAGAGCGCTACGCAGCCATTGGCGTCAACACCGACGCAGTTCTCGACCAATTGCAAAAGCAACAACTCTCCTTGCACTGCTGGCAAACCGACGACGTGGTGGGCTTCGAGCGCAACGACGCGCTCAGCGGAGGCATCCAGACCACGGGCAACTATCCCGGCCGTGCCCGCAACATCGACGAGGTGCGACAGGACATCGAGTTCGTGAAGACCCTCCTCGGCGGCAACCACCGCCTGAACCTACACGAGATCTACGGCGACTTCGGCGGCACCTTCGTCGACCGCGACCAGGTGGAGCCAAAGCACTTCCAGAGCTGGATGGACTGGGCCAAGGAGAACAACATGAAGCTCGACTTCAACAGCACCTCCTTCTCGCACCCCAAGAGCGGCAGTCTCACGCTGAGCAACCCCGACAAGGGCATCCGCGACTTCTGGATTGAGCACACCAAGCGTTGTCGCCGCATCGCCGACGCCATGGGCAAGGCACAGAACGACCCCTGCATCATGAACATCTGGGTGCACGACGGCTCGAAGGACATGCCCGTGCAGCGCAAGAAGTACCGCGAAATCCTGGCCGCCTCGCTCGACGAGATCATGGAGGAGAAGCTCGACGGCGTGAAGAACTGCTTCGAGGCCAAGCTTTTCGGCATCGGCCTGGAGAGCTACACCGTGGGCAGCCACGACTTCTTCACCGCCTATTGCGCCACCCGCAAGCAGATGTACACGCTCGACACTGGCCACTATGAGCCTACGGAGAACGTGAGCGACTTCGTCAGCACCCTGCTGATGTACGTGCCCGAGCTGATGCTCCACGTCAGCCGCCCCATCCGCTGGGACAGCGATCATGTGACCATCATGAACGACCAGACGCTCGACCTCTTCAAGGAGCTGGTGCGCAGCGACGCCCTCGACCGCGCCCATGTGGGCCTCGACTATTTCGATGCCAGCATCAACCGCATAGGAGCATATATTATAGGTTCGCGCGCGACGCAGAAGTGCATCCTCCAGGCCCTGCTCGAGCCGAAGGCAAAGCTGCGTGAGTATGAGGACAACGGACAAGACTTTGAGCGCCTCGCCCTGATGGAAGAGGCCAAGTCGATGCCCTTCGGTGCCGTCTACGACTACTTTAACCTCCGCAATAATGTGCCTGTGGGTGAGGAGTTTATCCAGTGCATCCAGCAGTACGAGAAAGAGGTGACTTCGAAGCGATAAAGGACCCCCTTACCCCTCCCTTGTAGGGAGGGGAGTGGTTAGATTCGAGAATGGGAAAGACTGCGTCATATAAAACTGCTTCGCCTGACCGATATGCGCTGTTGCGTGCTTATGCACGTGAAAACAGGAAGAATGCCACGATAGCTGAAGAGTTTCTGTGGGAACATCTTAGGAATGGAGCTTTAGGCGTCGATTTCCTACGGCAGCATATCGTTGGCGATTACATTGCAGATTTCGCATCACGGCACGGGGGGTGATTGTCGAAGTTGACGGTGGCTATCATGCAGAACGGCAACAAATGGAGAACGATGCCATTCGTGAGAGCGCCTTGGAACAAATGGGTTTTCATATCCTGCGTTTTACGAACGAAGAGGTCTTATACGACATCGATAATGTATTACAAAAAATAGAAGATTATTTCAAATAGAAGTTTTTTTCTAATAGAAGATTTTTCAATGAATAAGAATTCAACAAGTCATTCTACTCCCCTCCCTACAAGGGAGGGGCAAGGGGGAGGGTCTTCCTCATCCCTTAAGAGCACCCTCGCTGTCTCCCTCAACAACTACCTGGATGCTGGTGCCATCGTGGCCGGCTCCAGCGGAATCACCCTGTGGCAGAACTACCTCGGACTGAGCGAGATGCATCTGGGATGGCTCAACGCCCTCAGCGCCAATGCGCTGGGTGCTGCCATCGGTGCCATCATCGGCGGCTTCCTGGCCGACAAGTTCGGGCGCAAGTTCATCTTCACCTACAACCTGCTGGTCTACATGCTCGGTGTGCTCATCATCATGCTCGCCTTCAGCTATCCCATGTTGCTCTGCGGATTCCTCATCACTGGCATCAGCGTGGGTATCGGCGTGCCCGCCTCGTGGACGTATATCTCCGAGTCGAGCGAGGTGAACAACCGTGGCCGCAATATCTGCATCTCGCAGATGTCGTGGGGCATCGGCCCTATGGTCATCCTCTTCTTCGGCATGCTCTTCGCTCCCGGCGGCTACCTCTATGCCCCCGTGGAGTCGTTGGCGCACGCCGTCATCGGTGCCGACGCAGCGCAGTCGGCCGTCGAGGTGTTCTCGTCGCGCGTGGTGTTCTTCACGCTCTTCGTCGTGGCTTTCATTGCCTGGAACCTGCAACGCCAACTGCAGGAGAGCGCCGTGTTTGAGCAGGGTAAGGCGAAGGAGAAGAGCGGCATCGTGGAAAACATCAAGATGCTCTTCTCCAGCCGTGTGGCAGTGCGGTCGGTCATCTTCCTGGCCACCATCTACCTCACGTGGAACCTCGTGGCCTCCGTCATGGGCTTTTTCATGCCCCACGTCTACGAAACCGCTGGCGGACTGAGCAACGAAACAGCCAACATGCTGAGCTGCATCAGCTGGGTCTTCGTGGTCGTCACCACGTTCATCATCTCGTTCTATGTGGACAAGGTGGCCCACCGCTTCTTCTACGTCTTCGGACTGGCGGCAGCGCTCACGGCCTGGATCCTGGTCATCGGCGGTAGCATCACCAGCATTGGCGGCATCTGGCTCTTCACCATCCTGTGGGGCATCAACAACGGCAGCTCCGTGCAGGTGTTCTACGCCCTGTGGGGCAGCGAGCTGTTCCCTGCCAAGTTCCGTGCCGGTGCGCAGGGACTCATGTTCTTCATCGTGCGTGGCCTGTCGGCCGTATGGGGACTGGTGTTCACCTTCATCTATGGCGAGAACGGCGAGGGCTTCACCGTGGCCGCCTGGTGCATGATAGTGCTGCTGCTCATCGCCCTCATCGTGGGCTTCATCGGCGCCCCCAACACCCGTGGCCGCTCACTCGACGACATCGTCAAGGAGCGCTATGGCGACACAGTATAGTAACGATTAAAGAATCGTTCGGCCAAATCTGTATTTTTATGCATTTTGGGGCGTAGTGCCACCCCGCTCAAAAATCTCGTCGACTTTTTTGAAAATCTCGTTACCGTTTTCAAAAAAGTCGGCGCTTTTTTTCGATCTGTACGGTTGGAATGGCATCGTGAATGAAAACAGAAAATACAGCTTGATTTTTCGAAACGAATTTTCCTAATTGCCTATAATTTTGCTCACGAAGTCAAGTTTCGCAAGTACTTTGCGCAGCCCCGACTCGGGT
>JAFZSR010000087.1 GCA_017619275.1 Prevotella sp. | reverse complement strand
GCGCACGCGCAGACGGGTAGCCTCGTTGGCACCGCAGAAGGCGTCCATCACATACAGGTCCTTGTTGCACAGCTCCTTGATGGCGATTTCCTTCACCTTTGCCCACACCTCTTCGCTCATGGGGTGGTTGTCGTTCTTGTATTCGTCGGTAGTCCACCACACCTTGTCTTCGCTCTGAGCGTCGCGCACGATGTACTTGTCCTTAGGCGAGCGGCCGGTGAAGATACCAGTCATCACGTTGACAGCGTCCAGTTCGGTGAGCTGACCTTTGTCGAAGCCGGTCAGTTCGGACTTCATCTCCTCCTCAAAAAGGAACTCATACGACGGATTGTGGGCAATCACGGTTGAACCGGTGATGCCATACTTTGTCAAATCTAACTTTGCCATTGTTTTATTGTTGTTTAAATGTTCGTTATTCTGATTTTCGGGTGCAAAGATACGAAAAAGTTTAGAGTTACGAGTTAAGAGTTGGGAGATTTTTTTGTGCGCGCACAGCATTTTTTGGTTAAAGTATCAAAAATCGGTGTTCTGCCCTCTCGTTTTGACATGCGCGAATAGCAAAAAGTTGGGTGACAAGCTTCGGTTCCTGTCATTTCTTCGTCTCCACAAAAGCCTCCATAATGGCCGTTGGCATGGCTTTGCTGTTGAAGGCTCCCAGGCGGTAGCCGCCGGGCAGACACTGTGGCTCCCAGTAGAATACACCGCGACAACGACCGTTGGTGTCGGTCTGTGCCTCGCGGATGACGCGCGTCAGCTGGCGGCGGCCTTCCTCCATCACCTCAGGGTGTTGTTCGTCCACCTCAAATCCCGTCTCCACAATCATCACGTCGCAGCCGTATTTCTGGCTGACGTGGCAGATGTTGCGCATGCAGTCAGTGATGATGCTGTCGGCGTTCAGTTCCGGGTGGTCCTTGCGTGCCCAGTAGGGATAGAGCGACATGCCCACCATGTCGAATTTCCCGCCATGCTGCTTCACGATGTCGAGGTTCCAGTCGTAGAGCGACTGCTTGTGGCCACGGTCCAGGTGGATGATGACGATGGTCTCGGGAAACACCTTCTTTGCGGCGTCGTAGGCGGCGCCGATGAATCCCGCATACTGGCTGGGGTTCTTTTCGATGTGCCCCATGGGCCACAGCAATCCGTTGGCCGTTTCGTTGCCCACCTGCACCCAGCGTGGTGTGATGCCATTCTGCTTCAGCAGCGTCAGCACGTCGATGGTATGTGCTTGCAGGTCGAGCTTCATCTGCTCATAGCTGTGCCCTTGCCATGCTGCTGGAATGCCCTGCTTGGCGGGGTCGGCCCAGGTGTCGCTGTAGTGGAAGTCCACCATTAGGTCCATTCCCAATGCCTTGGCGCGCAGTGCCATCGCCAGCAGTTCGTTCTTGTCGCATGAGCCGCCTCGGGGGTTCACCCATACCCGCATGCGGATGGCCGACATCTGGTAGTCGTTCTTCAGCAGTTCCAGACATTCCCGCTCTCGGCCCTTGCGGTCATGGAACTTCACGCCGTGCTTTTCTTGGCCCGTCAAGAACCCTACGTCGGCTCCCTTTACGAAGTCGCTTTGTGCGGCCATCTCGTTAGATGTTAAATAGCCAAGAATCAATGACAAACTGAGCAATAATCGTTTCATAATCGTGGGGTGTTAATGTGGTTGCGGGCATCTCCCGCAATCCGTTTGCAAAGTTAAGCATTTGTTTGTAAAAAAACAAAAAAAATAGGTGCAAAATGGAGTGCAGCCGCAAATATGCGGCTCACCCGACCATTGGCTATCGTCCTAACACATTTTGCTAGGGGGGCCTTTGTTTCCAAAACTATTAGATATTTTGCGTGGGAAAATTAAAAAAAAGTGTAAAACGGCGCATTTTTTTTTGCATTGTGCAACAATTGTGGATTTTTTGTGCTAATTTTGCAAGCTGTTAGGCATTAAACCAACCATAATGGATACAATACCCCAGAAAACCATCGACATCGATAAGATTCTGCGCAACAAGATGGGCAAGAAAGCCCGCTGGGTGCCTGGCTTTGTCGTGAATTGGTTGAAGAAGATAGCCCATGAGGACCAGTGCAACGGGTTCCTCTGGCGCTCACGCGATTTGAAGGGAACCCCTTGGCTGGAGGCCTGTCTGGAGTTCCTCGACACCAAGCTGGAGGTGACGGGCATGGAGAACCTGCCTGCGAAGGACGACGGACGCCTCTACACATTCGTCTCAAACCACCCCATGGGCGGCATCGACGGCGTGGCACTCGGCTCCATCATCGGTAAGCAGTACGACGATAACTTCCGCTATTTGGTCAACGACCTACTGATGAACCTCCCCGGCCTGGCTCCCCTCTGCATACCCATCAACAAGACGGGCCAGCAGAGCCGCAACTTCCCCGCCATGGTGGAGGCTGGCTTCAAAAGCGACTACCACATGCTGATGTTCCCCGCAGGATTGTGCTCGCGCCGCAAGAATGGCGAGATTCACGACCTGCCTTGGAAGAAGACTTTCATCACCAAAAGCGTGGAGACCCATCGCGATGTGGTGCCCATCCACTTCGGCGGGCGCAACAGCAATTTCTTCTACCGGCTTAGCAACATCAGCGACCGTTGCATCAAGAAGGTGAACGTGGCCATGCTCTTCCTCGTCGACGAGATGTATAAGAACACCGGCAACACCTTCCCCGTGAGCATCGGCAAGCCCATCCCCTGGCAAACTTTCACCGACAAGCAGAAGACACCCGCACAGTGGGCTGAATACGTGTGCGACCAAGTCTACAGCCTTCCCCTACCTTCACAACAATAACTACAACTTAGTATGGAACAACCCATCATTGCCCCTATCCCCGTTGAGGTGCTACGCAGCGAACTCACCCCCGAGCGACAGCTGCGCATGACCAACAAGAGCCATAACGAAATCTATATCGTCACCGCCCACGAGGCACCCAACGTGATGCGCGAGATAGGGCGCTTGCGCGAGATTGCCTTCCGCGAGGCCGGAGGCGGCACAGGCAAGGACTGCGACATCGACGAGTTCGACATCTGCGAAAACTGCTACAAGCAGCTCATCGTGTGGAACCCCGAGGCACAGGAGATTATCGGCGGCTACCGCTATCTGGAAGGCACCAAATGGGACATCGGCCCCGACGGACAGCCCCACCTGGCCACCAGTCACATGTTCCACTTCTCGCAGAAGTTCCTCACCGACTATATGCCCTACACCATCGAGCTGGGGCGCTCGTTCGTCAGTCTGCCCTACCAAAGCTCGCGCATGGGGGCCAAGAGCCTCTTCGCCCTCGACAACCTGTGGGACGGACTAGGCGCGCTCACCGTCATCATGCCCAATGTGCGCTATTTCTTCGGCAAGATGACCATGTATCCCAGCTATATCCGCGAGGGTCGCGATATGATTCTCTATTTCCTGAAGAAATATTTCGACGACAAAGAAAACCTAGTGGTGCCCATGAAGCCGCTGAAGCTGGAGACCGACGAACGGCAGCTCGAGGCCCTGTTCAGCGAGAATAATTTCAAGGGCGACTACCGCATCCTGAACCGCGAGATTCGTCGCTTGGGCTACAACATCCCGCCACTGGTGAACGCCTACATGAGTCTCTCGCCCACCATGAAGCTCTTCGGCACCGCCATCAACTACGGTTTTGGCGACGTGGAGGAGACGGGCATCCTCATTGCCATGGACGAGATTCTGGAAGAGAAGCGCGTGCGCCACATCGACTCGTTCATCCGCGAGCATCCCGAAGCCATGAAGATTACCAGCGGCGCTGGCAAGGTCATCTATAAGACCGGCTATTAAGCCCTTCGCTTCATTCGCCTTTCAATTCCTATCCAATCCATCAACCAACATTTGCAAAATGAAAACAACTAAAATCCTATTCGCCATGGGCATGGCAGCAACCATTATCAGCCTGTCGGCTTGCAAGCAGGCCACGGCACCCGCCGACAACCCCCTGCTGGCTGAGAGCGAGTTGCCCTTCGGAGCACCCGACTTCAGCAAGATCGACACTACCGACTATCTCCCCGCCTTCGAACAGGCCATCGAACAGCAGCGCCAGGAGGTGCAGCAAATCGTCGACAACGCCGAGGCACCCACTTTCGATAACACTATCCTGGCCTTGGAGGAGAGTGGCAAGACGCTCGGCCGCATCAGCAGCATCTTCTTCGCCCTCGTCAGCGCCGATAAGACGCCCCAGATTGGCGAGATTGAAAAAACGGTGACGCCCATGCTGGCCGACCTCAGCAATGAAATCTCTTTCAACAAGCAGCTCTTCGAGCGCATCAAGACCGTCTACGACAATGAGTACGAGACGCTCACGGGCGAGAAGAAGAAGCTCCTGGAAGAGACGTATAAGGAGTTTGTGCGCCAAGGCGCCCTGCTCAGCGAAGAGAAGATGGCACGCGTGAAAGACATCAACAAGGCCATCACCGACCTGCAGCAGAAGTGGGGCGATTTGCTGCCCGACGCCACCAACCACGCCGTGGTGTGGGTGGACACGAAGGAGGAACTGGCTGGACTGAGCGACGCCGACATTGCTCAGTGCCAGAAAGATGCCGAGAGCCTGGGCGGCGAGAAACCCTACTGCATCGTCATCATCAACACCACGCAGCAGCCCCTGCTCACCAGCCTCGACAACCGCGACCTGCGCCGCCGCGTCTACGAAGCTTCTATCCACCGTGCCGACGGCACAGGCCAGTATAATACCTATCCCATCGTGGCCGAGATGGCCAAGCTCCGCGCCGAGAAGGCCGAGCTGATGGGCTACAAGGACTGGGCTTCCTATTCTTTGGAGAAGACGATGGCCCACGACACCGACCGCGCCTATGCTTTCCTGCGCAATCTTATTGCCGCCTACAAGCCGAAGACCAACGCAGAGACGCGTGCCATTGAAGCCTTTGCACGCCTGACGGAAGGTCCCGCCTTCAAGTTGCAGCCCTACGACCGTTTCTATTATTCGGCGAAGATGAAGAAAAAACTGCTCAGCGTCAGCGACGACGAGGTGAAGCCCTATTTCAATGTTGACAGCGTGCAGAAGAACGGCGTGTTCTACGCCGCCAACCGCGTCTATGGCCTCACCTTCAAGGAGCGCACCGACATCCCCACCTATCACCCCGACATGAAGGTGTTTGAGGTGATTGACAAGGACGGCAAGTCCCTGGCCCTGTTCTATAGCGACTACTACCGCCGTCCCACGAAGCGCGGCGGAGCCTGGATGGACGAGTTCATCACGCAGAGTCGCCAGCGCCAGGAGCAGTCGGTGGTGTTCAATGTGTGTAACTTTGCCAAGGCGCCCGAGGGACAGCCCTCGCTGCTCACCTGGGACGACGTCACTACGATGTTCCACGAGTTTGGCCACGCCCTGCACGCCATCCTTTCCGATTGTCAGTATCGCAGCTTGGCCGGCACCAATGTGGCCCGGGACTTTGTGGAGATGCCGTCGCAGTTCAACGAGTCGTTCGCCAGCATCCCCGAGATTTTCGACAACTATGCCCGCCATTATCAGACCGGAGAGCCAATGCCCGCCGACCTGAAGGAGCGCATGCTGAAGAGCATCAACTTCCAGCCCTGCTACGCCCTTGGCGAGAACCTCGCCGCCACTTGTCTCGACATGGCTTGGCACGTGCTGCCTTTGGCCGATGTGCCACAGGCCGACAAGGCTGGCGACTTCGAGACGGAGGCCCTGCGGCAGATTGGTCTGCTCGATCCACAGGTGCCGCCGCGCTATCGCACCAGCTATTTCAACCACATCTGGAGCAGCGGCTATGCCGCCGGCTACTATAGCTATCTTTGGACAGAGGTGCTGGCCGTGAACATCGCCAATGTCTTCGCACAGCGTGGCGCCCTAGACCCCGCCGTGGGACAAGATTTCCGCGAGAAAGTGCTCAGTCGTGGCAATACGCAGGACCTGATGCAGCTCTTCACCGATTTCACCGGCATGGAGCAGCCCGATGCCTCGGCCCTGCTGAAGGCCCGCGGCCTGTAGTCCCAGGAGGTAAGTAAGATGAGTCTTCACCTACTCCACCTACCTTACCTACTCCACCTACCCCACCTACCAAAATCTTATCTCCGATGAGAATCCTACAACGATACATATGGAACTTAGGGCTGGCCACCATGATGGTGGCCGCCCTCAGTGCTTGCGACAACAAGAAAAACGCCAAGAATGCCGCGCCCATCGACGAAGAAGAAGAGCTGGTGGAGGCTGCCCCCGACACCGAGCGCGATGCCGACGCCACTATCGACGAAGATGAGGAATACTACGACAACGAAGAGGTTGAGATGACCGCCGAGGAGCGCGAGCGCTTCGAGAGCGAGGTGTGGCCCTACTTGGGCGGCACCTACGCCTTCGGCGACAGCGACCACTACTACGTTGTTGACGTATCGCTCGAAGATGACACCAAATGCACCCTCTCCATGGGCGAAGGACTCACGCTCGAAGGAACCATCGACAGAGACACCGGCTTCATCACCGGCATCGACAGCGTGGGCGACGTGGCCTTCAAGGGTGCCCTCTATGCGGGTGGCAACCTGCTCAAGGGCACGTTGTACGGTAAGCCTTTCCGCGCCGAGGGCCTCTGCGGGCTGTAATCCCCTTTTTACTTTGGAAAATTAAACTTTAAATACAATGAAAAAAACAATTTCTTTCTTTCTGCTTTTCTTCTGCTGCGCCCTCGTGGGTCGTGCGCAGATCATCGACGTGTATATCTTCGACAACGATGGTCCCTTCACCAACGTTCGCAACAGCCCCAACAAGGGAAAGGTGGTGGACAAGATTCCCGTAGACGTCAGTGCTTCCCTCACCGTGGAGAAACCTACCAACGGCTGGTGGCGAATCGTGGGCGAGTGCTACGAATGCCTCACCACCGAACCCCAGGAAGACGGCAGCGAGTTCGCCAATGTCAAACTTAAGGGCAGTACTACCGGCTATTGGATTCACAACTCTGTCATCGGCATCGGCACCCGCAACTATGGTCAAAACCAAAAGCTGCCACTGCGAAGCGAAGCCTCGAAGAGTGCTGCCGTCAGCTACACGCTCAAGGGAGAGCAGACGGTGCATCCCATCGACGTGAAAGGCTCGTGGGTGAAAGTGAAAACCGCCGACGGCAAGGGCCAGGGCTGGCTGGAGGAAGAGTGGCTTTGCAGCAATCCGCTCACCACTTGCCCTTAATGTTTTTCCCTAAGCAACTGTCACGATGAGTACATCCTTTTCCCGTCGGCAGAGCAGCGTTTGCCATATCGGCAACATAGCCATTGGCGGCGCCAACCCCATCCGTGTGCAGTCGATGGCCACCGTCGACACCAACGATGTGGAGGGTTGCGTGAGCCAGGCCAAGCGCATCATCGATGCGGGGGGCGAGCTGGTGCGCTTCACCACGCAGGGCACCCGCGAGGCCTTGGCCATGGAGCACATCTCGCAGCGGCTGAAGGCCGACGGCTACCCGCAGCCTTTGGTGGCCGACGTGCATTTCAATGCCAACGTGGCCGATGTGGCGGCCCGCATCTGCGAAAAGGTGCGCATCAATCCCGGCAACTACATCGACCCCGCCCGCACCTTCAAGCATCTGGAATATACCGACGAGGAGTATGCCGCCGAGCTGAAACGGCTCGACGACCGCCTCGTCACCTTTATTAATATATGTAAGGAGCACCACACCGCCGTGCGCATCGGCGTCAACCACGGCTCGCTCAGCGACCGCATCATGTCGCGCTATGGCGACACCCCGGCGGGCATCGTCGAGAGCTGCATGGAGTTCCTGCGCATCTTCAAGCGCGAGCAGTTTGCCGACGTGGTCATCAGCATCAAGGCCTCCAACACCGTGGTGATGGTGCAGAGCGTGCGTCTGCTGGTAAAGCAGATGGACAGCGAGGACATGCATTATCCGCTGCACCTCGGCGTCACCGAGGCTGGCGAGGGCGAGGACGGCCGCGTGAAGAGTGCCGTTGGCATTGGCGCCCTGCTCACCGAGGGCATTGGCGACACTATCCGCGTCAGCCTGAGCGAGGAGCCAGAGGCCGAGATTCCCGTGGCCCGCAAGATGGTGGAGCTCATCCCCGAGTGTGCAGCCCTGCGCCAACAGGCCGAGGCGAACATCCACGACGGCTGTATGACGCTTCGTTTCGAAAACCATGAGGACCACGACGATTTGCTCCTGAAGAGCGCCATGACTGCTGGTGCCGCCCTCATCGACAAGAAGGCCGACAAGCTGCGCATCGACTACGATGAGTTGCCGGCTGAGCGGTTGCGTGAGATGGAAGACGCCATCCTGCAGGCCGCCCGTGTGAAGTTCACCAAGACAGAGTATATTTCCTGCCCCGGCTGCGGGCGCACGCTCTACAACCTGCAGGAGACCATCGCGCGCATCAAGGCCGCCACCAGCCACCTTGTGGGCTTGAAGATTGGCATCATGGGCTGCATTGTGAACGGCCCGGGCGAGATGGCCGATGCCGACTACGGCTATGTGGGTGCCGGACGCGGAAAGATTTCGCTCTACCGTGGCAAGGAATGCATCGAGAAGAACATTCCCGAGCAGGACGCCGTGGAGCGGCTGTTGCGCTTGATTGAAGAAGACCGAAAATAAAATGCGAAGGCACGTCAGGCTTTTGTCAGTGCTGCTGACCGTCCTCACCGTCTGTGGGTGCCAGCGGCAGACGCCGATGGAGGAGCAGAATAGTGTGTACTATTGGCGCACCGAGCTGCGCCTCGACTCTACTGAACGTGCCTTCCTCGCAGCGCATCACATCGACAAGGTGTATTGTCGCTATTTCGATGTGGTGATGGACATCCCGCTACATGCCGACGCCCATGCCGAGCAGCAGCCACTGCCCAACGCCACCATCGCCTTTGCCGACACGCTGCCGCCGGGTATCGCCTTGGTGCCCACCGTGTTCATCACCGAAGACTGTATGCACCAGTCGCACGACTCGCTGGCTGCTCTTGTGGTGCGCCGCGTGGTGCAGATGAACCGCACCAACGGCATCAGCGGTGTAAACGAGCTGCAAATCGACTGCGACTACACCGACCGCAGCCGACAGGTGTTCTACCAGTTCCTGCGCGAGGTGCGTGCCGAGCTCGACAAGCAGCAGCCTCGCGACATCACCACCCTCTCGGCCACCATCCGTCTGCATCAGCTGGCCATGCCTGCGCCACCCGTCGACTACGGCGTGCTGATGCTATATAACACCGGCGACCCCCGCCGTTTCATGGAGCGCAATCCCATCCTCGACATTCGCGACGTGCAGCCCTACGTGCGGCTGCTGCCCAGCTATTCACTGCCGCTGGCCGCCGCCTATCCCGTCTACCGCTGGCAGCGCCAGGTGCAGGGCGTCCGCATCGAGCACACTGTCGAGGCCAGCGAGATACTCAGCGTGAAGCAGCTCGTGGAGGAGAAGCGCCCCGAACTGAGCCGTCACATCCTCACCTATCATCTGGACAAAGAAAACATTAACCGCTATAACAATGATACCTATGAAGCGATTTATCATCATTAGTCTGGTAACCATCCTCGCCATGCCCGCCATGGCCTGTTTGTGGATAGAAACCCACAACTATTACCTCTTTAGTGTCTACGACAAATCAGAGTTTCGCGACCGCGCGGACAAGGCAACACAAGAAAACTGGAAAGCCTATCTGGGCATCAAAAACGACGATAGTTTCTGGTTTGATGCCGACCGTCTGATCGAGGCCGCCCGCGAGAAGGGCGACCAGCTCATGGCCGACTATGTGGCTCAGCTGCAGAGCTATCTGGACTGCTGCCGTGTGATGGAGCGCAAGCTCTACGACTGGGACTATCCCACTGCCCAAGAACTTGAAGAAGCCAACAACAAGTTGACCGCCATTCGCACCTACGCCGAGGGCAAACTCGACAGCAAGCTGCGCTCGCAGCATGCCCTGCTCTACATGCGCTGCAACATGCTGCTCGACCAGCACAAGGAGAACGTGAAGTTCTGGGAGAAGACCGCCTCGAAAGGCAACGAGAACATCTACAAGGAGATGATGAAGAACATCTATGCCGGAGCACTGCTGAAGACGGGCAAGGCCGACAAGGCCGCCGCCATCTTTGCCGAGCAGGGCGACTGGCAGAGCCTGATGACCCAGTTCTACAAGCTGCGCTCCTACGAGGCCATCCGTGCCGAATACCAGCGCGACCCGAAGTCGCCTGTGATGCCTTTCCTGCTGCAAGACTTTGTGAACAACACCCAGGAAGCCGTCGACGAGGATGGCTTTGGCAAGCTCTTCGTGCGCGACATCCAGCAGGTCGAGGGCCGGCAGATGATTGCCCTGTGCCAGCAGGTGGTGGCCGAGGGAAAGACGCAGTATCCCATTCTGTGGCAGAGTGCACGGGCATGGATAGAGTTCATGTATGGCGACCGCCAGATTGGCCTCACCCATATCAACGAGGCCACCGCCATGGAGGGCACGCAGCGCATGAAGGACAACGCCCGCGTGCTGCAGTTCTACATGCGTGCCATGTTGGCCAAGGCCGATGCACAGTGGGACGAGTACATGACGGGCGAGATGAAATGGCTGAGCCAGATGACGGAGAGCAAGTACCACTATGAGTGTGCCCTCGACCGCATCACCCATCAGGCGCTCTTCCCCCTCTACCTCAAGGCCCGTCGCCAGAACGAAGCCCTCGGACTGCTCAACGCCGTCCACGCCTATCAGTATCACGAGGCGCTCGACACCATGCAAGTCGACCGTCTCATCTCTTTCGTCGACTATGTGAAGAGTCCGGCCAAGAGCAGTCTCGACCGCTACCTGAAGCCCCAACTGCAAATCGATGCCAACGATGCCAACGACCTGATTGGCACCAAGTACCTGCGACAGTGCAAGTGGGAGCAGGCGCAGACCTGGCTGAAGAAGGTGCCCGCCAGCTACTACAACAATAAAGGCTACAAGCCCTACATCATCTATCGCAACTGGAGCGTGGAGCCGTGGATCAAGCGCCAGTGGCTCACCGACGTGCAATACAATCTTAGCGAGGATCTCACTGTGAGCAAGAATCCCAAGCTGGAGTTCGTTAACGAGATGCTTCGCATGGAGTCGGGCATGAACAGTCTTACTGGCAAGGCCCGCCAGCAGCGCTGCTACGACCTGGCCGTGCGCTATGCACAGGCTACCAACGAGGGCGACTGCTGGTATCTCACCCACAACGGCAAAAGTGCCTACAACAACCCAGAGTCACATCCCAACGAGGCCAACATGCCCAAGCGCGCCGTGGCCCTATTGAAGCAGGCCAGCCAGACCACCGACTTTGAGCTGAAGGAGCGGGCGCTCTTCGCCTTGGCCTACGTCTATCTCAACGACGACGTGTGGTTCGAGGACGTCTTCGACTCCGAAACCCGCACCATCACCCGCACGGCACGCCCCGCCACCAGCCACTACAAGGTGTGGGCTCAGTTCCTGGCCTTCGAGCGTGCCAACCCAGGCCGCGTCAGCCGGTATGTGCAGCGCTGTGAGCAATACGTCGACTTTAAGAGGCTCTACCGAAAGTAGTAATGACCCCCCTGCAGACCCACCCCCTGCAGACCCACCCCCTGCCCCTCCCTTGTAGGGAGGGGAGTGGTTAGTTCTGCTGATGGCAGGTCTATATGCTCCCTCCCGTCTTTTTCTGTTTGTAATTTTTGTAGCCTAAAAGAAAATGAAGTGTATAAACCCCACCCCCAGCCCCTCCCTTGTAGAGAGGGAAGTGGTTAGTTCTGCTGATGGCAAGTCTATATACTCCCCTCCCTACAAGGGAGGGGCAGGGGGAGGGTCTGCTGTGGTGGGCTTTTTGTTATCCCTCGCCCTTTGCTTAGTAGCGGTCCTCGCCCAGGCCCAGACCTTCGACGACGACTTCGACGGGCGCACGCTGCGGCTCGACTATGTCTTTGCCGGCACGTCCACCCAGCAGCATGTGTTCTTTGAGCATGCCTACGCAACACCGCTGTGGGCCGGTCGCCGCACACGGTTGACCGAGGTGCCCCTGCGCGGCAACGGGCAGATAGCACTCTACGACCACGCCTCGGGGCGCCAGCTCTACGTGCACACCTTCTCCACGCTCTTCCAGGAATGGCTCGCCACCGAGGAGGCCACCCGCGTGGCCAAGGCGTTCCAGGCCAGCTACAATGTGCCCATGCCCAAGCGAGCGGTCGATGTCTGCGTAACCCTCACCAACTTTCACGACAGCATCGTAGCACGCCTCACCCATACCATCGACCCTGCCGATGCGCTCATCCGCCAGATGGGGTCCAATGGCATCCCACATTATTATATATGGGGTGGGGGCGACGACGTTGCCACCCACATCGACTTGGCCATCGTGGCCGAGGGCTACGCCAAGGACGACATGGAGAAGTTCCGCCGCGACTGTCAGCGCACGGTTGACGCGCTCTTCGCCCACGAGCCCTTTGCTTCGCTCCGACAGCGCTTCAACGTGGTGTGTGTGGCGGCCGAGTCGCAGCAAAGCGGCCCCAGCGTGCCCCAGCAGGGCAAATGGAATAGCACCCCTGCCGCCACCCATTACAGCACATTCTACTCCGCACGCTATCTGATGACGCAGGACATGCACCGCCTCTACGACCTGTTGGCCGACGTGTCCTTCGAGCAGGTCATCGTCCTCGTCAACAGCGACATCTATGGCGGAGGCGGCATCTACAACCAGCTGAACGTCTTCCCCAGCGACCACCCCACCTTCCCCCAGGTGCTGGTGCACGAGTTTGGCCACGGCTTCGCCGGACTGGGCGATGAGTATTTCTACGACGATCAGTATGAGACCTTATATCCCGCCGACACCGAGCCGTGGGAGCCGAACCTTACGACGCTCGTCGACTTCCAGTCGAAGTGGGCCGACCTGCTGCCCCAAGGCACCCCCGTGCCCACGCCCCCCAGCGCCGACGTGCCCAACTATCGCCAAATTCGCACCGATCAGGAGCGCCAGCGCCTGAATGCCGCCACGCAGCGCGTTGGCGTCTTCGAGGGGGGCGGCTACCAGTCGCACGGCGTCTACCGCCCCGCCCAGGAGTGTCGCATGAAAATCAACGAAGTTGAGCACTTCTGCCCCGTCTGCACCCGTGCCATTCATCGCATTACCGACTTCTACACCAGCCACTGAAAAACTTTCGGTATTATCCCTAGCGGAGGCATGGGCGCGAAGCGTAACCCCTTTTCTCCTATAGTCTTTAGTTCACAAAAAACATAGGGAACAGCAGCGATGGGTGGCGCGGAAAAAAAACTCGTATGAGATTTTTTAAAAAGTCGTTACCAAATTTAAAAAAATCGTACGCCAAAATTATGAAGGTCGTTCGCTATGCGGATTCGCCTAGTTTACTTAGCTCAAGGAAACTCCTCGTTTCTGAAAAAAAGTGACAAATTACTTTGCTCTTCGCTCGCTTTTTCGTACCTCTGACTGCGTCGAAGGTACTATCGCTCGGGAAAACGAAAGAAAAAACCCGTTTTTCTTTCGTTTTTCGCTCGCTTTTTCGTACCTTTGCAGCCGATATTCAAGGGGTGCCCGCATGTTGCGGGCTGAGATGATACCCTTCTGACCTGATCCGGACAATGCCGGCGTAGGGATGGACATCGAGAAGGATAGCCCCTTTATTGTTACACATAATAAAGGTAAAAAGAATGAAAAAGTTTATCGGATTAGTTGGGGCGATGCTGGCGGGTACCGGCATGGCCCAGGCACAGGGCATGTTAGATGTACTGAGGGAGACGAGCCTGCAGGAAGTGCTGGTCACCTCGCTTCGTGCTTCAAGCACGACGCCTGTGGCATTCAGCAACTTGAACCGCGAGCAGATTGAGGCGGCAAACAACGGACAGGACATCCCGTTCCTGCTGTCGACGTTGCCCAGTGTGACCACAACGACCGACGCTGGCAATGGCATCGGCTATACGAGCATCCGCGTACGTGGTACGGATGCAAGCCGGATCAACGTGACGGCCAACGGTATTCCACTGAACGATAGCGAGAGCTCGCGCATCTACTTTTCCGACATGGGCGATTTCGCCAGTAGTGTGCAGTCCATTCAGTTGCAGCGCGGCGTAGGAACTAGTACGAATGGTGCGGGTGCCTTCGGTGCTTCTATCAACATGTTGACCGAGGGCATCAGCATGCGGCCCTACGTGGGCGTGGACGTCAGCGGCGGCTCCTATGGAACGCACAAAGAGACGGTGCGCTTCGGCACAGGACTCCTGGATGGGCATTTCGGCATCCAGGGCCGTCTGTCGAACATCGGCAGCGACGGCTATGTGGATCGAGCCACATCGAGTTTCAACTCCTATTTCCTTCAAGCAGGCTATTATGCCGACAACACCTCGCTGAAATTCATCACCTTCAACGGTACGGAGAAGACCTATATGGCCTGGAACTACACGTCGAAAGAGGAGCAGCGCCTCTATGGACGCCGTTTCAACTCCTGTGGCCTGTATTACGACAAGGACGGTAACATGAAGTTCTACGACGACCAGTACGACACCTATCACCAGCAGCACTACCAGCTGCACTGGAATCAGGGACTGAGCGACGAGTGGACGATGAACGTAGCCCTACACTATACGCACGACAACTATTATTACGACCAGATGAAGACGGGGAAGAAGCTGTACACCTATCTGCTGACCGACGACACGAAGCTACGTGCCGACCTGGTGCAGCGTAAGGACGGCGACAAGGACTTCTACGGAACGGTGGCTTCGGTGAACTATAAAAACCGTTATGGGCTGTCGGCCAATTTCGGCGGTGCCCTCAACCGCTTCAACGCTACCCACATGGGCCATGTGATGTGGGCGGGCGCTCCTTTTTATAAGAATTCGACCAGCGCGGCACCTGCACTTCTCGGTCTGGAGCCAAATTTCAAATACTATGACAACGACTCGCGTAAGACCGATGGAAACATCTATGCGAAGGTGAACTGGGAGTTTGCAAGGGGACTGAGTGCCTACGCCGACCTGCAGTACCGCCACGTCAACTGCCAGATGGACGGAAGCGCAAGTGACTGGGATGACAATGGACAGATTCATTACGACCTGAACCGCAGCTTCGACTTCTTCAATCCGAAGGCCGGTCTGAACTACAACATCGACCGCCATCATCGTGCTTATGCCTCCTACGCCATTGCCCATCGCGAACCCACCCGCGACCACTTTCAGGAGCAGTGGGGAAAGCCTATCCATGCCGAGCGCCTGAACGACCTGGAGGTGGGCTATCAATTCCGTGACCGTCGTTTCTCCGCTGGCGTGAACCTGTATTGGATGGACTACAAGAATCAGTTTGTGCTGACAGGCGAGCTGAACGACGAGGGCGAGGCCGTCACGAAGAATATCGACAAGAGCTACCGCATGGGTGTGGAGGTAGAAGCTGCCTGGAAGCCGGTGAACTGGTTGCGCTGGGATGTGAACGCTACGCTGAGCAAAAACCGTGCGAAGGATATGATCGTCACCCTAGAAGACTATACCACACAGGTGAACGTGGGCGAAACGCCGCTTAGCTTCTCGCCCGATGTGATTCTCAATAATGTCTTCACGCTGAACCACAAAGGCTGGAGTGCATCCATCCAGAGCCAATACGTGGGTGAGCAGTACCTCACCAACTACGGCGTGAAGACCATGCGCTGCTGGAGCGACTGGAGCCAGACCGACGACGTGGCTACGGACGAGACACTCATGCTGAAGGACCACTTCACCACGAATGTAGACCTGAGCTACCGCTTCAGTCTGAGGGAATGGGGAGTCAAGAACGCTCGCGTGGGCATCACCTTCTACAACCTGTTCAGCGCGGAGTTCGACAACAACGGATGGGCTGCTCCACAGTTCCGCCAAGACAACAACGGCAAGGTGTATGCCGTGAACACATGGGGGCTGCGCGACCAGGAGGCTGCCGGCTTTGCCCCTTCTGCCCCCTTCAATTTCCTGGCTCACCTGTCGCTCAATTTCTAACGAGTTGATAATAAGAATTAGTTAAGAAATGACAGACTTCATTATTGCCCACTGGCTCGACATCGTGACCACAGTCCTCGGACTGGCTTATATCCTCTTTGAGTATAAGGCCAGCGCGTGGATGTGGGTAGTTGGATTCTTCATGCAGTCAATGGGCATTGTGCTCTTCTATCAGAAAGGACTCTATGCCGACTGCGGCATGGAGTTCTATTATCTGGCCATGACGATGTATGGATGGTGGAGGTGGGTAAAAACACCCACCCAAACACCCACCCCCAACCCCATTCCCGAGCATGACTCGCCTACCCGTAGCCTTTCCCGAACGGGAGGGGAGTCTGGTCAGACTTCTCCGCAGCAAGACTATACAAACGCCCCTCCCGTTCGGGAGGGGGTGGGGGTGGGTGTCAGGGTGAGTTCCTTCCCTCGCCGCTTACTCCTGCCAGTGCTGGCCATCTTCGTTGTGGTGTGGGGGCTCATCTTTTGGTGGTTGGCGACGTCCACCAACAGCAATGTGCCGTTGGCCGACAGCTTTACCACGGCGCTGAGCATCATCGGCATTTGGGCTTTGGCCCGGAAGTACTTGGAGCAGTGGTTCATCTGGATTGTGGTGGATGTCGTGAGTAGCGTGCTCTATTTCTACAAAGACATCCCCTTCAAGGGCAGCCTCTACGTCCTCTACGTGATTATTGCCATCTTGGGCTACAGGAAGTGGAAGCGGATGATGAAGAATGAAGAGTGAAGAATGAGGGGGAGTTCCGTCGTCATTCTTCGCGGTAGTCAACATATTCACCCTCATCCTGGGTGAATATTTTTTTGCTGGGGTCGCGGTTGTCGATGATGGTCACGCCCTCTTTCGTGCGGGTAGTGCGGCTGCTGTGGCTGTCGGCTTTCTTCTTATCTTGGCGCCATCCATTGGGATTGCCTTTGAAGTATTCATCGTCGAAGGCGGGTCCTTCTTTTTCTTTTTTCCGCCAATAGTCTTTGTCCGACATGCGGCGGAAGGTCTCGTCGTCCATGTTGTTTTGCAAGGCATCGCGCATTCGGCGCACGTGTTTGCGCAGCTTCCACACCAATACTGCTATGCCGCAAGTGAACAGCAGGAAGATAATGCCTATGAAGGAGAGGAAATACTTCACAACCGACGTAGGGGATTAGTCATGACTCCTTGGCTCTGCGGCTAAGGGTGGCCATAATGGCCGAAAGCATGATATACCAAGGAACGATGATGGCTAGGGAGCCAAAGCGGAAGAAGATAATCAAGGGAATGCAGCTGAGAAGGAAGAGCCAGCGCACCTCGTTGCCCTGCCAGCCCCATGTCTTGAACTTCAGCGCAAACATGGGAATCTCGCTCACCAGCAGGTAGCAGCTGAGCAGCATCAGCACCAGCAAGATGGGCACGATGGGCTGGAACTGTGCGATGTCGTGCCCCCAGATAGCCAGCAGCGAACCCCAGAAAAGGGCGTTCGCAGGCGTGGGCAGACCGATGAATCCCATCGTCTGACGCTCGTCGAGGTTGAACTTGGCCAACCGCAGGGCAGAGAAGGCTGCCATGAGCAGCGGCACGAACACCAGCCAACCGGAAAGGCTATCGCTACACTTCAGATGACCGCCCACCCACATGCAGAGCATTACCGAAGGGGCCACGCCGAAGGTGACTACGTCGGCCAGCGAGTCGAGTTCCTTTCCAATGGGCGAGCTGACGTGCAGCAGTCGTGCCGACATGCCGTCGAAGAAATCGAAAACGGCACCAGCCAGCATGGCCAGCAAAGCCAGCTGAAACCATCCGTAGCAGGCATACATCGTGGCAATACAGCCCGATATCAGGTTGCAGCACGTTATGGCGTTTGGAATATGCTTTTTCAAGTGATTAATGTTCAATGTTCAACGTACAATTCTCAGCGTTTAACGTTCATCGTTCAACGTTCATCGTTCAACGTTCAATGTTCAACGTTCAACGTCCAACGTTTCGCGCCGGGCAATCACTGTGAGGTCGCCAGTGGTGGGCTGGTTCAGCTTCACCTGTGGCTTGTAGGTCAAAGGCAGATAGACATCCACACGCGAGCCCAGCTTGATGAAGCCCAGGTGCTCGTCGATGTAGCAATCTTCCAAGTCCTTGGCGTAGGTGACGATGCGCCGCGCCACTGCTCCGGCAATCTGGCGCACCAGCACCTGCTCGCCGAAGGGAGTCTCAATCATCGTGTCGGCATGCTCGTTCTCTTCGCTGGCCTTAGGCAGCCACGCCTTGTGGTAGTTGCCATCGAAGTGGCGCACAAATTTCACCTGCCCGTCAACGGGAAACCAGTTGGCGTGCACGTTCAGGGGGCTCATGAAGATGCTGATCATCAGCCTACGGTCGTGAAAATATTCCGTTTCGTCGGTTTCCTCCACTACTACCACACGTCCGTCGGCAGGTGCCACCACCAGGCCATCGGTGTCCTCGGGATAGTAGCGAATAGGGCAGCGATAGAAGTTCAGCACCAACAGCCAAGTCACCCCGAATACCAGCACAAAGGCGGCAAAGGGGATCCAGCTGTCGAAACTGCGCCACAATACAACTGCCACCGCTACGATGGCAAAAAGACTGTAGAGCAATTCGTTAGTGCCTTCACGGTGAATACGTATTTTTTTTAGTTTCTTGATTCTTCTTCCCATGGTTGAGCAGTAATTGCGGTGCAAAGGTACATAATAAATATGAAATAAATGGTATTGCAGGCCAATTTTTTTACTTTTTTCCCTTTTCTGGCGGTGATGCCACGCGAAAAAAACGATTTCAACAAGCAGACCATGCTCAATGGGCGCAAAAATGACGGTTTAAGGATTTTTAAGAAAGAAAGTGCCGTCAAAAAGAGATAATTGCCTAACTTTGCATTCTTTACAGCCCTTGAAATCATCAAAGGAATATCGAGATATGAGAAAGAGTTTATTCGTAATCGGTGTGGCCATGCTGTCGTTGACGGCCACGGCGCAGGAGAATGAGTTTAGCGTAGATGCGCAGTTGCGCACGCGCGGCGAGCATAACCACGGAGCCATCACCCCCATCAACGAGGGCGGCCAAAGTGCCAACTTCGTGAACGAGCGGGCACGCCTGGGCCTGGATTTCAAGCGCGGCGACCTGGAACTGAAGGCTGCTGTGCAGCACACCGGTCTGTGGGGACAGGACGGCATCAAGGAGGCCAATGGCCGCGCCACGATGAACGAGGCTTGGGCCAAGCTGACGTTTGCTGATAACTTCTTTGCCCAGATAGGCCGACAGCAGCTGGCCTACGACGATGAGCGCATACTGGGCACGCTCGACTGGAACGTGAACGGCAACTGGCACGACGCCCTGCGGCTGGGCTATGAGGATGCCAACAACCAGGTACACGCCATCCTCTCCTTGAACCAGACGGCCGAGAACAACCGTGGCGATTACTACGACGGTCCCATGCCCTACAAGTCGATGCAGACGCTGTGGTATCACTACCATTCGGAGATGATTCCCCTCGACGTCTCGCTCTTGGCCATGAACCTGGGCTTTGAAGTGGGCGTGGATGGCCACGGACGAACCAACTACATGCAGACCTTGGGCGTCGATGTCAACTTCAAGCCCATCGACTGGAATGTGCACGCCGCCTTCTACTATCAGATGGGCGAGGACATCTATGGACGCAACATCTCGGCCATGATGGCCACGGCAAAGGCTGAGGTCGACATCTACCCCTTGATGAAGGTGCACGTGGGGTATGACTATTTGAGCGGCAACAAAGATAGGAAAAAGCAGGGGGCTTTCGACGCGCTCTATGGCACACACCACAAGTTCTATGGTGCCATGGACCTCTTCCCCGGCTACCTCACCACCGGTCTGCACGACATCTATGCAGGAGCCACCTCGCAGGCGTTCGACAAGTTGAAATTGCAACTCGACTACCACTACTTCATGACAGTACAGAAACCTGGAAATTACAGCAAGGGGCTGGGGCATGAGATCGACCTGCAGGCCAGCTACCAGCTGGCAAAGGATGTCGCCGTGATGGGCGGCTACTCGGTTATGCTGGGCACCGAGACCATGGACGTCGTCAAGGGCGGAAGCCACAAGAAGTTCCAGGACTGGGCATGGCTGCAGCTGAACATCAATCCCCGCATCTTCTCGACCAAGTGGTAAATAAAGGATCCTGAAAGTGACAGAAGAAAACAAAAGAAATCAGCCTTGGCGCCTGACAGAGGGGTTCCTCATCGGAGGAGGAATCCTGGTGGCAGGACTGTTGCTGCAGCTGACCGTCGGTCAGGTGCGGTGGGAGTTGTTTGCCTGGCCGGTGAACATCATCGCACTGGGCATCCTGATGCTCGCCATCTTGGTGATGTTCCTATTGCGCAGCAGGGTCTATGTCTTCCGGTTCCTATGCAGTCAGGCCGCAGCCGTCCCCGCGCTCGTCTATGCCTCGGTGCTCACGGTGGTGATGGGACTCACCCGCCAGCATGAGGGTGGCACGTGGCTTGCCGATATGCTCACGTTCTGGCCTTTCGTGCTTGTTTATACCTACATCGTCGTCATCTTGGGCTTGGTCATCCTGAAGCAGTTGACCGGCTTGGTGCGCAAAAGACGCTCATCGTTCTCCGTTCTTAGTTCATTGTTCCTCCATGTGGGGCTCTTCATCGCCATTACCACCGCCACACTGGGCAATGCCGACATGCAGCGACTCCAGATGTGGACGACGAACAACCCCGAGATGGCCAACCTGTTCTCTGATACTGAGGCGTTCCACCAGTATGAACGCTTCGCCATGGACGAGCAGGGGCGCCGGCATGAGCTGCCCTTGGCCATCGAACTGAAGCGGTTCATCATGGAGGTCTACGACGACAGTATCACCCCCAAGCGCTACGCCTCGGAGGTGATGCTTTATTCCAAGGCGACGCAGCGCAAGTATGCCGCCACCATAGATGTGAACAAACCCGTGGAAGTGGACGGCTGGAAGATTTACCAGAAGGACTACCGACTGACCGAGGCTGGTGATGCCTGCCAAATCAGCATTCTCGAACTGGTGAGCGACCCCTGGCTGCCCTGGGTCTATGCCGGCATCTTCATGATGCTGGCTGGTGCCCTGCTATTGTTGATAAAAAAGCCGAAATGACGGCATTATTATATAGAGTGAGAAAATAATGAGTTGGGATAGCTTCATTTATTTTGCCGTTGTCTCTCTGCTGCTTTGGGCAGGGGGAGCCTTCTTCGCATGGAAGGACAAGGCACGCTGGGCCATCGGCCTCACGTTGTTGGGGCTATGCGTGTTCTTCGTCTTTATTCTGTCCATGTGGATTGGTCTTGAGCGGCCGCCTATGCGCACACTGGGCGAGACCCGACTGTGGTATGCCCTGTTCTTGCCGTTGGCGGGCCTCTTCGTCTACGGCCGCTGGCGTTACAAATGGATACTCTCCTTTGCCGCCGTCATGGCCACCGTCTTCGTGTGTATTAACCTGTTCAAGCCCGAGATACACACCAAGACCTTGATGCCTGCCTTGCAGAGTCCTTGGTTTGCTCCCCATGTCATCGTCTACATGTTTGCCTACGCCATGCTGGGCGCCTCGTTCCTCATGGCCCTTTGGATGCTGAAGCCCCGCAAGGATAGTCAAGACCACTTTGAGGGCTTGGACAACCTGGTCAACATCGGCTTGGCTTTTATGACCTTCGGCATGCTTTTTGGTGCGCTGTGGGCGAAGGAGGCCTGGGGCCACTATTGGTCCTGGGATCCCAAGGAGACCTGGGCCGCCGCCACCTGGTTCGGCTATCTTTGCTACATCCATTACCGCCGCTATCCTCGCCACCGGCCCCGTGTTGCCCTCTGGATGCTCATCGTTTGCTTCCTCCTGCTTCAGGTTTGCTGGTGGGGCATCAACTATCTGCCCAGCGCTCAGGGTGTATCAGTTCACACTTATGGCTCTTGACGCCTCATTCCCCCCCGTTTTGGCGTATTGAATATAATAGGTTATCAAGACCAATTTCCTCTATAAATAGTAAATGTTTTTTACTGGTGTAAAGGAAATGCTTTATATGGGTTGGGATAAACGACGCGCAGCCACTCCCCTCCTGAACCCTGCCCTTACGGGGAGGGGCAGGGGTGGGGTCTCTAATTTCCTGCTAATGAAGAATATACAGACCCCACCCCTAACCCCTCCCCGTAAG
>JAFZSR010000012.1 GCA_017619275.1 Prevotella sp. | reverse complement strand
AAGCACCTCCGCTATGTGTGCGCCCCTCCCTGCAATATAACTATATATAAATAATATATAATTATTATTAATAATATATAAAATACAATACCCTCTTTTTCTTCCCCACCATATTCAACCTCCTTAATGTCACAAAGTCACTAGTCACAAAGTCGCATATCTGTGTATGGAGAGCAAATCCCACTGTCGCGTTTCACGACGGTGGTTATGAGACCCGAGCCGGGGTAAGTACTTGCGAAACTTGAATTATTTAAACAATTTGCGTATGAAAAAGAAATCCTTTCGTCGTGCTTTGCTTCTGCTGATGGCGGCTCTCTCGCCATTGGCTATCCAAGCACAAACGGTAACGCTGCCTTTGGTAGCCGACTTTGAAGACGGTTCTCTTGGCGTCTGGACCACTATTGATGCCGACGGCGATGGAAAAGACTGGTATGCTCTCGACATTGAAGACATTCCTGGCCACAACAATTCTGTGGGCTTAGCCACTTCTGCCAGCTATGAAAGTGGCGCTCTCACCCCCGACAATTATCTGGTATCGCCCCTGGTGCCCCTTGGTGGAACCATTTCCTTCTGGGCCTGCGCCCAAGATGAACAGTGGGCTACTGAGCATTTCGGTGTAGCCGTTTCCACCACTGTCAACGACGATGCCAAAGCATTTACCACCATTTGGGAGAGCGACATGGCCGCTGTCCGTGGCACAAGGAGAGCACAGGGCAACTGGTACCAATTCGTGGTTGACCTCAACGAATATGAAGATCAGGTGGGCTATGTGGCCATTCGCCACTTCGATTGTACGGACTATTTCCGCCTCAATGTGGACGACATCGTCATTAGCACTGCTACTGCGTATCCCGCCCCCTACACGCTGATGGCAAGCAACATCACCAAGAACTCTGCCACTATCAGCTGGACACCAGGCAAGGATGAGGCCGCATGGAGTATCGCCATCTGGAAGGCGACGGACGAGGCAAACGTTGAATACTACTCCAGCACCACTACCAGCAAAGAACTGTTGGGCTTGGTGCCTGGAACAACCTATAAGGTGAAGGTATGCAGTGACTATGGCGACAACAACTACAGCGAATGGACCCAACCTATCAGCTTCACTACGCTTCCAGTGAAAACCCTGCCTTACGTCTACGGTTTTGAGGATGGCTTCGACGGCTGGACAATGGTGGATTGCGTTTCTATTTCGGGCTTGATGGAGGATGCGGCACATACTGGCAACTATGGTTTCGTATTCAATTATACCTCCAATCCTCCCCAGTACCTCATATCACCGGAGCTGGAAGGCACAGAAAATGGAATTAGCGTTTCTTTCTGTTATAAAAACTGTAGTGCTGATTATCCAGAAACATTCTGTGTGGGCTATTCCACTACAACAAGCGATATCGATGCCTTCACTTGGAGCGATGAGTTGACCGCTGAAGACACGCAATGGACGGAGTACACAAGTACCATCCTGACCAAAGATGTGAAATTTGTGGCCATCAAACATACTTCAGATAACCAACTCAAACTGTGTTTAGATGACTTCATCTTTGAGGTTCCTACCGACTGTTCCAAGCCCACTGGCTTGACCGTCGACTACACCGGCGGCACTACTGCCCAGGTGAGCTGGACGTCGGACGCAACGGCTTGGAACATCGACGTGAACGGCACCATCATATCCGTCACTGAGAATCCTTATACGCTGACCAATCTTGTACTGTCGACAACCTACGAGGTGAAAGTGAAGGCCGACTGTGGCAATGGCAGCACCAGCAGTTGGACTTACCCCGTCAGCTTCACTACCGACGGATGTCTGGATCCATTGGTCCTTAACTATACGCTGACCGACTCATACGGCGATGGATGGAATGGCAATGCCATCCAAGTGATTGATGAGAATGATGAGGTGATTGCTATATTGACCCTCTCGAGTGGCGCTTCTGCCTCTGGCTCACTCCATATTTGTGCTCAGTATGTAAAGTTTGTATGGGTGAAAGGCAACTATGCTGAAGAAACTTCATGGACATTCTCCAACGAGCTCGGCGAAACATTATTCTCTGGAATAGGAACTTCCTTGGCAACAGGCGATGTGCTCTATGAAATTGATAACAGCGAATTCCCCAAGCCATCTACACTAATGGTCGACAATGTCACTGCCACAACAGCCAATGTAAGCTGGAACTTAGATGGCAGGGCGCTCAGAGCGGAGTTGCAATATGCCAAAGGTTATGCCGATAGCGAGTGCTATCATTATGACAATGGAACACATTATAGTTCTATCGGAATTGGCGAACCATTCTCATGGGGTGTAATGTTCCCCGCAGGCTCATTCATGGGTGATGCTCTGAAAAAAGTAAAAGTTTACGATGTTGCTGAAATGGAAGGAACCCTCAACATTTACAATGATGGCGCAAATGCTCCCACCAATCTGGTTGCCTCGAAGTCCGTCAGCTTAACGGGCGTGGATGGCTTTGTGGAATTCGATTTCAACAACTTGGCAATCGACGACACGAAGAACGTTTGGGTGGTCTTTAGTTTTGAGAGTGGGGCGGATTATGTGGCCGCAGCCAGCCAAGATGTGCTTGAAGACCCCAATGGAAGATGGGTAGAAATCAACGGCAATTGGTCCGACATCGTCAATTTCGGTATTAATGGACTTACTTTCATGATTCGAGCCGAAATAGGAGGCATTGACGATCCTTCAACGATGAGTTGGACGACGATAACAGATGCCGCCTCGCCTTACACCCTGACAGAATTAGACCCCAAGACATATTACTCAGTCAGAGTAAAAGCCGTTTATGCCGACGGCGAGAGTGAATGGGTAAACGACGCATTCAAGACATATCCTGAAAACGAGCCTCCTTTCAACCTGGCTGTCACCGACATCGACTACACCGCTGCCACGTTCAATTGGACTGGCAATCAAAACAGCTATAACGTGCAGTACAGAACGACTCCTATCTACGAGCCTGTATGGGTGGATGATTTTGAAGGAGGATTGGGCAACTGGACCATCCGCGCCGAAGGCGACGTGATAAGTGGAAAAGAAGGTTGGTATGACTATATTGCTGAAATGGTGTCAACAGCTGCTCCTGCAATGAGCGGCAGCTATGTAGCTAGTTCATGGAGTTGGGTAGGAGAGGCCCTTCATGCCGACAACTGGCTCATCACTCCTCAATTGGAACTGGGTGGAATGCTCATTTATTATGAGCAAACCAGTCCGCAATTACCCGACTCCTACGAAGTGCTCCTGTCGTTAACCGACAACAAAAATGCTTCCTTTACAAAGACACTGCGCCCATTGGCACAAGCTTCAGCAACAGGCGATTGGAATGAGGTTCGCATCGACCTGAGTGAATACGCAGGACAGAAAGGATATATCGCCATCCATCATGTTGACACCGACAAGAACTACCTTTTTATTGATGATTTCGGTCTCTATAATGTCGTTCCTGCCGGTGAGTGGATTGCTGCCACTACCAGCGAGCCGACCCTCGCTGTCGCCGACCTTACTTCGGGTACGGACTACGAGTGGCAGGTGCAGGGCATCACGGAGAAAGGCACCACCGAATGGACCGAAAGCACTTTCACCACCAAAGCTCACGCCTATGAGGTGACCTTCGCCGCTGGAACGCCGCTGGCCGACACTTGGAAAGTCAGTGCCAACCCCGCCCCAGAAGGCCAAATCGTTTCCCTGACTTTTGGAGCCCAAAAGAAAGTGGGAAGCGTAGAGGCCAACGGCAAGGCCGCAGCAGTGGGTGGATCAAACAGATGGATTTTCCTCATGCCGTCAGAAGATGTGGAAGTGACAGTGGCTTATGAGAGCGCACTGGCACTTAACGAAGAGGACGATAACACCGACATCCTCGCTGAGTGGAATGGCTATGAGGCCAACGTCACCCTGACGCGCACCTTGCTGCAGGGCTACAACACCTTGGCAGTGCCCTTCGATGTAAATGAAGATACTTTTAGAGATATCAACGATATGCTGGTTCTGTTTGACATGAGTATGACGATGAAGGAACTGGCCAGTTCGAAGATTGAAGACGGCGTGCTGACCCTGAACTTCCAGGATGTCACAAGCATGAAAGCTGGCAAACCTTACCTCGTGAAGGTGACTTCGCAGGGATTAACTGAGTTCCCCCTGAATTACGCTGATTTCCCCGATGCCATCATCAGCAAGGATGCTGCCCCCGTCAGCACCGACGATGTGATCTTCGTCCCCACCTTGGGCAAGACCCTCGTCACAGGGCCGGAAGGCAATGAAAGCAACGCCAATAGAGTGCTCTTCCTCGGAGCAAACAACACGCTCCTCACCCCCACAGTGGTGAATAATCCCGAGGAACAGAGCAGCTACATGAAGGGTTTCCGTGGCTACTTCCAGCTGAAGGACACAGCCGCTGGCATCCGTGCCTTCAACCTGAACATCGAAGGCGAAGAGGCAACGGGAATCCAGGAAATCGAGAACGGACAACCGGCCGTTGAGGGCACCTTCGACCTGCAGGGGCGCCGCGTCTGCGTTCAACCCCTGCATAAGGGTGTGTACATCGTGAACGGAAAGAAGGTCGTTAAGAAGTAAGTCAAGGCCTTATGTATGTGATTTTTATGGTAAATCAGATTAACAAAGAATGGAACTATGACAAAGAAAGAATATACGAAGCCCCTTATCGAGGCTTATGAGGCCCAAATGGAAGAGGAACTCTTGGTCAGCTCACTGACCGACATCAACATCACTGGCGTCGATACCAGCGATAACTTCGTCCTGGGCGGCGAAGGCGATGCCTGGAGCGGCGCTATGGGCCGAGGCTTTGGCCCTTGGAACTTCGACGATGATTTCTAAACCCGTCTGAACGAACTTTACTCCACATTCTGACCATCTACGGAGTCAGGGAGGAAAGGAGCACTGCTCCCTACGTCCTTGGCTCCGTAGAATATTTTTAGGAAACATGAAAAGTTTCTTCTACGGACTCGAAGGACAATCCTTTTAGTCGTATAAGTACTTAGACACTCATCGGTAGATTAACGCCTGACGGCACAAAAACTCTAAACCACGTCGCAAAATATATAAATCATGTCGTAATCTTTATAAACTACGTCGTAAAATATAAAAACTACGTCATAAAATGAACTTTTCGACTTAAGTAACCATAAAATATTATTACTCTATAAAAACGATTTACCTTCATCAATCTTAATAGTCCTTAGAATAAATATCTCTTGAGTAAAATTTTAAAACATTTTAATCATTACTATTAAAAAAACGGAAAATTAATCACGAGTTTCAAAAAAATGTTATAACTTTGTACCCAAATTGGGTTTTCTCTGCCTTCTCCCTAATGGTCAAGGGGTGAAGAAGCAGAAGAAGGACTCAGTAAAAACCAATACTCTGACTACATAAAACATTGGAATGAAACAATTATACTTTCATGGCATAGCCATGCTCCATATATCCACATTTCAAGGTGTATTAGCTTTTGCAGATACCTCGAAAACAGCACCTACGCCCAACCCTCCCGATTCCCCGTTCAGCCGGATTTGAGAATCTGGCTGCAAGGAGTATCGTTTTTATAATCCAATGAGCGCATTGCAGAATCCGCTCGAACAAAATAGAAAGAATAATACACGACAATAAATCGAGATAAAGCGATGAAAATGAAACAGCTTTTCAGACGTACCACCACACTGCTCCGCACGGTTATGCTGTTCGGAGTCTTGTCTTTTGTTAGCACACAGAGTAAGGCACAGACACAGGATCTTGACTTGCCCGATGCTTTCGAGACGGTGAATCCCGCTGATATCATCAATGACGGAAACTATTACTATGTCCAGTTCTATTGCCTTGCCATCAATGCTGACCAAAGCCGTGTCACAGAAAAGAATGATGCTTACGACCGCAGCTATCTGTCAGACCAGGGCGCGGGCAATGTCGTGCGCTCCAAAGACTATCTCCCGTTTACGCATAACATACAGTGGAAATTGGTAAGTACTGATACTGAGAATCAGTTCCTGCTGCAAAGCCGTAGTGGAAATTATGTTTATTTGGATGATGGTTCGTTTAAGTGCACGGCAGACCAAAGCGCTGCTACTCCACTGATATTCCATCAACGAACCGATGGCGGATTTGAGATTTCTGCTGCTGCCAATACCTCGGTGGCTATGTTTCGCGACCATTATAGAGTGTGGGCAGAGATTCATAATTACAACCGCAACACCGACGGTAACTGCCTGCGCTTCGCAAAACTAAAGGACAATGTTGCCCACATTATATATTATCAGGATAATGCTGGCTTTGATTTGAATGGCGAAACCCGAGGTGGTGTGGCAGGATTTACCAATCCACGCCATTATCTCACCAATTCCGGTGCCGGACAAAGCCTGATCACTAATGGCAACCTTGAAGGCAACGACGTGAGTAGCTTCCGCAAGAAAGAGCGCGGCGTTAATAATAATAATATTCAACAAGCATCAATCAGTAATGATGGCAGGTGGAATAGCCGTGGCATTAAGGTTAGCCATCCGAACACAACCAATACCGATGGTGCACAAGATTGGGATACCCAGTTCTTCATCACCACTAATGAGAATTTACCGGAAGGTACGAGGATTCATTTGGAGTTTGATTATAGAGCCAGTCAGAATGCAAATGTAGATACTCAAGGACATCATAATCCTGGTACTTATACAAACAATGACGGAGTGGGTAGAGTTTATTTTGAAACGGGATGGAAGCATCTGTCACAGGATTTTCAAATCCATGATGGTCAGAATGGTATAACAAATACCATTACCTTTAACTTGGCAGTCCGTAGGCAAGCTACCGATTATTTCTTTGATAACATCGTAATGTCTGTTGTAGAATCTGACGTGTCAACCCGCCCCTCTATTATGAATACATACGATGCTTGGGCGCTGCCAACAGCGGCAGCCTACCATAAGGATGGCCTTTGGCAGCTTGAAGAAGCTGATGCCGATGGGACTTTCTATATCAAGAAGTATGGAACGAATGACTATTTGAACGCCTCCAATGCTGGAGGGGCATCTGTCTTAGGTGCAAAGAGTAATACTAATGGCGAATACATAATCACAGACCCAGACGCCAACAGATACGCCACCGTTCAGAATGCGAACAGTTATGATGCTGTTGCGCTGAACACTGATATGTTCTATTATTGGGATGGTGTTGGCGCTGATGCGAACCACGCTACTCCGCCCGGTAACCTAAATGTGGAAAGTCATTTAAATCAGACGCTTAACCCTGGTAATGTAGTATTTGGTACAGGAACTGTCTACTATTTAACCTATGCTGATTTAACAGGATGTCAAAAGATTGTTTTTGAAGGAACCGCTGGTATGGAACTGCGTGTCCTTTTGAATCGTCAGGTGCCGGTCGATGGTGGTGACCAAAATGGAGGAGATCTTGAAGAAAAAAGGTGTACTTTCGATGAAAACGGCAAAGCCGAAGTTGACGTGTCAGATCTACCATACGTTCATCTGAATTCTATCAAGGTGCGTACTAACTCTGGCCAGGTTTCATCTGTTACACTGCAGTATCCTCGCTACCTGACCCATTCCACCGACGGAAATCTCGTCACGCAAAGCAATGGCAATGCAGGTAATCTTTGGGGCTTCCTGCCCGTGGAGGTGCCCACGCTCAATGAAGACCGTACTTATAAGGTGGTATTGAAATTTGCTGGGAATTTGATGGTGAATTATGGTGGCGGGGCATCAGACCTTGACACAGAGAATCCCGACTTGTGGCATTTGGAACAGTTGGACGACTATAATCACTTCCGATTTGGTGCATACGAGAACTACCTCGTCGCTAATGGAGTAGTGTCAGGTGTTTCAGATGCAAGAATCTATACTTATACGGATGCAGCTGCCGTTGCAGGTGGCGACTTCGACTTTGTATGGTATAGAACGCCCGAATATGAGCGCGAGGTGACGCACAAGATTTCTTATCTTTATGACTATGCCCAGCAGTATGGTGAGTATGATCTCGGAAAGCAGGGCTTGGCAACCGAAGCTCAGTCTGACTGGTGGAACTATGAAAAACGGACCCAGAAGGTCAACCATTTCGAGATTACTCACTATATAAAGTTCGGTGAGACCGTCCAGTTCTCCATGCCCACCGTGCTAAATGCCGATAACGACCATCGTATGTTCCAGCGTTGGTACAATTACGATAAAGAGACCGACATCATGGGCCTGTTGAGTCATGTAAGCCTAAATAGTTCCGACGGTACTGTGCCCTACTATCTCTACAAGAACGGCATGGTCACTGGCGAGAGGCTCTATTGGGGTGACCCTGTCGAAGGGAACCGCAACCCCTATCTCAATGCCGGGCAGAATCCTTACGCCCTGCGCTATTTCAATTTCACCAACTCCGACGGCAAACGCTTTACGGTGGCTGCCGACGTGTCGCGTTACAGCGACATGACTTATCTAAATCCTGAATCACCCTTAGAGGACGATTTGGAGGAGCCGTCGCTCACCATGCGCTACATCTACTATATGAGGGATGCCAAGGAGATGGCTGCCAACCTGACATCAAAACCCGAACAAGAGACGACGGATGTTGACGACAAAAAATGGTTGGAGTCGAAGGTGTTCCACTTCCCCTCCAAGCCATTGGCTTATGAAAAGGAAAAGTTAGTGGGCTACAGGGGTGAATTCATCGGTATACGCCATATATTCTCTGACTATTGGGTGTTCAGCGAAGACGACGACGTAACGGAATATAATGATGGAATAAGAAATGGCACCAACATCGACTATCTCAACAACCATCTGGTGTCGGCCGTTACTAATCGCAACGGAGGCAACATCGAGGTTGAGATATACGACGAAGGCCAAACAGGAATTCGTTTGGGTGGCTACAACCCAGACATAACCCTTAGGAATAAGGAAGCTTGGGGTGATGTCGTCCCACAGGTAGGCGACTATATCCGTGTGTACTACACGGATAGGGTCAATGATGGGGGCGATAACAACTTCAACCCGTGGTGGAAGCATTGGTATAATAATGATAATAATGCTCCCGCGGATTGGGATTCATTCCAGAACTCCATGAATCAGAATAATAATATAACCGATGAGTATTTTCAAGCTCAAATCACTTCCAACGATGATTTAAATGAAATCATAGAACACGGTTTGCGTTTCCAAGGTAGGGGATTCACCATGGTAGGTGTTGATCTTGTTAGAGACAATGCGACCATCAGAACCATTTTGAGAAGAAATCAAGGATTTGGCGGATGGAATGTAATAGTTGATGTTCCCCCGGTAAATGTGGCAAATGTAGAAGGAGACGATGATGCATACCAAGGTTTCTTCTTCTATGACAAGATGTATCCTTATTGGGATGATAAGACATCGTATGGCGACAGCCGCTTTGTGTCGTTCCGATACCCGTCTGACGGCAATGGTGGAGTTAAAGAGGTTGAGAACACAGGTGAGAATCACAAGGCCTATCTCAGAGTATATCTGAGAAATCCCAATAATAATAAAAGGTATCAGATAGCACAGTTCACCATCATCTTTGATAAGGACTCCGAGACGCTTCCTTGGAAATCGGTCGACGGGTCGGTGAATGATGTAGAGAATGGTGTCATCAACTACGTGCAGGGTACCAAACGCGACCCCTTCAACCTGCGTCAAAGTGCTGGTAAGCCCATCGCCAAAATCACATTCGACTATCCCGCGGGCGACACCTATCACTTCCCCAGTGTGGGTGACACGCGTCATGCCAACTATCCTAATCCCTTCGGCCCTGGTGGCACCATTGCCAATTCCAGCCCTATTCCTCTGACGTTCGACAAGACCAACTATTCATTTGATGGTGACGACTGTAACTGGGCAGCCTATGCCATGGTGGGTCAGAAATCAACACGATGGGGAATGCAGCAGATGTGTATGCCTGCCAATCATGGTAGTAGAAATAATGGAGGTGTCATACAGAACGGTAGTTATGGTTATGCCATTGCTCCTGATGAGGGCTATCAGTCCGGCTTCCTTTATATCGATGCCTCTGAGCAGCCGGGCGATATCTGCTCCGCTCCATTCGTGGGCGATTTCTGTGCCGGTGACCATCTGATGATTTCCGGATGGATTACGGGTTGTAATATAGCAGGCGGAAATGACTCCCGTTGTCCTGGTGGTATCACGCTGACCATTAAGGGCGAGCATACAGTGCAAGGCAAGAAGGTGACGGAAACGCTCTACCGCTTCTGTCCCGGACAGGTTTATGAGCTTGATGATGGCACAGTACCAGGCGAGCCTGGCAATATTCCTGGAGCATATCAGAATCTGCATCATGTTGTGTGGCAGCAGTTCTACTTTGAGTTCATTGTGCAAGAGAAGTTCGACCGCCACTGGCTTGAGGTGAACAACAACTGCGTCAGCTCCACGGGTGGTGACTTCATGCTCGACAACATTGAGGTGTATACTATTGTGCCTGAGATTGAGCCACAAATCAATACGCCTATCTGTATCGACAAAGACGGCACCGTCGACATGCGCCTGCTGAAGCTGAATGTAGACTTCAATAAGCAGAAGTCATCTGCCGAAGTGAATCCGAATGCAGTTGACAACCCATATATTGGATTCGTCTTCCTTGAGAAAGATAAGTTCCTTAGCACATTGAAAGCTGGCAAAACTGGTTTGGCAAACGTTTCTTTGGAAGAGTTGGCCGACAGCATCATGAGGGGTAAGTACACGCTTCCTCATACTGATGCGGCCTATCGAGCAGCTTTCGACGCTGCCTTCTTAGGCGGCAAGACCAAGATTTGGAAATCTGATGCCCCAGAGACCAATATGGGTGCAGGCTTGATGTATTTCCAATGGAGCACGACTTTTGAGAATGACGCCATACAGCCCGTCTACTCGTTCAGAGAAGCCATTACCAAGCAGTCGCCCGTTTTCAGGGAGACCGATGCAGAAGGGTTTAGATATCTGGTCTTGAATGGCAACTATCCTGAACTGCCGTGGAAGGCCAGCACCGACTATTATATCATTCCCACAAATGCTCTCATTCCAGCTGACAGATTAGCAGATGAAATCTATTCCACTTTCAATCTCTGCTCTGAAAGTTGTGTCCGTGCAAGTGTGTTCCAAGTGGAGCCACCCTTGCATATCCTTAGTATGGAACCCAACGACGATGTGTACAACTTGGAAGTATGCGAAGGAAAGATTCCCACGCTGGTAGCCGAGCTGACGGGATTCACCTACGATGGCGAAGAGGTGTCGTTGCAAGACCTGAACTACGACTGGTGGTTAGGCGACCTGACACCGCCTGTGGATGAGAATGATACGGAGCATCCTATTTTTGCAACGCTCGAAAACTATCACAAGCAGAAGAAGACGGTGACTGTACAAACCGAGTCTGGCTCTGTGACGGAGGAGGTGAGGCTCGATGAGGCCCTGTACAGGATGCGCCTCTATTATCCCGACATCACCTCACTGGAAGGTGTCATACCTCAAAGTCCTGATCCTAACGATGCTACTGATGTTCGTCCCGAACTGACTCCTCACATGATAGCCTATCTGCAGGAACTCGTCGATGCCGGACAATTGGTGCTCCACCAGTCGTCGATTAGTGCCCAAGCCAAGAGAGCGTCTGCCGATGATCCCTATTTCTACTTAGTGGCTTGTCCTATCCACGACGGCTATTTCGACCAGGCCTTGAACCATGACGGTCATAACGACGTGTACTACTTCTGCGACGAGCCGCAGGGCGTGCGCATCAAGGTAATCGACAAGGCGCCGACGCTGAAGGCTGGCTTCGTGTCGGGCGAGAACGGATTCTCGGAGTATCACTACGTCTTCCCCGAAGGCACCGATCCTGTGCTGAGTATCCGACTGGCTAAGCGCGAGCAGTTTGAGACTGTGCAGCATGGCTATGTAGACGAAGAGCCGGTATTGCCAACGGAAGAGAATGGACCAGATGCTGACGTCGCAGACCAGCTGCATTACCTCTGGCTGCCTATCCGCAATGCCGTGGTGGGCTCGGAGGGCTCTGAAAGCGTCATTCGCAATTCCGAGGACTACAATGTCTACCTGGCTTCCACCGACGACCCGAAGTGGGACAAGAAGATTCAAAAGGCCATGAGAGCACGTGTTCCGTCACTGCCCATCTTCGGAAAGATTGTCACCTTGAATGCCATCGACACCCAAAAGTTTAACGGAGGTAACGAGAACGACTTGAACCGACTGTGTATCTATTTCGTAAAGAAGCTCTTTAGCGCTGAGGACGAAGGAACCACTGGCACCGACGACGTGAACAACGAAGATAAATACCTGCAAGTGCGCGAGGGCTATAACTATACGCTCAGCCTTCCCTTCAGGGAGGATGGAGAGAACACCTGCGATGGTACACTCCTCATCAATGTGAAGATTGTGCCCGACTACGAGGTGTGGACGGGCGGTGCCGACAATACCGACTGGAACAACGACCAGAACTGGCGTCGCGCCGACGGCAACACAACAACATCCACCTCCGTTACTTCTGATGGTTCAAAGAGAAACAGCAACGAGTTGTACCGATCGGATGATTTGCCCGACGATTCGAAGTTGAAGACTTATATGACCAACTATACGAACTATCGTACGGCAAAAGATCGTATCTTGCGCAAGGGCTTCGCACCCCTCTACTGCACCCACATCCTGCTGAAGAGCAATGAATGGGGTAATGCTCCACAACTTTACGACGGGCTCGCAGGAAAGCCGACCCTCGAAGCGTCGCCGTTCCCCAACCTGCGCGATAAGGACGGCTGGGATGGCACAGTCACTGACGAAACGAATAATACTGTGGCCACCAAGGCCACGGCTACGCCCATCCTGCGTTTCGACATGCAGGCACGCCTCTATGACATCTGGCCCGACACCTACGGCAAAGATACGAATGGCGACGACATCTATCCCAACAAGGGCCGTGAGGGCGACCTCATCGCCGAGATGTATCAAATCAACAGCTGCGACGAGATTGCCTTCCAGCCCGGTGCAGAGCTGCTGAATGCCCACCTGCTGAACTACAACAATGCCTGGGTGGAGTACCGTCTCGACATGAATCGGTGGTATCTCCTTGGCTCGCCGCTGCAGGGCACTATCTCAGGAGAGTGGTATGCACCATCGGGCGAAACTGACACTCCTTTGCAAGCCAAAGTGACGGGCACTGGGTATAATTCAAATGGTGCGGCACAGCAGACAACCACTTACTACGAGCCTGTCACCTTCGGCACGGGCTACGACCGCTACAGCCCCGCCATCTTCCAGCGCAGCAGGGACAAGGCTAAGGCAGTGCTCTACGAAGTGGGGGCTGAATACGCAAATAATGACGACAGCCAGACGCAGAACCTCGGCTTGACAGAGCAGGGACTGTGGGTGAACAATGGAGCGAGTTGGAACACCGCTGCCGCTGATGACTACCTCGACCGATTGGGCTATAAGCCTATGGGCGGCAATAAGGCTAATGTGGCTATCAAGGGCGTGTGGAGCAACACCTACAACGATGCCATCGTGGACTATACCAAGGGAGGGTTCTCTGTGATGGTGCTCAACAACCTGAAGACTGGAAAGAACACCAACCCCGCCATCGTTCGACTGCCAAAGGAGGATACCATGTACGACTATTATAAGTATGAGTGGACAGGAGCAAACGATGGAGGCACTGATACGGAGCTTACAGGCGACGAGGGCGTGCAAGCCATCAAGAACCGAGCAAAGAACCGTGGGCGCCTGAAGACCGACTTGTTGCTGCCAGCTTCAACTCAGAAGACGGAGACTACAGCCAGCAGATATGGTGACCAGCGAACCTTCACCCGCCTACCTGTCAAGGAAGAAGACTTGACAGAAATGAATAATAGTTTCGTCGCTCAGGACAATGATTATCCCGCCACTGCAGGCTTCTTCACCGAGGCTGTGCCCGTTGGCGAATCCAGCTTAGGCTACTATCTGGTGGAGAATCCCTTCCCATGTGGCTTGAGCATGGAAGCCTTCTTTGCTGCGAACCCGAAACTGCAGAAGAAATACTGGCTGCTCACAAAGACGGGCCAGCACTTGGTGCAGTATGCTGATGACCAATGGATCAGCCCAACAGTTGAAGATGCAACCGACCCAACAGTATTGCATTTCGCCACTGCCCAAGCTGTGTTGGCTCCTGGCCAAGGATTCTTCGTACAGGCCGACCCGAATTATACTGATAACGATGTGGTCGCCACCGACGACATTGGAACCACAACTACCATCACCTTCAACAGGGAGATGCAGGCCCAGTCGCGCTTTGGTGTGAAAAATGGTAGTGAAGAGTTTACCATCGTAGTGGGAACCCAGCAGAAGATGGAAACTAAAACTATTGAATTGACATACGACGACGATGACGACCCCAGCACGCCAGAGGTGCCATTGATGATTGACGATGATGACGACCCCGACACGCCAGAAGTTCAGGCAACAACTGAAGTGACTGTGCCTGTGGTAGACAGTAGTGGCAATTATGTGCTGGAGGACATCACCGAGGACATCGTCATCACCACTTACGTGCAGGATACCGATACCGACAATCAGTTCCCGCTCCTAGCCCGCACACGCGCTGCTGGTTCCGACCTGTCTGGCATGGTCATAACGGCCCGCCGTGACAGTCTGCAGAGCAGTGCCCTCGTGCGGGAGCTTTTCAGTGCCAGCAACGACTTCTTGCCCTTGGAGGATACAGAGGTGTTCCTCAACAGCGACTTGAAGCAGGTGCCCACCGTCTACACGCTCTGCGGGCGACTGGCCACCACCATCAACAGCATACACGAGTTCCGCTGCCTGCCTGTAGGCGTAGAGTCAAATAGTAGTGCACCTTGCACGCTGACGTTCGAGGGCGTGGAGCATCTGGGTGACTCGGTGGCCTTCTATGATGCTGTGGAGCGGACGCTGACCCCATTGAAGTCGGGCATGAAGTTTAAGGTGAGCGGACAGACGCAGAACCGCTACTACCTGGTGCGCAGTCTGAACTTGGAAGAGGCTGCCGTGGAGACCCACCTGCAAATCTTCACCGAGGGCTTGACCGCCAAGGTGATTGCTTCCACGCAGGAGCCTCTCACCAGCGTGCGCTGCTACGATACTGGCGGCCGACTGGTGCATGCCGCCCAGCCACAAACGCCGGATTACAGCTTCACGCTGGCGAGTGCTGGTGTCTACATCATCGAGGCACAGACCGAGCACGACCGCAAGAGCCAAAAGCACATCTGCAAGTAATAAAGAGTCTTTTGAGCGGCCGCTTGCCGTGAATAAATCCCATACGGAAGGATGAAACATTCCCCGTATGGGATTTTTCGTTTGCCTACTCAGCTAGGACAAGTGTTGCCTCGCCTATCCTTAGCTATTGGTGAAAAACATAGCGGCAAGGGGGATGGTGAGCACGCTGAGGAGGGTGGTGATGAACGTTACCTCGGTGATGAGCGTGGTGTCGCGCCCGTACTTCAGGCAGAGGATGGTGCCGTAGGTGGCTACGGGCATGGCGATGACCACGGTGTTGATGCTTACGACGAGGGGTGAGAAGCCCGCCAGCCGAGAAAGGAAGTAGATGGCCAAGGGCAGCAGACACAGTCGGAAGAGGGTGGTGAGGTAGACGGTGCGGTTGCCCAGCATGGTGCGGGCCGAGAGGTGCGACATCGACGAGCCGATGATGAGCAGAGCGGCGGGTACGGTGATGTTGCCAATGATGGTGAGGGGTTGGCTGATGATGCTCGGCACGTTGTCGATGCCCAATGCCACGATGAGAATGGCCATGTAGGCGGCCAGCATGGGAGTACGAAGAAGTAAGCCAACAAACCCACCCCCAACCCCTCCCGTACGGGAGGGGAGCTTGGTTACATTTGCAGTAGCCTGTTCCGTTAATTCCTCTGTTGCAAGTCTATTCAGACTCCCCTCCCGCACGGGAGGGGTGGGGGGTGGGTTAATGAGCATAGTACCCACGGTGAAGACGACGAAGGTGTTCACCACGCTCAGCACGGCGGCGTAGAACACGGCCTGATGGCCAAAGATGGAGGCGACGACGGGATAGCCGATGAAGCCCACGTTGCCGAACATCAGGGCAAAGCCCACCACGCCCTGCTCTTCACGTCGTGAACAGAGATAGCGGGGCAGCAGGAAGGCTACGCCAGTCAAAAAAAGATAGGTGAGCAGACTGATGAGCAGCAGCGGCAGAATCATGTCGCGGTGGGGTAGGGTGCCGCCCATGGTGGAAGAGAGAATGAGCGCCGGGCAGGTGATGTCGATGATAATATTAGAGAGGCGACGGTCGAAGTCGCCTCCCATATAGCCCGTTTTTCCAGCGATGTAACCCACGATGACGATGGCAAAGAGCGTCATCATGATTTCCAGGTTTTCCATTTTCTACTCGTGCCTGATGGCCTCGATGGGATCCATGTTGGCAGCCTTCTGTGCGGGGATGTAGCCAAAGAGGATGCCGATGCACACGCATACGAAGAACGAGAGCCAGATGCTCCAAGCGGGCACGCTACTGGGCATGTCGAAGGCTGGCACCACCCATTTACTGGCACTGACGCCCACAATAACCCCTAGCAGTCCACCCGTAAGGCTGATGAGCACCGACTCGATGAGGAACTGCAACGAGATGACGGGGCCTGTAGCTCCCACGGCCATGCGAAGGCCAATCTCCTTGGTGCGCTCGGTCACCGAGACGAGCATGATGTTCATGATGCCGATGCCAGCCACGAGCAGCGAGAAAGCGGCTGCCACCACGAGGATGATGGTGACGGTGTCCATTGTCGTCGACATCGTCTCCATCATCTCGGCCTGCGAGCGGATGGTGAAGTCGTCGACGGCCTCGCCCTTCAGCTTATGGTTGTCGCGAAGTATCTGCGTCAGCTCCTCAATAGCATGGTCGCTCATCTCCTCGGTCACGGCGGAGCAGACGATGGACGAGAACCATGTCTGGGCTGCGATGCGCTTCATCACGGTGGTGTAGGGGGCAATCATCACATTGTCCTGGTCCATACCCCAGCTGTTGTAGCCTTTCGACTTCAGCACGCCGATAACGGTCATGGGAATCGACTTGAAGCGCACTGTCTTGCCGATGGGGTCGACGCCGCCGAAGAGCTCGTCGACGACGGTCTTGCCGATTACCACCTTCTTCGCCGCTTTCTTGATGTCCTCCTCGGTAAAGCACTCGCCCTCTTCGATGGGCCACTGCTTGATGTCGAGATACTCCGTCGACTCGCCATACATGCTGGTGTTGGTGTTGTTGTTGCCGTAGATGACCTGGCCGCTGGCTGTGACCTCCGGCGAGACGTACGACACGTATTTCTTCTCGCGCACGATGCGCTCATAGTCGGCCATCTTCAGCGTCTGCATGGCCGAGGGGTCTTGGCGCACGCCACCTCGCATGTCGGCGCCGGGGCGTATGGTGAGCAGGTTGGTGCCCATGGTGGAGAGCTCGGAGCGAATGCTCTCCTTCGAGCCTTGTCCGATGGCCATCATGATGATGACGGCAGCCACGCCGATGATGATGCCCAGCATGCTGAGGAAGCTGCGCATCTTGTTGTTGGCTACGGCCTTGAAGCTGACTTTGAAAAGATTGAGTATATTCATTTACCCACCCCCAACCCCTCCCGAGCGGGAGGGGCGTTTGGTTACTCTTGGGGTCTCCTTTTTTATTTAGTTAATAACATGTGTGTATTTATTCAACAATACCATCTCCCCGTCTATATTGGCTCCCCTCCCGCACGGGAGGGGCTGGGGGTGGGTTTTGTTAGTCGTCCTTCGGTATGGGCAGTGCGGCGAGTGCCTCGGCTGCCGACTTGATGTTGGTGTTGATGGTGTCCTCGCGAATCTTGCCGTCGCGCAGATTGATGTTGCGGCTGGCGTATTCGGCAATCTCCGGATTGTGGGTGACGAAGATGATGGTGTGCCCCTGGTGGTAAAGCTCTTGGAAGAGCACCAGCATCTCGAATGAGGTGCGCGTGTCGAGGTTACCCGTAGCCTCGTCGGCCAGCAGCACGGCAGGGTCGTTCACCAGTGCGCGAGCGATGGCCACGCGCTGCATCTGTCCGCCCGACATCTCGTTGCTCTTGTGCTCCAAACGGTCGCCCAGTCCCACGGCTTGCAGGGCCTTGATGGCTTTCTCGCGGCGTTCGGCAGCACTGTATTGCGAGTTATACATCAGCGGCAGCTCCACGTTCTCCACGGCAGTGGTCTTGGGCAGCAGGTTGTAGTTCTGGAACACGAAGCCAATCTTGCGGTTACGCAGGTGAGCACGCTGCGTCTTCGACATAGTGCGCACGCTGACGCCGTCGAGGAAGTACTCGCCGCTGGTGGGGGTGTCGAGGCATCCCAGCTGGTTGAGCAGCGTCGACTTGCCGCTGCCGCTGGTGCCCATGATGGTGACGAACTCGCCCTCGTAGATCTTGAACGACACGCCGCGCAAGGCTTTCACCGTCTCGCTACCCACTTGGAAGTAGCGCTTCACGTTTTGAAGCTCAATGATAATACGACGCATCTCCGGACTCTCCCCCGGCCCCTCCCTGTGAGGGAGGGGAGTGGTTACATTGTCGGTATTGTATTCATTCATTGAAATAATGTTCTATTTGTTCTATTACATCTTCTATATTATAAAGAACCTCTTCGTTTGAGAAACGCAGAATGTGATAGCCCATCTGCTCCAGTCTTTTTTCTCTCCACTCGTCGTCCTCTTTTTGTTTCGGCTCAGCGTGATACCCGCCGTCTACTTCAATTACAAGCCCACTGTGTTGTGATACAAAGTCAACAATGTAGTCACCTATAACATGTTGTCTTAGAAACTTTACCCCAAGCCGGTTGGCTCTCAGATAGTCCCACAATACTTGTTCTGCCACAGTAGCATTCTTTCGGTTTTCTCTGGCGAATGCTTTCAGTATCTTGTACCTGTCTGGTGATGCAGTCTTATAACTCATTGGTTACACTATTAGCAGAACTATCTTCTCCCCTCCCTGCAGGGAGGGGCTGGGGGGAGGGTCCGCTATCTTCTTGGCTGTTGCTGACCATTCCCGTTCTGTCTGTTATTGCCACGAGGTCTGGGCATGAAGGGGTTCTGTGCCTGTCCGCCTCCCATTTCCGGCATTTCGCCGCCAGTGATATTGAAGCCTGTCACGACCTCGGTGCCCTCGTTGATGCCGCCGATGATTTCGGTGAGCACGCCATTGGTGATGCCGGTCTCCACGGCGTGTGCCTTAAAGGTGTTGCCCTCCAGCGTCCACACTTTCTGCCGTGCTTCCACGTCTTCAATCTTCTGTTCCTCGGTGAGGATGGTCTCTACCGGCACGAAGCGCAGGGCCTTACTCGGCACTGCCAGCACGTCGGGTTTCTCAAGGGTGTAGATGGTGACGTTGGCCGTTAGACCGGGCTTCAGCTTCAGGTCGTTGTTGGGCGCACCAATCACCACCTCGTAGGTGACGACGTTGCTCTCGGTGGTGGCCTGCTGACGCACCTGTGTCACCTGTCCCTGGAAGTGGTCTTCGGGGAAGGCGTCGACGGTGAACATCACGCGCTGCCCTTCCTTTACGCCGCCGATGTCGGCCTCGTCGATGTCGGCGATGACGCGCATGTCGGTCAGGTCTTGTGCGATGGTGAACAGCTCGGGCGTATTGAACGAGGCGGCAACGGTTTGTCCCTCTTCCACGCTCTTCGAGAGCACGATGCCGTCGATGGGGCTAGTGATGGTGGCGTAGCCCAGGTTGGTTTGTGCGCGCTGCACGCTCTGTGCCGAGGTGGTCACCTGGTCTTTTGCCTTTAGGTATGACAGGTGTGCTGTCTCATAGTCGTTGGCGCTCACCAGTCCTTTTTCGTAGAGCGTCTTGTAACGGTTATAGTTGGCCTGCTCGTAGTTGAGCGTGCTCTGTGCGCTGCTCAGGTTAGCTTTGGCGGTGCGCAGCTCGCTGGTGAGGTTGGTCTTGTCGAGTTCGGCGATGACCTGCCCTTTCTTCACTACCGAGTTATAGTCGACATAGAGTCGGCTGACGATGCCGCTCACCTGCGTACCCACGGTGACGCTGGTGACAGGCTCGATGGTGCCCGTGGCGGTGATGCTGTTCTGGATGGTGGTCTTCTCAACCTTGGCGGTATCGAATTCCACGGTTTGCTTGGCCTGTCCGCCGGCCAGCAGGAAATAGGCTGCCACGCCCACGGCAATGATGATGGCGGCGATGATGAGTGTCTTTTTCATTATGATGGGATTGATGGTTTAGTGGGGTTAATGGGATGAATGGGAGCCAGCATAGAAGCGTAGCAGCTGCTGGTTGAGCAGGGTGAGATACTTGGCCTGCAGTCGGTTCTGCTGTGCTTGCAGCAGCTGTCCTTTTCCGTTCAGCAGTTCGGCGATGTTCTTCAGTCCCACGTTGAACTGTTCTTGCAGCAGGTCGTAGCTGGCCTGTGCGCTCTCCACGTTGGCGGTGGCAGCTTGCAGCTTCTGCTGGTTGGTGGTGGCGTCGAGCCAGTAGCCCTCAATGGTCTGGTAGAGCTGCTTCTGCTGGTCGGCCAGGTCCAGCTGGGCCTGTTGCTGTTGCAGCTTGGCCTTGGCCACGTTGGTTTTCGTCTGGCGTCCATCGAAGAGGGGCATGCTCAGCTGCAGACCTCCCGTGAGTCCGAAGTTGGTTTTCATCTGGTTGCCCCATCCGTTGTTCGAGAGCGAGTTGGTGTTGGTCGATGCGCCTCCGGTGACGGCGATGGTGGGCATGTGCCCTGCCTTGGCGATGGCCAGCTGCACGTTGGCACTCTCGATGCCAATCTGCCTGCTCTTTATCTCCGGCCGCTGCTCCAGAGCTTGTTCATAGATGTCGACGAGCGATGGTGTTGGTGCCAAGGCTTGTGCGTCGGTGCCCTCAGTGTCGGCAATGTCAAACTGGTCGTTGGCCTTCAGCTCCAACAGTTGGCGCAGCTGCAGCATGTAGTTTTCCAGCTGACTCCAGCCCTCCACCAGGTTGTATTCGTCGGAGGCCCGCTGCGAGGTAAGCTGTGCCAAGTCGGCCTTGGCCAGCAGTCCGGCCTCCACCATCTCCTTGCCTCGGTTCTCGTTCTTCAGGCTTGTCTGCAGCATGGCGCTGTCCACCCGGATGGCCTCTCGCATGTAGAGGCACTGGGTGTAGAGCTGGCAGATGCGCTCCTCGATGCTGTTGGCCTGTTCGCTGACGCTCAGCTCTGCCTGTTGCTCGCTCAGCTCGCTCATCCTCACGTTGTTACGGTTGCGCCCTCCGTTCCACACGGTCCACTGCGCGTTCAACCCGTAGGAGCCGTTGTAGTAGGTCTTGTCCACTTTGGTGTTCACCTGTCCGTTGGTCACGGTGGCGATGCCGTTGTCTTTCCACGGCTGGTAGCCGATGCTGTGGTTGGTGCTGGCACTGAGTGTTGGCAGCAGTGCGCCCTTCTGGGCCTTCACGTCCTCTGAGGCCGACTGCAGTTGCAGCTTGCTTTTCTGCAAGGTGATGTTGTGCTGCATAGCGTGGCTGATGCAGTCGTCGAGCGTCCACTGCCGCTGTGCTTGAAGGGGCATTGCCGGCAGCAGTAGCAGGGTCATCCAGTAGATGATTCTTCTCTTTTTCATTATATTTCTATGCTGAACTTTTATCCGTTTAATTTTCGATGCAAAAGTACAAAAAAGCGTGCGAAAAGAGTTTGTGCCGGCCATTTTCTTGAAACGATTTTTGATTTTTTAACCACTGGAAAAGTTAATCCCCGACAGTCTTTTATTTGTTTAAATCACGACGCGGTCTATATAAATCGTAACGCAGTTTTTATAAATTACGACGTAGTTTATAAAAACCACGACGTGGTCTGAAGAATGTCTGCATGTCCGGGGCATAAGTCCTGGCGCAGACGGTTCTTCTCTTGACGTCGGTTTGCGTTCAGCGCTTTTCTTCGGCCAGCACTTGGTGGCGGCTGAGCATCAGCAAGTTGTGTGTGGAGGTGTGTGAGTGGCGCTGACGAAAGTGGGCCAGCATTTCAATGTTGTCGTTGGTAAACACCTTGCGCCCCATGGCCTGGTTCACCACGCTCTGGATTTTCGACATGTGCCAATGACTCAGTTCGGGCACGGTGTCGGCAGCCTCGGGCATGGGGTAGAGGCTGAGCAGATAGAAGCCCAGACAGTCGGGCACAATGTATTCGCGCGTCATCATGCTGCGCTGCTGCTCGTTGTAGCCATAGCGCAGATAGGCGGGATAGTCGGCACCGAGGTATTTGTCGAGCGAGATGCCCAGGATGCTGTCGGCCACGACGATGCTTTGGTCGAGCGAGCCAATCTGTGCGTAGACTTTGGGCATCTCCAGGCCGGGCAGCATTGTCTGCAGACGCTTGAAGGCTTTGGTGAGCTGGCGGTCCAGGTCGTCGGTACGCTCAAAGATTCGCTCCACGTCGTTGACGATGGTTTGCAGAGTGGTGTCTTGGAAATAAACCAGCAAGCGCGAGTTGATTTCTGGGTCGTTCACCTCGCCCAGTTGCAGCACGTTTTCCACCAGTGTGCGAGTCTGCTGCGGGTAGTCGGTCTTCATCTGGCGCAGTGCGGCATAGTCGGCCACGGTGATATAGAGGCTCTCCAGGCGGTCGAAGCGGTCGATGACCACGGTGGCGGGGGTCTCTTGCTGCTCCGTTTCGGGGCGCATTTGCCACTGACAACCCAGCAGAGCCGTCAATGCGAGCAGATAGAAAAGACAGAGCTTACGCACCAAAATGTTTTACTTTTGTTAAATCGCGCTGCAAAATTACTAAAAATTCTTGAATCTGACAAGTTTTAACCTAATTTTTTTTAATTTCAAATGGCTTATTCTTTGTTTTTATGTAACTTTGCTGAAACCAAAATGTAGAATATGAAGAAATTGTTTATAACATTGGCGCTCGGTGCCGCGCTGGGAGCCAGCGCACAGCAGGTTTTCACCGTGAGTGTGGAGAATCCTTCACGCCAAGCACGCACCGACCAGCCCGTGGTGCTGAGCCTTGCCAACCGTGGCATGGTGAGCTCGGCGCTGGTGAAGTGCAACAGCCAAGAGGTGCCCTGCCAGCTGGACGACCTCGACCTGGACGAGCAGATGGACGAGCTGTGCTTCCTGGTCGACCTGGGGCCGAGGGAGAAGAAAACCTACACCGTGACGCTCATGGCCGAGGGCGAGCCGAGGACCTATCCCGCCCGTGTGTATGCCGAGATGCTGATGCGCAACGACAAGGTGAAGGAGAAGAACAAGCACGACAACTTCATCCAGAGCATCACCGTGCGTGGCGACTGTGCCAATAGCTACAATCTGCAGCACCATCATGGCGTGGACTTCGAGAGCGAGCTGAACGGCATTCGCATCTATTTCGACCAGCGCCAGACAATCGACCTCTATGGCAAGTTCAAGAAACGCCTGGAGCTGCAGGCCACCCAGTTCTACACCAGCAAGGAGCAGAAAGAGCAGGGCTATGGCGACGACGTGCTCTGGGTGGGCAACACCTTCGGCCTGGGAGCGTTCCGTGGATGGGACGGCAAGCAGCCCACGATGATCGAACCGGTGAAGACGCGCACCCAGCGTGTCATCAGCTACGGTCCGCTGCGCTCCATCGTGGAGGTGGTGGACCAAGGGTGGAAGCCTGAGGCTACGAAGCCTGCCGTGAACATGACGCTGCGCTACACGCAGTATGCTGGGCACCGCGACACCGACGTGGATGTGCTTTTCAATCGCGACGTGAAAGGCTATGCCTTCTCCACGGGCATCATCAATGTGAAAGGTTCCACGGAGTTTTCCGACAAGAAGGGGCTGCGCGCCTGCTGGGGCACCGACTATCCCTCGACCGACACGCTGAACTGGAAACCCGAGACCGTGGGCCTGGCCGTGCTGGTGGCGCAGAAGAACATTGTGAGCGAGGAGCCTGCCAACAAGGACAACTATGCCTACGTGCTGAAGATTGACGGCAGCAAGATGCACTATAAGCTTTGCTACTGCTCGGCCAACGAGGAGTTTGGCTTCCACAGCGCCAGCGAATGGTTCGACTGGTTGAAGCAGTGGCGCAAGGAGGTGGAGCAACCCATCATCGTGAAAGAAAATTGAATTAACAAATATAAGAATGATACAGAGTATGACGGGCTACGGCAAGGCGGTCGTAGCATTCAAGGACAAGAAAATCAGCGCCGAAATCAAGTCGCTCAATTCCAAGCAGCTCGACCTGCTGACGCGTGTGGCACCCCTCTACCGTGAGAAGGAGATGGAGATTCGCCAGCTGATAGCCGCTCGCCTGGAGCGTGGCAAGGTGGACTTCGCCCTTTGGATAGAGAAAGACACGGGCGTTGACCCCACGCCAGTGAACGGGGCGCTGATGGAGAACTACTATCACCAGCTGAAAGACATCGCCAGCAGGACGGGCATCCCCGAACCGGCCGACTGGATGTTCACGCTCACTCGTATGCCCGACGTGCTGACGCGCACCGACAACGAGGTGCTCACCCCCGAGGAGTGGAAGGCAGCCAGCGAGGCCGTGCACAAGGCCATCGACGCACTGGTAGCGTTCCGCAAGCAGGAGGGGGCGGCACTCGAAAAGAAGTTCGCCGAGAAGATTGACAACATCGAGCGCCTGATGGCCGAGATAGAACCCTACGAGAAAGGGCGTGTGGAGAAGATTCGCCAGCGCATCACCGACGGTCTGCAGCAGATTCCCGGCGTGGACTACGACAAGAACCGCCTGGAGCAGGAACTCATCTATTATATAGAGAAGCTCGACATCAGCGAGGAGAAGCAGCGGCTGGCCAACCACCTGCGCTACTTCCGCGAGACGATGGCCGACGGCCACGGACAGGGCAAGAAGCTGGGCTTCATCGCCCAGGAGATGGGCCGTGAAATCAACACTACTGGCTCCAAGTCAAACCAAGCCGAGATGCAAAACATCGTGGTGCAGATGAAGGACGAGCTGGAACAAATCAAGGAGCAGGTGCTTAATGCCCTGTGATGCGCTCAAGGTAAAAAAAGGGTATCTGCTCTCGTATAAAAGAGGACAGAAATTATCATAATTATCATCATTTCTGTCCTGATGCAATATCATAAAGTATTATAATTTCTTTCCAAAATGAATAAAGGCAAGATGCTTATTTTCTCGGCTCCCAGCGGCAGCGGGAAGAGCACGATAGTGAACTGGCTGATGGGCGAGCACCCCGAGCTGAACCTCTATTTCTCGGTGTCGTGCACCAGTCGTGCGCCCCGTGGCACCGAGCAGAACGGCGTGGAGTATTTCTTCCTCTCGCCCGAGGAGTTCCGCCAGCGCATTGAGAACGACGAGTTCCTGGAGTATGAAGAGGTGTATGCCGACCGCTTCTACGGCACGCTGAAGCAGCAGGTGGAGAACCAGCTGGAGCAGGGGCAGAACGTGGTGTTCGACGTGGATGTGAAGGGAGGCCTGAACATCAAGAAGTACTACGGCGAGCGGGCCATGAGCCTGTTCATCCAGCCCCCCTCGGTGGAGGAGCTGCGCCGAAGGTTGGAGGGACGCGGCACCGACACCCCCGAGGCCATCGAGAACCGTCTGGCCAAGGCCGAGTATGAGCTGACCTTCGCCCCGCAGTTCGACCATATCGTTGTGAACGACGACCTCGCCGTTGCCGAGGCCGAGACGCTGAGCCTGGTGGAGGCTTTCCTGCATGAGTAGGATTGGCATCTTCGGCGGCTCGTTCAACCCCATCCATGTGGGGCACGTGTCACTGGCTCGACAGTTGTTGCAGGTGGCTGGCCTCGACGAGGTGTGGCTGATGGTGTCGCCGCAGAACCCGCTGAAGGCAGGGAGCAGTGAGCTGCTGCCCGACCAGTTGCGCTATCAGTTGGCGCGCATCGCCCTGCATGGCGAGCAGGGCATCGTGGCCAGCAACTACGAGCTGCACCTGCCGCGTCCGTCGTACACTTGGAACACGCTGCAGCACCTTGATGCCGAATTTTCACAGCACGCTTTCACGTTGCTCATAGGTGGCGACAACTGGCAGAGCTTCGGCCGCTGGTATCGTGCTGCCGACATCATGGCTCGCTATCCCATCGTGGTTTATCCGCGTCGCGGAAGCACCATCGACACGACAGCCCTTCCGCCTACGGTGCGCATCGCCCACACCGAGCTGCTCGACATCAGCAGCACCGAGGTGCGCCAGCGCGTGGCCTTGCACCAAAAGATAACAGGGATGGTGCCGAGCGCCATCGAGCCGCTCGTCGAATTGTTATACTGATTTTTCTATTTGTGCTGGTCGCGGCCTGTCCATTTGCGCAGACGGCGGGCAGCCGACGTGGCGATGAACTTGAAGTTGCCCGCCTTCAGGTTCAGCCACAGCTCTTCCATCGAGTTGCACACCTTCGTCCACGGGTGGTTCCAGGCCAGCACCTTGTAGCGGTGCTCCTTATACTCCACGTTCTCAATCACATACTTCGGATGCTTCAAGGGAAACTCCAGCTCGTGGCGCTGCATGGTGAAGATGCGGCGCATGCGGTGATTCATCGTGGGCAGCGCCGAGTAGTGGGTGGAGTCGTTGGTGGCTCCCAGGTTGTTGATGAGGTTCTTGGTGGGCATGATGGTAAGGCCCGAGTTGAGCACCATGTCGGCCCACATGATGCTCTCGTAGTATTCCTTGCCCGTGGCCCGGTGGTCGCGAAACATCTTGATCATCTCGTCGCGGTAGTCGCGTTGCTTCCGCAAGGCCTCCAGCTGCCGCATGTTGAAGTCATCGTCGAGGAAGGCGTAGTTGCCCTCCCAACGGTCGATGACGCGCCGCCACGACGCCCATCCCCAGATGCTCTGCACCGAGGTGAAGAAATAGTCGTAGGGCACGCCAGGCGTCACCTCGTCGGTGTTGAAGCCGGCGATGATGCTGATGCGCTCGTCGTGCTCGTAGCGGTCGAGCAGCTCCTTGCAGAAGGGGAAGAACGATTGCGAGGGCACGTCGTCGTCTTCGAGCACGATGCACTTGTCGGCCAGGCTGAACGCCCATTTCTGCGACAGGTATTCCGAGGGGTCGCAACCCAGGTTGTGCTCCTGGTAGTTGCGGTGCACGTCGCACTCCCAGTCAATCTGGTCGTCGGCCACGATGGCGCGGCAGGCCTCGATGCCTGCCAAGTCGCGCTCGCCGCGCGGACCGTCTTGGAAGAGGAACAGGCGCGAGGGGCGGGCGCGCCGCACCTCGTCGAACACTTTCTGGAACGAGTCGGTGCGCGTGAAGAACAGCAGCAGCACTGCCACGTCAATCTTGGCTGGATGTTTCGTCATAGAATTCAAGTTTGTTGGCATGAGGAGCCACCCCGCTCAGGTCGGGCAGCTGCAGGTAGTCGCCGTAGATGCCGCGCAGCAGGTGGTCGGCATCCTTGGGCACGGGCAGCTGGTGCCCCTCGAAGGCATGGGTGGTCAGGGGGAAGATGTCTTGCTCGTAGCGGGGATTATGGAAGGGGATGCCCATGCCGCTGGTGACGACCTTTGCCCCCAGCACACGGCAGAGGAAGCGCAGCACGGGGAACACCACGCGGCGGTTGAAGCCGAAGATGCGCCTCACGGTGCGCAGGCTGCGGGCATCGTCGGTGCTGGTGCGCCACACCTTGTACATGTGGCCCACGGTCTTCTCGCCCACGATGTGCAGCCACCGGCGTTGGCGCTCCAAGGGGAAGATGTCGATGTAGATGCCGCGCTCGCGCAGCTGGCGGTCGTAGTTGTTCGTCTCTTCAAGGCGCGAGCGTCGGTCGCGCAGCTTCGCATAGAAGAAGAAGTAGGCGGGGTCGGTGGTGTCGTCTTGCAGGGCCATCCAGTCGGGCAGCTCCTGTGGCAGAACCTTCAGCAGTTGCAGATAGTCGTTGCGCATCATCTCCACGTCGAGGTCGTCGTCCCAGGGGATGAAGCCCTCGTGGCGCAGGGCGCCGATGAGCGTGCCGCTGCTCAGCCAGTAGCGGATGTGGTGGCGCTGGCAGATATCGTCGAGCACCAGCAGCATGTCGAGCATGCGCAGCTGCTGGCGGCGCAGCAGCGAGCCGTCGGGGTTGAAGCGTTGCCGCAGCTCCTCGTGGGTGAGGGTAGGGGTGTTGCTCATGCAGGTCGTCGTCGTAGCGAAAAGATTTTTGCAAAAATAGCGTTTTTTTTCGAGACCGCCATCGTAATCTGCAAAAAAATACAAAAAACCGCTCCGCTGGCGCCGAAAAACACCCTTTTCCTGTCCTCATTCCGCCGAAAAGCATTACTTTTGCATCATCAATCGAAAGCACTGCTATGGCACTCTACTATCCCAAGGTGGTCGACGAGGCCCCCGCCTACATCTTCGGCGGGCTGGCGGCGGGCCACGACCTGGTGTTCGTCCCCGACTTTGCCCTTCAGCCCCGCTCCTTCCCGCGCCGGGTGCTCAAGTTCCTGCTTGTGGGGCGCATCCCCCTGGGCGGCCGCCTCACCGAGCTCATCACGGGCTACCGCGGCTACCAGTGGCTCACCACCCTGCGCAGCGGCGACCGCCTCATCGTGAACGGCGTCACCAACCTGCGCACCCTGCAAGCCATCGCCTGGCTCACGCCCAAGGGGGTGCGCCGCTTCCAGTACTTCAACAACTGCCTGCGCTTCTTCATCCCCCCCGACGAGGTGGCGCAGCGTGTGGAGCGCATGAAGCAGATGGGCTACCACCTGGTGAGCTTCGACCCCCAGGAGTCGGCCGACTACGGGATGACCTATGCCCCCCAGTTCTATCGCTTCCCCGAGCCTTACGACGACGTGCCGCGCTACGACTTCTTCTTCTGCGGCGTGCGCAAGGATCGTGGCGAGCGGCTCGACCAGCTCAAGCACACCCTGCAGGAGCAAGGCTTCACCTGCCAGTTCCTCGTGGTGGGCGAGGGTGGGCAGTCCCGCATCGACTATGAGGAGTACCTGCACTATGTGCGGCAGAGCCGCTGCCTGGTCGACCTCTTCCAGGAGGGACAGGTGGGGCTGACACGCCGACCCCTCGAGGCCCTGTTCTTCAACAAGAAGCTGCTCACCGAGAACGCCCACATCGCCCAGTTCCCTTTCTACCATCCGCACAACATCTTCATCCTGGGCAAGGACCACCCCTCGCAGCTGCCCGCTTTCATGGGCACTCCCGCCGTGGAGGTGCCCCACGACGTGAAGCAACGCTACGACGTGAACACCTGGCTCCATTATTTCGACTAAGTCGATAATCCCCCAAAATCATGGGAGGTGTTGTGATATTTGTTTGAACTACGACGCGCCCTATATAAACTGTGACGCAGTTTTTATAAACTACGACGTAATCTATAAAAACCACGACATGGTCTAAAGAATGTCTGCGTGTCTGAAGCAGAAGTCCTGATGCAGGCTCCTTTTCCCGGACACCAATATTGAAAAGAAAAATGAGAGAGGGCTATACTAGAAAAAAGCTACTCTTTATACACATCTTCGATGGAAAACCCCTTCGGGTTACCATTCGGAAATGTGTATAAAGAGTAGTTGAAGGGAGGGGCTGCGCCTTGTTGTTTTTATGGTTTTGGGTTTATCCTTTCAGTTCTTTCTCAAAGGCGGTGATGGCGTTCTTCGCCACTTCCACGGCTTCGCTGAGGGAGCAGAAGAGGCGCCCGCCGGAGGCGTTGAGATGGCCTCCCCCGTTGAAGAAGCGGGCGGCCACCTGGTTGCAGGGGAACTGGTCGACGGAGCGCAGGCTCACCCACACCAGGTTGTCCTTCTCGGTGTCTTCGCGCAGCGAGATGCTGAGCTTGTGGCCCTTGATCTGCAGGGGCATGTTCACCAGTCCCTCGGCGTCGCCCTTCATGAAGTGGAAGCGGCGCAGGTCGTCGCGGCTCAGGGTGAAGTAGCTGGCGTGGCGGGCGGCGTCGACCACCAGCCGCTCGAGCATGACGAAGCCGGTGAGGCGCAGGCGGTTCTCGGAGAAGTTGTTGTAGACGTTGCGGTAGATCTTGTCTTTGTTGATGTGCTTGGTGAGCAGCTGCGAGATGATGAAGTAGATGTCGGGGTCGTTGCTGTTGTAGGTGAAGCCGCCGGTGTCGGTCATCATGCCGCAGTAGACGGGCACGGCGAACTGCTTGCCCAGCTGCTCGAAGCATCCCAGCTGCCAGGCGAGGCGGAACACCAGCTCGCTGGTGCTGCTGGCTTCGGGGTGCGAGATGGTGATGGCGGCGGGCACGGCGGGGTCGAGGTGATGGTCGATGAGTACCTTCTTGGCGGGCGAGGCGCAGAGCGAGGCCTCCATGTCGGCGGTGCGGTGGGCGGTGTTGAAGTCGAGGCAGAACACCAGGTCGGCGTGCTGCAGCACGAAGTCGCAGCCCTCGCGGTGCTTGTCGTAGCGGATGAGCTTTTCGCTGTTGGGCAGCCACTGCAGATAGTCGGGGTATTGGTCGGGCACGAACACCTGGGCCTGCTTGCCGAAGCAGGTCTTCAGCACCTCGGCCCACGCCAGGCTGCTGCCCAGGGCGTCGCCGTCGGGATTCTGGTGGCATACGCAGACGATGGTCTCGCTCTCGTGGATGAGGGCGCGCAGCTGTGCGCACTCGTCGGTGGGGATGATATTTTTCAGCATTGTTTACTAGTTTTAGGGGGCTTCTTCCACTACGGAATGACGAGCATGCGGAACGTCTGTAGAAGATGGTCTGACATCCCCCGGGCTTGGGCTTCTGAGTAGAGCGTCTCGCCCTGCTTCTGCTGGTGCACCAGCTTGGCCGACGCGTTCCAGTAGTAGCGCGACTCGTCTTTGGCCTCCGACTCATAGCTGTCGTTGGATGAGTAGAAGAAGATGAGGCGCCCCTTGGCGTCGTAGAGGTATTCCTCGTAGAACTTGCGTGGCGCCACGTTGTAGCTGCGCGTGATGAGGTAGGGGGTGCGCGAGTAGAAGCTGTCAGACGTCTCGTCCTCGTCGAGTGTGAAGTAGAACTGTATGTTCTCGTTGCGTGGCCCAGCGCCGGGGCACATGTAGGTGGCGTTCACCACGATGTGGTTTTGGGTCATCCAGTCTTCGCCTTCGTTGGCCATCATCTGCTTGGCCTCGGCATAGCGGGCGCGAATCTTGGCCACCTGGTCGGAGGCAGCCTTTCCCGTCTGGGCTTGTGCTGCCATGGTGCTGAGCAGCAGTAGAAGGGTGAGAAGCTTTTTCATGGCTGTTTTCTGTTATTATTCTTCGTAAATCTCGTTCAGGTCGATGGTCTTGCTGCTTTCTTTCACCAGCTTGCCTTTCTCCCATTTGTAGACGGATTCCTCATATTCGTTGTCGAGCCGCCACGAGCCTTTGATGCGCATGTTCTCTGGGTCGAGTTCTGGATCCGTTATCTCGTTGAACTCTTCTATAAAGTCGAACTTATGGGTCTTGGGGTTCCACAGCCAGGCGTCGTAGACGAAGTTGCCAAAGTAATTCGACGGGCCGAGGCATACCCGCAGGTCGGCGATGCCGTCGAAATTGATGTCGTCCTCTATGATGTCGCCAAAGCCTGTCCAGTAGGTGGTGTCGAGGGGGATGGGCGTACAGCCCAGCGTCAGGTGCTCTTTCCCATTGAGCTTGATGTGGACCACGATGCTGTCGGCGATGGGGTCGTCTACGCTGCTCACGTGCAGGTCGGTGGCGAAGGTGAAGTCGCCGCGCTCCGGCAGCTGTGGCTCGTCGTCGCTGGCCAGCTCGGTTTCGTTTTCAACATTGGTGGCAGGGGTGCTGCGCTGGTTGTCTTTGCTGCTGCATGCTGCCAGCGTGAGGGCGGCGCCGAGCAGGATAAGAGGTATGGTCTTCATGTGGTTTTAGAGTTTAATGAATATTTTACGTTTCCAAAGAATGTAGCCAATCAGGAAGTTGATGCCCACGAAGGTGAGAGCGTAGGCCAGCGAGGCCCATTTGTCCCACTGGATGACGGAGTGCAGGGCGTTGTAGATGGCGTCGCTGATGCCGAAGTGGCCAAAGAGGATGGCCAGCAGCTCGCTGGCGACGTAGATGGCGAGGGCGTTGACGCCGAAGATGCGGAAGAAGGTGAAGAAGGTGTTGCGTTCAGCGTTGCGGGCCGACCGTTCCATATTGATGAACAGTGCCAGGAGCAGGGCGCAGAGACCACAGGTCATCAGCACATAGCTGGGGCTCCAGATGCGCTTGTTGAGCGGCAGGCCATAGTCGAGCAGATAGCCGCCCACGACGCACACGGCTCCGAGGGCAAAGACGGCCAGCGTCTTCTCCTCGATGTTCTTGCGCTGCTTGATTTGCTGGCCACACCAGAATCCCAGCAGCACATGCGCCACGCCGCTGATGGTGCCCAGGAGGCCTTCGGGGTCGACAGGGCTCTTGTGGTAGAGGTGCTCCGTGCCAAAGAGGCTGATGTCGACCTGCGCCAGGATGTTCACCGAGGCGTCCTCGGCATAGCCATTGCCCCATAACAAGATGATGGCATAGACGGCCAGCAGGCCGATGATGGTGTGGATGGTGTAGCGGTGGGGAACGTAGAGGGCGAAGAGCGACGCGAAGAAATAGCATAGTGCAATGCGCTGCAGCACCGCCCATAGGCGCAGGTGGCCGAAGCAGAGCAGGTCGCCCTCGATGGCATGGTCGAACCAGTTGATGAACAGGCCCAGTGCGAAGAGCAGCACCGTGCGCCGAAACACCTTCAGGAGGGTGGGGCGCGAGGGCTTGAAGTTGAACTTCGACATCGAGAGGTAGCACGACACGCCCACGATGAAGAGGAAGAAGGGGAACACCAGGTCGCAGGGCGTCATGCCGTTCCACTTCGAGTGTCGAAGCATCTCGAAGCTTTCGCCATAGCCGTTGTTGACCAAAATCATGCCCGCCACGGTGAGTCCGCGAAGCACGTCGAGCGATAGCAGTCGCTTGTTTTTCGTTTCGTTCATAATTGCTCGGTGGCTGTAGTTGCCGAATGATGGCGCGAAGTTACGAAAAAAAACACGCATTTGCACCATCATCGGCCATTTTTTTCTTTTTCCTCGCATTTTTTGTCCGTCTTCTCGGAAAAAAGCGTAACTTTGCAAGGAATATTTTTACGCTTAACGACGATGGAACGTTCAATTGCAATCTACACCCTCACCTCGGAGCTGCACAACGAGGAGGCCGTGGCAGCCCAGACGCAGGAATTCCTGGCAAGCCTTGGCTTGGAGTATGACTTTCGGGGCAACGACTACGGCGACTATGGCCGCTATGCCCTCAGTCTGATATTTGTGCGCACAGGCGGCACCGAGGGCATCTTTCGCCGCCTCTTGCCCACGCTCCTGGGCAAGGCGCGGCATGGCTTCCTGCTGCTCACGTCGGGCAAGAGCAACTCGCTGGCTGCCTCGATGGAGATTCTCTCGTTCTTGCGCCAGCAGGGCATCGGGGGCGAAATCATCCACGGCCGTGCCGACTATGTCCGGGCTCGGGTTCTTCTGTTGGCCAAGGCCAGCGAGGCGCTCCGAGGGCTGCAGGGCGTGCGGCTGGGCATCGTGGGAGAGCCGTCGGACTGGCTCATCGCCAGTCAAGCCGATGCTGAACGGGTGAAGGCTCTGCTGGGCATTGAACTCATTGACATTCCGATGCAGGAGCTGCTCGACGTCATAGCCGAAACCAAGGAACTGCCGGTGGCTCCGATGGACTGGCCTGCGGCTGAGCCAGCTGTCGGTGCGGCACTGCCTGGGGCCATACGCATCTACGAGGCACTGCGGCGGCTGGTGCAGCGCCATCGGCTGCAGGGGTTCACGTTGCGGTGTTTCGACTTGCTCTCGGCGGTTGGCAACACGGGCTGCCTGGCATTGGCAAGGCTCAATGCACAGGGGCTGGTGGCTGGCTGCGAAGGCGATGTGCCGGCCATGCTCTCGATGATGGTGGGGCGGACGCTAACGGCGGTGTCGGGGTTCCAGGCCAATCCTGCTGCCATCGACTGCGCGGCGGGCGAGATACTGTTCGCCCATTGCACCATACCGCTCGACATGGTGCAGCGCTACGAACTCGACACGCATTTCGAGTCGGGCATCGGAGTGGGAATAAGGGGATTTTTGGAACCTGGCCCTGTCACGGTATTCAAGCTGTCGGGCGACTTGCAGCGTAGCTTCATCGCCGAGGGACGTCTGGAGGGCTGCCAGTCGGCCAGCGACCTGTGCCGCACCCAACTGCGAATCGTCCTCAGCGACAAGTCACAGGCCAACTACTTCCTCACACAGCCCATCGGCAATCATCACATCGTCCTGCCGGGGCATCGGGGCGCCGAGCTGCAGCAGCTGCTTCACTTCATGCACCAGGTGCCGTTGGATTGAACCATCGGCACCACGATTTCTTCTTTCTTCCCGTCGTAGAACGACAGTTGCAGGAACACCTGCATCACACCCAGCGTGGAGTCGGGTAGGGCGTTGCGTGCCATGTCGATGGCTTTCACGCCGCCGTGCTCACGCTCTGTCCGTCGTATATGGCTGCGGTAGGCTTCGAGCAGCTGCTGGCGATAGTCCTGGGGCAGCTCTCCTGCATGCTGGCGCCCGTAGAGGAATCCTTCGGGCCGTTTCTGCATATAGAGTGCTTCATAGCATTGCTTGGCTGCCAGCGTGGCCTGCCACTCAGGCGTGTTCTCACGGCCGTCGCCAGAGCTACAGGAAAGACAGAGGAGCAAAGAGAAAACCCAGACCCAACCTAATTTCATTTCTGCCTGATAAACACGTTGATGGGCGACCCTGTGAGCGTCCAGTTCTCGCGAATCTTGTTCTCCAGGAAGCGCTTGTAAGGCTCCTTCACATATTGCGGCAAGTTGGCGTAGAAGATGAAGGTGGGAATCTGCGTGTCGGGCACCTGGCTTACGTATTTTATCTTGATGTACTTGCCCTTGATGCTGGGCGGCGGCGTGGCCTCGATGAGTGGCAGCATCACCTCGTTCAGCTTCGTGGTGCCAATGCGCAGCTTGCGGTTCTGGTAAACCTGCTTGGCCGTCTCAAGCACTTTGAAGATGCGCTGCTTGGTGAGCGCCGAGGCGAAGATGATGGGGAAGTCGCGGAACGGAGCCATGCGGTCGCGGATGGCCTGCTCGAACGTGTCGATCACCACCTGCGACTTCTCCTCCACCAGGTCCCATTTGTTCACCACCACCACGAGGCTCTTGTTGTTCTTCTGGATGATTTGGAAGATGTTCATGTCCTGACCTTCGATGCCGCGAGTGGCGTCAATCATCAGGATACACACGTCGCTGTTCTCGATGGCGCGGATGGCGCGCATCACACTGTAGAACTCCAAGTCCTCCGTCACCTTGTTCTTGCGGCGGATGCCAGCCGTGTCAACGAGGTAGAAGTCGAAGCCAAACTTGTCGTAGCGGGTGTAGATGCTGTCGCGTGTGGTACCGGCGATGTCGGTGACGATGTGACGGTCCTCGCCGATGAAGGCGTTGATGAGGCTCGACTTACCGGCGTTGGGTCTTCCCACCACGGCAAAGCGGGGGATGCCCTCCTCCAGCCCCTCGTCCTTCTTCTCAGGCAACAGCTCCATCACCTTGTCGAGCAGATCACCTGTGCCGCTGCCCGTGGCGGCGCTCACGCACCAGGGGTCGCCCAGCCCCAGCTTGTAGAAGTCGTACTGGCCGTAGAGGTCCTTGCCGTCGTCGGCCTTGTTGGCCACCAACAGCGTGGGTTGCTTTGAGCGGCGCAGAATCTGCGCCACGTCCTCGTCGAGGTCGGTGACACCGTTCTTGATGTCCACCAGGAAGAGCACCAGGTCGGCCTCCTCGGTGGCGATGACCACCTGCTTACGTATCTCTTCCTCGAAGATGTCGTCGCTGTTCACTACCCATCCGCCGGTGTCGACGACGCTGAACTCACGTCCGCACCATTCGCACTTGCCATACTGGCGGTCGCGTGTGGTGCCGGCTTCGTCGCTCACGATGGCCTGGCGGCTCTGGGTCAGACGGTTAAATAAAGTGGACTTGCCCACGTTGGGGCGCCCTACAATGGCTACTAAGTTTGGCATGCTATCTTGTTTCTTCTGTGTTTGTACTTGCTCTGCATTGTGCATTGCGCATGCAAAGATACGTTATTTTTCCCGCTCTACCAAGTTTTCGCCTAATTTGTTTCGCTTTTTGAAAGAAAAAACTTTTCCTGCTAAATCCTTCACAAGGTTAGTTGGGCGCCTGCCGGTAGCAGAAGTAGGCGATGAAGACGTAGAGGATGTTGGGCAGCCATGCTGCCAGCATGGGCTGCATGCCAGCTTGGATGGCAAAGGTGGCCGAGACGGTTTGCAACAGGATGTAGGCGAAGGAGAGGGCCAGTCCGATGCCCAGGGCGAGGCCCATGCCCCCCTTGCGCTTGCGGGCCGAGAGCGAGGCGCCGATGATGGTGAGGATGAACGAGGCGAAGCTGGTGGCGATGCGCTTGTGGTATTCCACCTCGTACTGCACCACGTTGGTGGAGCCGCGCTCCTGTTGCTTCGAGATGTAGCGCAGCAGCTCGGGCGAGGTGAACTGCTCCTGTTGTCCCTTGTTGTACACCAAGTCCATGGGTTCCATCATCACCATCGTGTCGATTTGCATGCCACTTTCTATCTTCTCACGCAGTCCTGTCAGCGTGCGAATCTTGTAGTTGGTGGCCTTCCAATGGAAGCGCTCGTCGCTGATGGTGTCGTATTGTATCACATTGGCAGTCATGTGACTTACCATCTTTTTGTTCTCGAACTTGTAGAGGTTGAAACCATAGCCCCTTTTGCTCATGTTGTCGTACTGCTGCATGTTGGCAATGATGCCTGGTCCCACTTGCAGGGTGACGTTGTTGGCCGAGGTTTGCTTCTTCTTGTTTTTGTAGATGGTCTCGAAGTTTTGTCGCACGATGTTGCCGCTGGGAATGACATAAGCTCCCAGGTAGTAGTTGATGCCGGCAATGAGCGCTGCCGAGAACATGTAGGGCCTCATGAGGCGTCGGAAGCTGGTGCCAGAAGCAAGCATGGCGATAATCTCGCTGTTGCCCGCCAGCTTCGAGGTGAAGAAGATGACGGCGATGAAGACGAAGAGCGGCGAGAAGAGGTTGGCGAAGTAGGGGATGAAGTTGGCGTAGTAGTCGAAAATGATGGCTCGCCACGGTGCATGGTTGGTGGCAAATTTCGCCATGTTCTCGTTGAAATCGAAAACGATGCTGATAGAGATAATCAGCAGAATGGCAAAAACATACGTGCCAATGAACTTGCGGATGATGTAGAGGTCGAGCCGTTTCATTTCTTATATTCTTCGCCCTAAGTCGTTGATGACTGAGCGCTTCCACTGTGTGAAGTCGCCGTTGATGATGTGCTGGCGTGCGTCGCCGACGAGGCGCAGGTAGAAAGCCAGGTTGTGGATGCTGGCAATCTGCAGTGCCAACAGCTCTTGCGCCTTGAAGAGATGGTGCAGGTAGGCCTTGGTGTGGAGGCGGTCGATGTAGCAGCCGTCGGCGTCGATGGGGCTGAAGTCGTGCTCCCACTTCTTGTTGCGCATGTTCATCGTTCCTTGATAGGTGAAGAGCATGGCGTTGCGCCCGTTGCGGGTAGGCATCACGCAGTCGAACATGTCGACGCCGCGCTCGATGGCCTCCAAGATGTTCTGCGGTGTGCCTACGCCCATGAGGTAGCGTGGACGGTCCTTGGGCAGTATTTCGTTCACCACCTCAATCATCTCGTACATCACCTCGGTGGGTTCGCCCACTGCCAGTCCGCCGATGCTCATGCCGCCCTGCCCGTCGCCAATGGTGGGCAGCAGGTCGCAAATGTGCTTGGCTGCATCCTGGCGCAGGTCTTTGTATTTGCACCCCTGCACGATGGGGAAGAGCGCCTGTCGGTGGCCGTAGAGTGGCTCGGTTTCGTTGAACCGCTTGATGCAGCGTTCCAGCCATCGTTGCGTCAATCCGAGCGATTTTTTGGCGTATTGATAGTCGCTCTCGCCGGGCGGACATTCGTCGAGCGCCATCATGATGTCTGCACCGATGATGCGCTGCGTATCCATCACATTCTCAGGCGTAAAGATGTGTTTCGATCCATCAATGTGTGAACGGAATTCGCAGCCCTCTTCGCGTAGCTTGCGGATGCTGGTGAGCGAGAAAACTTGGAAGCCGCCCGAGTCGGTGAGGATAGGGTGCTGCCAAGTGTTGAAGTGGTGCAGTCCGCCAGCTTTGCGCAGCGTGTCGAGTCCTGGGCGCAAATAAAGATGGTAGGTGTTGCCCAGGATGATTTGTGCCTTCACCTGCTCTTCCAGCTCGCTGAAGTGAACCCCTTTGACGCTGCCGCAGGTGCCCACGGGCATGAAGATGGGTGTCTCAATCTCTCCATGGTCGGTGGTGATAAGGCCGGCACGTGCAGAAGAGTAAGGGTCGGTGTGCTGCAAAGTATAAAACCCACCCCCAACCCCTTCCGTGCGGGAGGGGAGTTTAGTTACATTTGCTGCAGTCTGCTCTATTTCTTGTTCCATTTGTTTGTCTATATAGCTCCCCTCCCGCACGGGAGGGGTTGGGGGTGGGTTAGTCCTATGCTTCCTCTATCGTGAAGTCCACTGGGTTCTTCACCATCTCGTTGGTGAGGGCGAAGGCCCACACCTCTTGCACATCCTCCACATAGTGGAAGCTGACGCCCTGTAAGTAGACGGCGGGTATCTCGTTGATGTCCTTCTCGTTCTCGCGGCAAAGCACGATGTCGGTGATGCCGGCACGCTTGGCAGCCAGGATTTTCTCCTTGATGCCGCCCACGGGAAGCACCTTACCGCGCAGGGTGATCTCACCCGTCATGGCCACGTTCTTTCGCACCTTGTGCTGCGTGAGTGCCGAGGCGATGCTGGTGGCGATGGTGATGCCCGCCGAGGGGCCATCCTTGGGTGTGGCCCCTTCGGGTACGTGGATGTGTATGTTCCAGTTTTCGAAGATGCGGTAGTCGATGTTGAGCGTGGAGGCGTGGGCCTTCACATACTCCAATGCCAGCACGGCGCTCTCCTTCATTACGTCGCCCAGGTTGCCGGTGAGGGTAAGCTTCGAGCCTTTTCCCTTCGACAGTGACGTCTCGATGAAGAGAATCTCACCGCCCACACTGGTCCAGGCCAGTCCGGTGACCACTCCGGCGTAGTCGTTGCCCTGGTAGATGTCGCGGTAGAAGGGTGGTTTGCCGAGCAGGTCTTCAATGGAGGCCCCTCCCACGGTTCCCGAATGGGTTTCTTTTGCTTTGCTCTGAGCGGGGGCAATAGCAGCCTCCTCAGAATCTTTGGGTGCCATCGCCATCCTATAGGCCAGCTTGCGCATGGCCTTGTTGATTTGCTTCTCCAACTGGCGCACACCGCTCTCGCGCGTGTATTGTTCGATGATTTTCTCTATCGCCGCCTTGTTGAAGCGAGGCTTCTCTTTCAGCGTCTTCAGACCGGTGTTCTCCAGTTCGCGGGGAATGAGGTGGCGCTTGGCAATCTCAATCTTCTCCTCGGTGGTGTAGCCGCTCAGCTCGATGACCTCCATGCGGTCGAGCAGGGGCTTGGGGATGGTGCCCAGGTTGTTGGCCGTGGCGATGAAGAGCACCTTCGACAGGTCGTAGTCCACGTCGAGGTAGTTGTCGTGGAAGGCGGTGTTCTGTTCGGGGTCGAGCACTTCGAGCAATGCCGATGCGGGGTCGCCGTTGATGGTGGCCTGTGTCACCTTGTCAATCTCGTCGAGGATGAACACGGGGTTGCTCGACCCAGCCTTCTGTATGCTCTTGATGATGCGTCCAGGCATAGCTCCAACGTAGGTGCGGCGGTGTCCGCGAATCTCGGCCTCGTCGTGCAGTCCGCCCAGCGAGATGCGCACGTACTTGCGCTTCATGGCGGCCGCGATGCTCTTGCCCAACGAGGTCTTTCCCACGCCCGGAGGCCCGTAGAGGCAGAGGATGGGACTCTTCAGGTCGCCTCTCAGTGCCAGCACGGCCATATACTCCAATATGCGCTCCTTCACCTTCTCCATGCCGTAGTGGTCGCGGTCGAGGATGCGCTGTGCACGAGGCAGGTCGAGGTTGTCCTTGGTGTATTCGCCCCAGGGCAGGCTGACGAAGGCCTGTAGGTAGCTCAGCTGCACGTTAAAATCGGGCGACTGCTGCTGCAGGCTGTCCAGCTTCTCCACCTCCTTGTAGAAGGTTTTCTCCACCTCCTCGGTCCATTTCTTTCCTTTGGCCTTCTCCAGCAGGGCAGCCTTCTCGGGGCTGGTTCCGCTTCCCATCTCGGCCTGCAGGTTCTTGATTTGCTGCTGCAAGAAGTAGTTCTTCTGCTGCTCGTCCAGGTCTTCGCGTGTCTTGTTGCGTATCTCGGCCTTCAGGTGTTGCAGGTTGATTTCGCGGTTCAGCGCTTTCATCACCTCGAAGAGGCGCTCCTTCATGCTGTCGACGCTGATGAGCCGTTTCTTCTCCTTGGTGGTGAAAGGCAGGTTGGAGCATACGAAGTTCAGCGCCATCATGTTGTTCGAGATGTTGCGCAGCGCAAAGGCGGCCTCGTCGGGAAGGTCGTCGCTGATGCTCACGTATTCTTCCACTCTGTGGCGCAGGTCGTCCATGGCCGTCTTCCACTCTTTGTCGCGCTTCTCGGGCATGATTTCAGTGTCGGCTGTGACGGTTCCTGTGAGGTATGGGAATTCCGAGGTGATGCTGGTCAGTCGCAAGCGTCCCAGTCCTTGCACGATGGCCGTGATGCTTCCGTTGGGCAGTGTAAGCTGCTTCACCACCTTGGCATAGACGCCGTATTCAAAAAGGTCTTCAAACCCTGGCGCATCCACGTCGGGGTCGTTTTGGCATACGATACCAATCAGTGTTCCCGTCTTCTCGGCTTTGCGCACCAATCTCATGCTCGACTCGCGACCAATGAGGATGGGCGACACCACGCCAGGGAACACCACCAGGTTTCTGACTGGCAGGATGGGCACCTCGTTAGGGGTTTCTACATCAATTAAAGTGGAAAAATCTCCGTCTATATCGGCAATCATGGAGAATGCCTTGTTGTTTTGACTATCGCTCATTGTGTGCTGCTTCTTTTTCCTGTTTTATCCTAAAATGTCGTTCGTATTGATTCAAGTTTGCAAAATTACATAATTTTCTCCACATTCGAGCAAGGTAGCCGCAATAATTGCATTTTTCGCCTATTTTTTTAATATTGGTGTCAGGGAAATGCACGCTGCGCCAAAACTTATGCTGCTGACACGCAGACATTCTTCATACCACGTCGTGTTTTTTATAAACTGCGTCGTAATCTATATAAACTGCGTCACGATTTATATAAACCACGTCGCGGTTTTTATAAACTACGTCGTAATCTATAAAAACCGCGTCGCGGTTAATTCAAATAAAAAGACTGGCTGATGTTTGTAGAAAGCGGCTTGACTTTTCCTGTGTTTCCTGTCAGGGAATGGGGAACAGCGAGACGGCGAAGCCACCGCCGGGAGCCTCTTTCAGTTTCAGCGTTTGTCCGGCCTTCACCGTTTTCTTTGTGATGACGTAGGCCTGCGGATTGGTCTCATAGTGTGCGTTGGGCGCATCCTGGTAGATGGTACACTGGTACTTGCGTCCCTTCTCGAGGAAGTCGAGCTTCACCACTGCCTCGTGGCCGTTCTCGTCGCACTTGCCGCCAATGAACCAGTTAGGAGTGCCTTTCGCCTTGCGAGCCACCGTGATATAGTCGGCAGGCTCGGCCTCCAAGTAGATGCTCTCGTCCCAGTCGCAAGCCACGTCGCGGATGAACTGGAAGGCATCGTCGAATCGCTCGTAGTGCTCAGGCAGGTCGGCGGCCATCTGCAGGGGCGAGTACATGGTGAGGTAGAGTGCCAGCGAGCCGGCGATGGTGATGCGTGCCCAGCTGTCGTTGTTGCTCCATTCCTTCAGTCGGGTGACGAAAATGCCCGGTGTGTAGTCCATGGGACCGCCCTGCAAGCGGGTGAAGGGCAGGATGCAAGTGTGGTCGGGGCGGCTTCCACCAAAGGCCTCATACTCCGTGCCACGGGCGCTCTCGTTGCCCACCATGTTGGGATAGGTGCGGCAGATGCCCGTGGGACGTGTGGCTTCATGGGCGTTCACCATGATGTGGTGCTTGGCGGCCTCCTTCACCACGTGGAGGTAGTGGTTGTTCATGGACTGCGAGTAGTGGTGGTCGCCGCGTGGGATAATGTCGCCAACGTAGCCCGTCTTCACGGCATCGTAGCCGTAGCGGTTCATCAACTGGAAGGCCTTCTCCAGGTGGCGCTCGTAGTTCTGGGTGCTGGAGCTGGTCTCGTGGTGCATCAGCAGTTTCACGCCCTTACTATGGGCATAGTCGTTGAGCATCTTCAGGTCGAAGTCGGGGTAGGCCGTCTGGAAGTCGAACACGTCGCGCTTCCACATGTTGGCCCAGTCCTCCCATCCAACGTTCCAGCCCTCGACCAGCACCTCGTCGAGTCCGTTCTTGGCGGCAAAGTCGATGTAGCGCTTCACCTTTTCGTTGTTGGCGGCATGGCGGCCGTTGGGCTTCACCTTCTTCCAGTCGATGTTGTCGAGCTTGATGCTGGGGAACTCATCGGTGTAGTTCCACGACGACTTGCCCACAATCATCTCCCACCACACGCCGCAATACTTCGTGGGGTGAATCCACGAGGTGTCGTCGAGGGCACACGGTTCGTTCAGGTTCAGGATAAGGTTCGAGGAGAGCATGTCGCGGGCGTCGTCGCTCACCATCACGGTGCGCCAGGGCGTCTGGCAGGGTGTCTGCATGGCTCCCTTCAGGCCAGTGGCGTCGGGCGTGAGATGGCTGACGAAGGTGAATGGGCGTGGCAGGGGATAGGGCGAGGGCTTGGGTGCCGGCGTATAGGCATTGCTGCCGCCTCCCAGCTCGGTGGTGAGGGCTTTGGTCTGGGCATCCACCAGTTCCAGATGCATGGTGGCATAGTCCAGACAGGCAGCCTCGTGGATGTTGATGTAGAGTCCATCGTCGCTCTTCATTTGCAGCGAGGTTTGCACGCCGGTGGGCGAGAAGACGGCCACGGAGGAGTTGCCCCAGTTCACGGCTTGCTGCATGCGGGCGCGGATTTCCGAGAGCTTCGTTTGCTGGGTTTCCTGCTCTTGCGTGTCGTAGTCGCCGGGCAGCCACCAGGCGGTGTGGTCGCCGGCCATGCTGAACTCGGTGTGCTCCTCCTTGATAAGGAAGTAGTTCAGCTCCTTCTGCTGGGGGAACTCATAGCGCAGCCCGATGCCGTCGTCGTAGACGCGGAAGCGGATGATGATGGTGCGCTGGGGGGCACGAGGCTCTTTCCATTGCTGCAACAGTGTTGCAGCATAGTCGACGTAGTGGTTGCGGATGGTGGCGGTTTCGCCCCAGACGGGCTTCCAGGTTTCGTCGAAGGTGGTGGTCTGCTCGCCGGCGAGTGTGAAGTGGTCCATCAGGTCGCGCTCGTCGAGTCCCCTCGAAGCGTGTTTGTCCTTGGCCAGCTCCAGTCCCAAGTGCGAGGGCAGCACTACGGGGCGGTTCTTGTAGTTCAGTTCGTAGGTGGGTCGCCCTTGGTCGTCGATGTAGAACTTCAACAGCATGTTGCCGTTGGGCGATGCAATCTCGGCAGCCTGCGATGCCAGGGGCGCCAGCATCAGGCTCAATAGGAATAGGGTTTTCTTCATGGTTATGGATGTTGTTGATAATTGTTATTTATGGCGCAAAGTTACAACATAATTGTTGAAATGCAGAAAAAAAGAGAAGAAAAAGGTGCCGTTCCAGTATTTTTTTGTAATTTTGCACGCTATACTAACGCGTACATAATATTTTGAGATGATTCGACTTGACTATCTGCCGCAGCTGAACTATGCCATGTGGCTGCACGGCCAGCAGTGTCTGCGCCGTGTGGAGATAGAGAATTCCACCGATGCCGATTGGCAGCAGGTGACTGTGAACCTGAGTGGCGACCTGATGGAAACGCAGGAGGAACACTTGGAACTGGTGCCACGTGGGCAGGTGGTGGTGCTGAGCCGCTTGCAGATAGTGCCCGATGCCGACACACTGCGCCAGCTGACTGAGAGCGTGGTTGTCCATTTCCATGTGGCTGTGGTGGTTGGCGATGCTGCTGAGTCACCTGTGGCCCAACAGACCTTTGAGCTGCGTCTGCTGGCCTTCGACGAGTGGCCCGGTGTACAACTGTCGCCAGAGTTGCTCTCGGCCTTTGTGATGCCCAACTGCCCCGAGCTGTCGGCAGTTCAGTTGCGGGCTTCCGCGTTGCTCGAACAACTCACCGGCTCTGGTTCGCTCGACGAGTATCAGACCCAAGACCCCAACCGCGTGCGTGCCCAAGTGGCTTGCCTTTATACGGCCCTGCGTGAAAAGGGACTGGTGTATAGCGCTCCGCCCGCCAGCTTCGAGCGAACGGGACAGCGTGTGCGCCTGGTTCCCACGGTGATGGGGCAGAAGCTCGCCACCTGCCTCGACCTGTCGCTGCTCATGGCTTCGTGCATGGAGGCTTGCGGCTTGCATCCGATAGTATTACTCTTGCGCGGCCATGCCATGGTGGGCTGTTGGCTGACAAACAAATACCATCCGCACACCGTGGGCGACGATGCCTCGCTGCTGCTGAAGTCGGCTGCCAACGGCATTAACGAGATGGTGCTTATCGAGTCTACTGCCCTCACCGCCTCGCAGCCAGTGCCCTTTGAGGAGGCTGTCGACATGGCCGAAAAGCGACTGCTGGCCAAGCCCGACGACTTTGTGCTCTTTGTCGACGTTTTCCGTTGCCGCCTTGACCATGTGCGTCCGTTGCCCCTGCAGACCGACGGTACCTTGATGGCGCAGAGCACTCCGCAGCGTGAGACTGCCACCGTGAGCGTGGCGCAGCAGAGCACCATCAACGTGAGCGTGGCCGACACCGAGGCCGGGACACCCACCGACCGCCTGAACGTGTGGGAGCGCAAGCTGCTCGACTTTACCATGCGCAACAGTCTGCTCAACCTGCGTCTCACGAAGAAGACCATCCCCTTTGTATCCTTCGATCTCGACGTGCTCGAAGACCATCTGCAGGCGGGCGAGAGCTACGAGCTGATGCCGTCGCCAACGAAGCAGAAGATTCAGCCCGACGAGGGCAACTATTATATCTCACGGCTGCACCGCGACGAGCTGGAAGGCGTGGTGGCACAAGGGTTGAAGCAAAACCAACTCTATTCCTATCTCGACACCGACGAGCTGGCATCGGCCATCAAGACGCTCTACCGCGAGAGTCGCACGGCCATGGAGGAGAACGGTGCCGACACGCTGTTCCTCGCCATGGGCATGCTGAAGTGGTATGAGACCGAGAAGAGCGTGGTGCCCCGCTATGCGCCGCTGGTAATGCTCCCCGCCCGGTTGGTGAGGAAGAGCGCCGGCAGTTATGTGCTGCGCATGCGCGACGAAGACACCACCTTTAATACCACGCTGGTGGAGATGCTGCGCCAGACGTTTGGCATTAACATTACCGGCCTCTCGCCCCTGCCCAAGGATGCGAGCGGTGTTGACATGCGGGCCATCTTCAGCATCGTCAGGGCGCACGTGAAGGAGTTTGCCCGCTGGGATGTGATTGAGGAGGGCATGATGGGCTTGTTCTCGTTTAGCAAGTTTGTGATGTGGAACGACATCCACAGCAACAGCGAGCTGATGCGCCGCAACCATATCGTCAACGGATTGCTGCAACAGCGCTTTGCCAAGGAGACGGCCGTCGACGGCGAGGTGGACGTGCGCCAGGCTGACAGTACGCTGCCGCCCACTGCCTTTGCGCTACCTGTCGACATCGACTCGTCGCAGCTCGAAGCCGTCATCGAGTCGGGGCAGCAGCGCAGCTTCATCCTCTATGGCCCTCCCGGAACGGGCAAAAGCCAGACCATCACCAACATCATCTCCAACGCCCTCTACCATGGCAAGCGCGTGCTCTTCGTGGCCGAGAAGATGGCGGCCCTGCAGGTGGTGCAGTCGCGCATGGAGAAGATTGGCCTGGCGCCTTTCTGTTTGGAGATGCACTCGAACAAGATGACGAAGAGCCACTTGCTGCAACAGCTGCAGGCGGTGCTCGAACTGGGGGCGGCGCACAGCAGCATACAATATACCAAGGTGGCCGACGAGCTGATGGCCCGCCGCAAGGAACTCATTGCCTATACCGAGGAGTTGCATCGCAAGCGCGAGCATGGCCTGTCGCTCTACGACTGCATCGCCCGCTACGAGTCGATGCCCGAGGTGGAACCCCTTAATCCCAGTAACGAATTCTTGCAGGTGCTCACCAGCGAGCGGCTCGACATGGCTGCGAAGTGCCTGCGCGAGTTGGATGCGGTGATGCAGATTTCGGGGCATCCCAGTAGCCATCCCCTGCAAGGATTGGAGATTACCGATGCTTCGGAACGCGCCCGCCAACAGCTGGCCGACGAGCTGCCGCGGCTGAGTCAGCAAATAAAAGAAACGCTGCAAGCTACGCGTGACAATGCATTGAGTTTTAATGGTTTGAATACATGGCTTGAATACATCGCCAAGCAAGAGGAACTGCTGCAAATATATACCGATGACGTGCTTGAACTGAAGCCCCGCCAACTGCAAGCCGAATGGAATGCCATCGAGGCCAAGTGGTTCCTGCCACGCTTCTTTGCCAAGCGCTCCTTTGCCAAGCGGATGCGTGCCTATAAGGCCGACTTCGACCCGGATGAAGTGGAGACGCTGTGCCAGCAGCTGGAGGAGTGTCAGCAGTTGGCCCACACCTGCGGTTGCGACCGTCAGCAAGTGGTGAGTGCTGCCAGCAGCAAGGCTTGTCGCGAACTGAATACCACACTGGCCAGGCTGACGCCCCAGCTATGTCGCTTCGACTTGGGAGCCGACGCCCCGCAGTTGGCTATGCTCGACAGCCGCATCAGTCAGTGGATGCCCCACATGGAACGTAGCCGCGACTGGGCGCAGTGGTGCATGCGTCTGCCAGCGTTGCGCGAACAGCAGTTGCAGTTTGTCCTTAAGGAGATGGAACGACAACCAGCATCGGGCAGCAGCATGGCCGACCGCGTGCTGCGGGGAGCCTACAAACGCATGGCACTCGACATGATTGATGCCGACAAGAACCTGTCCATGTTCAATGGCGTGCTCTTCGACGATGCCATCAAACGCTATCGCGACCTTTCTTCCGAATTCCAGCAACTCACCAAGAAGATGCTCTATTGCCAAATGACCAAGCAGCTGCCACATCTTGCTGCCACGGCCAATGCCGCCAAGCCCGACAAAGGCGACAAACTGGCACAGGAGCTGGCTCAGTTGAAGCGCTGGATAGCCACTGGCGGGCGTGGCGTCACCATCCGCCGCATCATGGACCAGTTGCCCACGTTGCTGCCCCAGCTATGCCCCTGCATGCTGATGAGTCCTATTTCGGTGGCACAGTATATCGACCTGAAGCAGCCGCCCTTCGACCTGGTGGTGTTCGACGAGGCATCGCAGATGCCCACCAGCGAGGCCGTGGGAGCCATCGCCCGTGGACGGAACCTTATCGTGGTGGGCGACCCCAAGCAGATGCCGCCCACCAGCTTCTTCACCACCAACGCCATCGACGAGAGCGAGGCCGACATCGACGACATGGAGAGCATTCTCGACGACTGCATCACTCTGTCGCTGCCCGAGCACTACCTGTCGTGGCACTATCGCTCGCGCCATGAGAGCCTTATCGCCTTCAGTAACTCCCAGTACTATGATGGACGCTTGTTTACCTTCCCCTCCGTCGACGACCGCCAATCGCGGGTCCGCTTCGTACCAGTGGATGGCGTTTACGACCATGGTCGCACCCGCAGCAACCGTGCTGAGGCTGTGGCCATCGTGGAGGAGACGCTACGCCGACTGCCGCAAGACGACTCCATCGGCATCGTGGCCTTCAGCAAGGTGCAGCAGAATCTCATCGAAGACCTGCTCACAGAGGAGTTGGCCAAGCATCCCGACCTGGAGAAGATGGCTTACGAGGCCCAGGAGCCTGTCTTTGTGAAGAACCTGGAGAATGTGCAGGGTGACGAGCGCGACATCATCCTCTTCTCCGTAGGCTACGGTCCCGATAAGAGCGGCAAGGTGTCGATGAACTTCGGACCTCTGAACAACCGAGGTGGCGAGCGCCGCCTAAATGTGGCCGTGAGCCGTGCCCGAAAGGAGATGGTGGTGTTCTCGACGTTGCAACCCGAACAGATTGACTTGAACCGCAGCAACGCACGTGGCGTGGAAGGCCTGAAGCGATTCCTGGAGTTTGCCAAGAGCGGCAGGATGGCCGTGGCAGCCGGGCAGATGAAAGCTTCTCCACATGCCGACAGCATTGTGGAGGCTTTGGCACAGGAGCTGCGCCAGCGTGGCTATCGAGTGGACACCAAGGTGGGGCGCAGCCAGTTCAAGATCGATGTCGCCATCATAGACAAGCAGCATCCGGAACGCTATGCCTTGGGCATCCTTTGCGATGGGCAGGGCTACTACGACACGAAGACCGAACGCGACCGCGAGGTGGTTAGACCGGGTGTGCTTGGTGGTCTGGAATGGAAGCTGTTGCGAGTGTGGTCAATCGACTGGTTTACCAATCGCGCAAAGGTGATGGAACGAATAGAGCAAGCACTTAATAGCAACGAATGAAGATTCATCTTTGCCCCCCTCAGGCCATCCATGAAATAGGCTCGCGCCAGCAACAGGAGGACGCCATCTATCCTGCTGCGGGTGCTGCTATTGTTGGTAGCCGAGTGTTCATCGTTTGCGACGGCTTGGGCGGCCATGAGCTGGGTGAAGTAGCGAGTGCTGCCGTTTGCCAAGGGATGAGCGCTGCCGCCGAGGCTTTATTGGACCGCGAGGGGCAAATGAGCGACGAGCATTTTCAGCATGTCCTCTCATGCGGCTACGATGCACTTAACCAGGCTGACACAGGGCATGAGGGAAAAATGGGCACCACGATGACCTTCCTTTCTTTCGGAAGAAAAGGGTGCTTGGCGGCGCACATCGGCGACAGTTGCATCTACCACCTGCGGCCTTCGGATATCGACCAGCCGGTGCGCTATCGCTCACGCGACGACTCGTTGGTGCAGCTCCTTTATGAAAATGGTGAACTGAGTTATTATGAGATGGCCACATCGCCCCGCAGAAACATCATCATGAAGGTGATGCAGCCTTTCCAAAAGAACCGAACCGAGGCTACGCTGGTGCATATTACCGACGTGAGGGTGGGGGACTATTTCTACCTTTGCAGCGATGGTATGCTGGAGCGTATGGACGACGAGGAACTCTTAAAGATACTCCGCGAAAGTCGTTCATGCGAGGAGGCGGCTGCCGAGTTGGCGCGCCGCACGGCGCAGAATAGCGACAACCATTCGGCCTATCTGATTGAAATAAAGGATGTGGAGCATGAGCAGGGCGACGAGCTGCTGGTCGACGATGAAGCAGAGGCCTGCCAAAGGAATAAAGCCTTGAACGATGATTACAAGGATGTGGCTTGGCGAAACAAGCCCGTTGCAATGCCCGATGACCCCCAGTCACCACCTTCCACGAGGAATTTGGGCAACAGAATTGCCGATTGGCTGAAAAAGATTCGGATGTAACCTTTTCGAGCTTTAGCCTCCGATGTTTTTGTGGGTATTCTAAATCTTCAGCTCCTTCATGATTTCGCTCATGCGCTGCAGCGTGCTGATGCGTGTGGGCACCAATGGCAGGCGCAGGACGTTTTCGATGAAGCCCATCTCGTGGAGCATAGCCTTCACGCCAGCAGGATTACCATCGACGAAGAGCAGCGAGAAGAGGTCGGTGAAGCGGTGGTGGATGATGCGTGCAGGCTCGTATTCGCCTCGCATCTGCAGACGAATCATCTTCGAGAACTCACGCGGCAGGGCGTTGCCAATGACCGAGATAACGCCAACAGCACCGCACGACACCATGGGGAAGGTGAGGGCGTCGTCACCTGAGATCACATCGAAATCGCGTGGCTTGTTCTTGATGATTTCATCCACTTGCTCCAAGTTACCGCTGGCCTCCTTGATGGCCACGATGTTATAGCAGTCGCGGGCCAGGCGCACAGTGGTCTCGGCCTTCATGTTCACACCCGTGCGCCCCGGCACGTTGTAGAGCACCACGGGCAGCGATGTGGCAGAGGCGATGGCCTTGAAATGCTGGTAAAGACCCTCTTGCGATGGTTTGTTATAATAGGGACAAACGCTCAGCACACCGTCAATGCCCTTGAAGTCGCCATTCTTCAGCTCATTCATCACGGCGGCCGTGTTGTAGCCTCCGCAACCCATCAAGATAGGGACGCGAGCTTGTACCTTATCAACCACCAAGTTCTTGATGCGAAGCTTTTCTTCGGCTGTCAGCGTGGGCGTTTCGCCTGTGGTGGCCAGGATGCAAAAGAAGTCGGCTCCATTCTCCAACTGATAATCCACCAGCCGCAATAATGCGTCGTAGTCTACGCTGCCATCCTGCTTGAATGGGGTCACCAAGGCAATGCCAAGCCCCTTGAAAATATTGTAAACCATAGAATGCACGTCTAAATTGCGTGCAAAGGTACTAATAAACGAGCAAAAAGCAAAAGAAAAAGACAATTTTCTTTCGTGGTTTGCAGGTTTATTAGTACCTTTGCAGCCAAAATGACGAAAACACATTTCGTCATGCATCATGCGTAATTTGTAATTCGTAATTTAAAAATGAATATTTCTTATAAATGGCTGAAAGAGTACGTCGATTTCGACCTGACCCCGCAACAGGTGTGCGACGCGCTCACTTCTACAGGCCTTGAAGTGGATGCACTTGAAGAGGTGCAGTCTATTCGTGGTGGCCTGAAAGGACTCTATGTAGGACAAGTGCTTACCTGCGAAATTCATCCCAACAGCGATCATCTACATGTGACGACCGTCGACCTGGGACGGCAGGAACCTTCACAGATTGTGTGCGGTGCTCCCAACGTGGCCGCCGGACAGAAGGTGATTGTGGCCGACCTGGGCTGTGTGCTCTACGACGGCGACAAGGAATTTCAGATTAAGAAATCGAAACTGCGCGGTGTCGATTCGTGCGGCATGATCTGCGCAGAAGACGAGATAGGAATAGGAACCAGCCATGCGGGCATTATCGTGCTGCCCGAGGATGCGGTGGTGGGAACGCCCGCAGCTGAGTATTATCATTTGGAGAGCGACTGGCTCATCGAGGTGGACATCACGGCCAACCGTGCCGATGCCCTCTCGCATTGGGGCGTGGCTCGCGACCTCTATGCTTGGCTCGTCCAAAACGGCTATACCACCAGCCTCCATCGCCCTGCAGTCGATGACTTTGCCGTCGACAACAACGACCTTCCCATCGACGTGGTGATAGAAAACTCGGAGGCTTGCCGCCGCTATGCCTGCGTCAGCATCACCGATTGCGAGGTGAAGGAAAGCCCCGATTGGCTGAAGGAAAAGCTGAACGTGATAGGCTTGCGCCCCATCAACAACATCGTCGACATTACGAACTATGTGATGATGGCCTACGGCCAGCCGTTGCATTGCTTCGATGGCGACATGGTGAAAGGCCACAAGATTGTGGTGAAGACGATGCCGGAAGGCACACCCTTTGTCACCCTCGATGGCGTGGAGCACAAGTTGAGCGACCGCGACCTGGCCATCTGCAATGCCGAGGAGCCGATGTGTATTGCCGGTGTCTTCGGTGGTAAGGGTAGCGGAACCTACGAGACAACGAAGAACGTGGTGCTTGAGAGTGCCTACTTCCATCCCACGTGGATCCGCAAGTCGGCCCGTCGGCATGGACTCTCCACCGACGCCTCGTTCCGCTTCGAGCGCGGCATCGACCCCAATGGCGTCATCTATGCTCTGAAGCAGGCCGCCCTGCTCTGCAAAGAGTTGGCAGGAGGAAAGATCTCGATGCAGATTCGCGATGAGTATCCCAGTCCCATTGAGAACCCCCAGGTGGAACTACGCTACGACTATGTGACGTCGCTCATCGGAAAGGAGATTCCCGCTGAGACCATCAAGAATATCTGTCAGACATTAGAGATGAAGGTGCTCGCCGAGACCGCAGAGGGATTGCAGCTGGAAGTGCCTGCCTATCGTGTGGACGTGCAGCGTCCTTGCGACGTGGTGGAGGACATCCTGCGCATCTATGGATATAATAATGTGGAGATTCCAACACAGCTGAAGTCGAGCCTGGTCATCAAGGACGAGGAAGACCGCAAGCACAAGCTTCAGAACCTGGTGAGCGAGCAGCTCGTGGGTGCTGGCTTCAACGAAATCCTGAACAACTCGCTGACAAAAACCGCCTATTACGGTGACAACCCCGCTGTGGTGCGCATCATGAACCCCTTGTCGCAAGACCTTGGCGTGATGCGCCAGACGCTTCTTTACGGTGGTCTGGAGAGCGTGGAGCATAACGTGAAGCGGCGCGTTCAGAACTTGAGGTTCTTCGAGTTTGGCAACTGCTATTTCTTCGACCCGGAAAAACAGAACGACGATAATCCCATGCTGGCCTACAAGGAGGAGAATTTCTTGGGACTGTGGGTGACGGGAAAGCGTGTGGAAGGCTCATGGGCACATCCCGACGAGGACAGCAGCTATTGTGAGTTGGTGGCCTACGTGCAGAACATCCTGAAACGCATTGGTCTGAAGCCCGGCATGGTGACGACAAAGAAGAGCCAGAACCCCGTATTCTCCTCGGCTTTGCAAATGGATAGCCGCGGTGGCAAGACGCTTGTCGAAATGGGCATCATCAGCAAGGAACTGCTGAAACAATTCGACCTGCAACAGCCTGTTTTCTTCGCTCAGCTTAACTGGACGCAGCTGATGAAGGCCACCAAAAAGAACGTAATCACCTTCACCGACATCCCCAAGCATCCCGCCGTGAGCCGCGACCTGGCTCTGTTGGTCGACACCGCCGTCGAGTTTGCTCAGATTGAGCAGGTGGCACGCCAAGCCGAGAAGAAGCTGCTGAAGAGCGTCGAACTCTTCGATGTCTACGAGGGAAAGAACCTGCCCGCCGGCAAGAAGAGCTATGCCGTGAACTTCATCCTGCAAGACGACGAGCGCACCATGAACGACAAGCAGATTGATGCCATCATGCAGAAACTCATCACCAGCCTGAAGAAGCAGCTCAATGCAGAGCTGAGGTAGTTTTAACCACAGATTCCGCAGATTTCTCAGATTCTACAGATTATCTATATGGTAGATGATAAGAGGAGGGATGAACAAACGTTTGCTGTCATAGGTGCAGCGATGGCTGTTCATCGTGAGTTGGGACCTGGATTTTTGGAATCTGCCTATGGCGATGCGCTGGAAATAGAATTTGAGGATAGGAATATTCCTTATGAGCGTGAGAAACTCATCAATATCTTCTATAAAGACCGACCACTCAAGACATATTATAAGGCTGACTTTATTTGTTTTGGCAGTTTGATAGTTGAATTGAAAACCGTTGATGCGATTGTCGACATTCATAAGGCCCAGCTGATTCATTATTTAAAAGCAACGAGAATAAACAAAGGATTATTAATAAATTTTAAAAGCAAAAGCCTGCAGTACGAGAGATTCGTGAATGATTCAAAATCTGCATAATCTGCGTAATCTGCGGTTATTATTTCATTATGGGAAGAGCATTTGAATATCGTAAAGCTACAAAGCTGAAGAGATGGGGCCACATGGCCAAGACATTCACCAAGATTGGCAAGCAGATTGCCATTGCCGTGAAGGCTGGTGGACCCGAGCCTGAGAACAATCCGGCACTGCGTGCATGTATTGCCAACGCCAAGCGCGAGAACATGCCCAAGGACAATATCGAGCGCGCCATCAAGAACGCCATGGGCAAGGACCAGAGCGACTACAAGGAGGTGACCTACGAGGGATATGGCCCTCATGGCGTGGCCATCTTCGTGGAGACACTTACCGACAACACCACCCGCACCGTGGGCGACGTGCGCTCGGTGTTCAACAAGTTCAACGGAAACCTGGGCACGCAGGGATCTCTGTCGTTCCTTTTCGACCACAAGTCGGTGTTCACTTTCAAGAAGAAAGATGGGCTCGACATGGACGAGATGATTCTCGACCTCATCGACTACGGGGTGGAGGATGAATACGACGAGGACGAGGAGACGGGCGAAGTCACCATCTATGGTGAGCCGTCGAGCTTCAGCGCCATCCAGAAGCACTTGGAGGCCGAAGGATTCGAAGTGACTGGAGCCGAGTTCACCCGTATCCCCAACGACCTGAAGGATGTCACGCCCGAGCAGCGCGAGTCTATCGACAAGATGGTGGAGCGTCTGGAAGACTTCGACGATGTGCAGACCGTCTACACCAATATGAAACCCGCCGAGGAGTAATTCCTTGCAACAACAAATAAAACGGCGCAGCCTTCTTCGCAAAGGGGCTACGCCGTTCCTATTTTTCCGCGCTTGGCATATACTAAAATAAACACGCCACTTAACCCAACACGGAAAACAGGACGAAGTCAGAGGTACGAATAAGTGAGCGAAGAGCAAAGAAAAAAGGATTTTTCATTGCACTACTTGCACTGCTTGCACTACTTGCACTGCTTGCACTACTTACACTACATGCACTGCTTACACTACATGCACTACTTACACACTACTTACACCACTACTTACACCACGCACTGCAGAAGTCATCCATTTAGGGATGCGTATTCATGCAACCCGAAGTGAATGAATAATTCTTCCAGCAGATGCCGCCTTTTGCCTATTTGGTAACGCTTTTTGAAAAATCGGTAACGCTTTTTTAAAAATCCCCATACTGGATTTTTGGGAAGCTATCAGTCTTCGGCAATGCGTAGTACCGCATACGACAGACGACAGGTGTAAGCAGTGTAAGTAGTGCAGGTAAAAAACTAATTTTCTTTTCAACATCAAGGAAATTGTACCAAGTTGATATTTAGAGGGTGTGTTACGACTATTAGACACACCCTCTAATCTTAACCCAACTTTGACACTTTGAATTTTTTTCAAAAAATTTTCTCCTGTTTTTCAGGCAGTTATCCTTTGCAAGTGGTCAAAACCGCGTTGTAGAACACAGTGGCTTGGAAAAAAATGCTTACCTTTGCGGCATGAATTT
>JAFZSR010000086.1 GCA_017619275.1 Prevotella sp. | reverse complement strand
CGTCTAAATCAATAAGCCAATGAGCGGATAAACGAACACTATCGCGAGCCGTAACCCTCTTCTGAGGGCGAGAATCCGAAAGAATCAATTTCTACGGAACGGCTTCCACTCGAATTTATGTATTAATAGATATTACCTAAAAGGATTCATTGTTAAAAACGAATTCGTGGTTTCAGTTGCAGGTGATGGTGAGTGTTTGCCCGGGCTTCATGTTCACATCGTATTCATAGACCTTGTTGACGGGCAGCAACTCAAAGTCGGTGAGTTTGCTGGAGCGCAGCGGGGTCTTCACGGCGGCCGACTCCATCAGCACATTGGGGCACGGTCCCTTGGCGGGCTTCAGACCATTGACTATTGACGATTGACCATTGACCATTTTCAGGGGGACGTAACTGCGCAGACGCAGCTTGCCGTTGAGCGTGGCGCTGATGGTGGCGGTCTGCAGCTTTCCGTCGGCCCACTTCATGCTCACCTCGTAACCGCCACGCGCACGCAAGCCTTTCACCTCGCCTTCCTTCCATTGGCTGGGCAGGGCGGGCAGCAGGTGCAGGGCACCGTCGTGACTCTGCAGCAGCATCTCGGCGATGCCGGCGCAGCAGCCGAAGTTGCCATCAATCTGGAACGGCGGATGGGCGTCGAAGAGGTTGGGATAGGTGCGCCCCTCGGGATAGAAGCGCGACATGTCGTCGCTGGGCAGCAGATGGAGCATGTTGCGCAGGATGACGAAGGCGTGGTCACCATCGAGCATGCGTGCCCAGAAGTTCACCTTCCAGCCCAGGCTCCAGCCCGTGGCCATGTCGCCGCGCTGCTTCAGGGTGTTGGCGGCGGCGGTGAAGAGGTCGGGGTGGGTATAGGGCGAGATCTGGTTCGAGGGGTACAGACCGTAGAGGTGCGAGATGTGGCGGTGCTCATCCTTCGGGTCGTCGCCGTCGATGAGCCACTCCTGCAGCTGTCCGTACTGGCCTATCTGCATGGGTGGCAGCTTGGCCAGCGCCCGCTCCAGGCGTTGCTGATAGGCCTTGTCCTTGGTGCCGAGGGCTTTCATGGTGCCGAGCATCTGCGAGAGCACGTCGAACACAATCTGGTTGTCCATGGTGGAGCCGGCGGTGACGGTGGTGGTCTTGCCGATGGGTCCGTGCTCGGGCGACACCGTGGGCACGGTGACCAGCCAGCCGGCGGCCTGCTTCACCTCGCCCGTGGCGGGATATTCCTGGAGATAGTCGAGCAGAAAGTCGGCAGCACCCTTCAGCACGTCGTAGTACTGGCGCAGCAACTGCTTGTCGCCCGTGAAGAGGTATTGCTGCCAGATGTGGGTGGTGAGCCAGGCGCCGCCCGTGGGGAACATGCCCCAGGTGGTGCCGTCGACGGGTCCGGCGATGCGCCACAGGTCGGTGTTGTGGTGGGCGGTCCATCCGCCGCAGCCGTACATGGTGCGGGCAGTCTCGGTGCCCGTCTGACTCAGCTCCTCAATCATCTTCAGCAGGGGCTGCTGCGTCTCGGTGAGGTTGGTCACCAAGGCGGGCCAGTAGTTCATCTCGGCGTTGATGTTGATGGTGTACTTCGAGTCCCACGGGGCGTTCATCTTGTCGTTCCACACGCCTTGCAGGTTGGCGGGCTGTCCGCCGGGCTGCGACGAGCAGATGAGCAGATAGCGCCCGTACTGGAACATCAGCGCCACGAGGTCGAGGTCGGGGTCGGAGCTGACCCTGGGACGGCCGGGGAAGCCTCGACCGGTGGTCCTGCCGCCCGACTGCATATCCGACTGGCGTCCGAAGGCCTCCAGTCGGCGGTCGGTGGGCTGCGTGCTGGCATCGGTCTTGGGCAGTGTGAGGCTGACGCGGTCGTACTGCTCGCGGTATTTGGCCATGTGGCGTGCCAGCAGGTCGGCATAGCTGTGGCTGCGGGCTTTGTTCATGGCCTGTTGGGCCTTCTCCAATGCTTTGCCGCTCACATCGTGATAGTTGACGAAGTTGGTGGCGGCGGTGACGTAGATGGTGGCTGTGGTGGCCCCGCTCACCACCAGGCGCTCGCTGGCAGGGGTCAGGGTGCCGTCGCTCTCCACCTGCACCAGGCAGTTGGCGGTGAGTGCCCCCTTGATGCCCTCCTGCTCCACGTTGGTCACGGTGGCAATCAGATGGCTGTTTTTCTCCACATCAACCTTCGTGGGCAGTTCGCAGTCGTAGCTCAGGGCGAAGTTGAGGCGTCCGGGGCGGTCGCTCTCCACATGGAGCACGATGACATCGTCGGCCAGCGAGGCGAAGGCGGTGCGGGTGATGGTGGCGTCGCCCATCTTGTAGGTCACGTTGGCCGTGGCCGTGCTAAGGTCGAGACTGCGGCGATAGTTGCGGGTGTTCTGCTGGTTCCAGAACTTCACGAAGAGGTTTCCCAAGGGTAGGAAACGCATGCCGTGAGGGCCTTTCACAAAGTGCTTGTCGAGCAGCTGGTGGGCCTCGCTCTCCTTGCCGTTGAAGATGAGGTCGCGCACCTCTTGCAGGTGCTGCAGCGACTCGGTGCTGTTGTTCTGGTGGGGCGAACCGCTCCAGAAGGTCTCCTCGTTCAGTTGCAGCTGCTCGCTGTCGGCGCCGCCGTAGACCATAGCGCCTAAGTGACTGTTGCCGATGGGCAGGGCCTCGAGCCAGTGCGTGGCTGCGTGGTCGTACCAAAGCTGTTGGGCCGATGCCGTGAGGCTCATCACGGCCAGGGCCATACATAATATTGCTTTTTTCATAATCATATTGATAAGTTTTAGTTTATACAATTGATTTTTTTCAAAACAACGGATTGAACGGATTTCCGGATTTCACGGGTTTCCGGATTTCACGGATTGGCTGCGCATGGCCATCATCCGTTGAATCCGTTTTAATCCGTTGTTGATGCATGGCAACCATCCAATAAATCCGTTTTAATCCGTTGTTGATGCATGGCCACCATCCTTTAAATCCGTTTTAATCCGTTGTTGATGCATGGCAACCATCCTTTAAATCCGTTTTAATCCGTTGTTGATATAAGATAATTCTGTTCACCTACGTAATATTGATAATTTGTAGTTTTTGCTGAGTTGATTCGAAAAATATGCTGCAAAGGTAAATAATTTTTGTCGATTTTCAGTCATTTTTTTTGGATTTCTGAATAATAGTTTGTAACTTTGCAAAGGATATTGTAAAAACGAGAGGCATTATGAAGCAAGTGAACACCCATTTGTCGCGTCTGGTTCACGACGTCGCCGCCCAGCTGGGTCAGCGCGAGGCGCTCATCTATAAGGAGTTCGGCTCACGTCAGTGGAAGTCTTATTCATGGAATGAATTCTCACGCCAGGTGAAACTCGTCTCCAACGCATTGCTCAATATGGGCGTGCAGGTGCAGGAGAACGTGGGGGTGTTCTCGCAGAACTCGGTGCAATATCTCTTCACCGACTTTGGCGCGTGGGGCATTCGCGCCGTCACCATCCCCTTCTATGCCACCAGCTCGGAGCAGCAGATACAGTTCATCATCAACGATGCGCAGATACGCTTCATCTTTGTGGGCGAGCAGGCACAATACGACAAGGCGCGCCGCGTCTTCGCCACCTGTCGCACGCTGGAGCGCATCATCGTCTTCGACCCTGCCGTGAGCATTGCCGAGGGCGACACCACCACCATGCGCTTCAGTGATTTCCTGCGACTGGGCGAAGGGCTGCCACGGCAGAGCGAGGTGGACTCGCTGACGAGCCAAGCCACGATGGACGACATCGCCAACATCCTCTACACTAGTGGCACCACCGGCGACTCGAAGGGAGTCATCCTCACCGCCGGACAGTATCATGCTGCCATGGAGGCTAACGCCAAGTGTGTGCCCGTGGGCGAGAACGACCGCGTGCTCAATTTCCTGCCCTTTACGCATATCTTTGAGAAGGGCTGGAAGATCCTGTGCATCACCACGGGCGCTCGGCTCATTGTGAACACCAATCCACTGGAGGTTCAGCAGACCATGCGCGAGACGCATCCCACGTGCATGAGCGCCGTGCCACGTTTCTGGGAGAAGGTCTACATGGGCGTGCAGGAGAAGATTGAGGCTAGCAGCGCCATGAAGCGCCGTCTGTTCAAGCATGCGCTCGACGTAGGGCGCCGCCATAACATCGAATACCTGGCCCGTGGCAAGCGTCCGCCCGTGGCCCTGCATCTGGAATATGAGATGCTCAACAAGACGGTGTTTTCATTGGTGCGCCGAGAGCTGGGACTGGAGAATGCTCATTTCTTCCCCACGGCAGGGGCAACGGTGAGCCCGCATGTGGAGGAGTTTGTGCACGCCGTGGGTATCAACATGATGGTGGGCTACGGACTCACCGAGAGCCTGGCCACCGTGAGCTGCGACCATCTGGACAAGCCCTATACCGTGGGCAGCGTGGGACGTCCCATCAGCGGCATCAGCATCCGCATCAGCGACGAGGGTGAGGTGCTGCTGAAAGGCCCCACCATCACACGGGGATACTATAACCGCGACGACCTTACACGGCAGTCGTTCACCGCCGACGGCTATTTCCGGACAGGCGACAGCGGCTACATGAACAACGGCGAGCTGTTCCTGATGGATCGCATCAAGGATCTTTTCAAAACCAGCAACGGCAAGTACATCGCTCCGCAGATGATTGAGTCGAAGCTGCTGGTCGACAAATACATTGACCAGATTGCCATCATCGCCGACCAGCGCAAGTTTGTGTCGGCACTCATCATCCCCGAGTATCGTTTGCTGGAGGAATATGCTCGCGAGCAGGGTATTGCCTTCAACAGCCGTCAGGACTTGTGCCAGAATGCCCAGGTGTGCCGCATGCTGCAGGAGCGCATCGACACCCTGCAGCAGCAGTTGGCGCAATACGAGCAGGTGAAGCGCTTCACGCTGTTACCAAAGCCTTTCTCGCTGGAGCGGGGAGAACTGACGAATACGCTGAAAATAAAGCGCCGCGTGCTCAACGAGAACTATCGGAAGGAAATCGACCGCATGTACGAGGAATAAGCCCTTCTTTGGATATCGGAAGGATATTGGAAAGAAATTATGGGAAATTAAGGGAAATTTTTCTGGCGGGAGCAAGAATTAATCTTAATTTCCCATAATTTCTTTCATTTCCATTTATCCCAATCGGTCATTAAGACCCTTTGGGATAAACGACGCGCAGCCACTCCCCTCCCCTTGCTTCCTATGGTTTTTTCAAAACATATTTAGTTAATATTCTCTAATTGGGCGGTTTTTTTTGTTCTGCCCTTTCCCTGCACCCCATTGAACAAATGGTTCGCCTCGTAGTCCACGTCGTTCGTGACGAGGGAGAGCACCAAGTGGATGAGTTTGTTCCTTACGTTGTTGATGACAACTCCGTGGGGCTTCCCTGCCGCTTGCAGGCGCAGGTAGTAGTCGCGGTATATGCCGTGTTCCTTGACGGTGCATTCCG
>JAFZSR010000085.1 GCA_017619275.1 Prevotella sp. | reverse complement strand
GTTGTTGTAAGAACCAATGTCGTTGAAGAAGCCCAGGGCACCATTGTTGTTCTTGATATAGTCATCGTCGGGGCCGATGGCATGCAGGTGCTCGATGGTGTGTCCGCCCTGCTTCTCCACGTACTGATTGCCGTTCTGATAGCTATAGGCATACTTCACGCCAAATTCTGTGAAGTTGGTATTTTCCTCCACGTCCTCATATTTGAAGAACCGCTTATACAGTCCCCATGACAAGTCGTTCTCGAAGTCCTCGCGGCGCTCAGTGGGAATGATAATCTTGAACTTTAGCGAGTCGAGGCCGGCGAAGATGCTGTCGCCGCAGAGCACGAAGTTCTCAGGCCCCATGGCTCGCTGTCCATTGTTGTCGGTCTGCATGCGCAGGTCGAGTCTTTCCAGTGATGTGCAGCCTACGAAGGCCGAGTCGGGTATGTAGATGAGGTTGGCCGACATGTTGTGACTGGTGCGGGCGCTGTTGTCGTGGAAGCTGACGGTGTGCAGCCACTTCTTGTTCTGGAACACTGATGGCAGCCACGTCGTGGTGCGGGTGTCCTTCGATACGCCGGTATAGATAACGGCATCCCAAATATTGTCAGATGCGCTCTTAATATAGGTGTGGTAGATGAGATTCTTGTCGGGCGTGATGATAACCATGTTCATGGCGTGCGTGCTCACCGCATGCATGTTAGCAATGATGTTGTTCTGCATGCCCTGTTTCAGCGAGGCGGCATTGAGAGCCGACCCTAAGAGGTTACAGGTAGCCAAGTTACCGCCGAGGGTTGATCCGATGAGCGTAGAACCGTGAACCAGTGAGCTGTTCAGCGTCTCTCCTGCAACATAAGCGGCGAGATCCGCTTTCGACACTGCGTCAATAATGCCAGACGCAGCTGCGGTAGCATCTTTCGCACTATTCCATATTAAGCTTCTGGAATTACTTGAGAAGCTCAACATGAATTTATATAAGACTTTTGCTTCCTGCGAACCCATACCGCCTTGAAAAATAGTGTTTATCTGACTGGGAAGCAGTTTGAACAAGCCATTTTTATCAATCATTCCCAATTGCAGCATCTCCTGGCACACCTTGGAATTCATACCCCACGTGCCCAACTTGGTGACATCTAAATTTGGCGTAAACAAATCCAATCTTTGTATAGCCACAGGATCGACAACCCCTTTATCGATGTTCGATATAACTTGTGCAGTCTCTTTTGCCATCTTCTCTAAACCCTCTGTGTCGGCAGCCACTTCTCCGATGTCTTTTAACTTAGCTTTTGCTGCATTTAAAGCAGCCTTCGCCGCCAAGGCCTCTTTGGCTGCCACAACTACATTATAGGTCGAATAGGCTATCATCGCCACCTCGGCAGCGATGATAGGAATGCTCCATAGCGAGAAGTCCTGCGTCACCACCTGGTCGGTGTTGTAAGTGCCGTCGCCCGTTGCCACGTAGCCGTATGTCAGGCCGTCCTTGATAATATCGGGCTTGGCCGAGGGGATATAGTCGGCAGGTTGGAGATAAGCGATGTAGCCTACCCAGTTAGGATCTGCCTTGAATTCAGCATAGCGGTCGGGGGCCACCAGGATACGGAAGTCGGGGTTGATGTTCCATTTGCCAAACAGCTGGTCGCCCTCCATCTCGTCAATCTCTTCAGGTGTCGGCAGACCAAAGATGTTGTCGCCCGGGATGACATCCTTCGGACCGAGCACCTGCCAGTGGTCTTCACCATCCTCCACCTTGTAGAACAAGCGTATCTCCTTCAAGTTCTTGCAGTTCTTGAAGGCACCGTTCTCAATCACCATCTTTGGTTCGCTGTAGGAGTTGTTGCTGCGACCGTTGGTCTGCCAGAACTCCACGGCCTTCAGTTCGTCGCAGCCCTCGAAGGCTCCACGGCGGATGGCGATGGTCTTGTAGTTGTAGTACGAGCCCGGGTCGTTGTAGATGCGCACCACGCCGTCGTTCTTCTTCAGGTAGTCGGCATCGGCACCCGTCACGGTGGTGTACCACAGGTTGGCATTGTCCGTCGTGCGGCTCTTGTCGCTGAGCAGCGAGGCGGCATTGAACTCCTGGTAGTCGGCATTCCACAGGCGTAGCGTCTTCATGATCTCCTCGTGCTGTTCGTCGGCATTGCTCAGGGCGCTGCCGTCCTCAGCCTTCAGGAAACCATAGACGGCGCCGTTCACCGTGATGTCGTCCGAGGCATGTTCGAAGGTGGTGATGCGGTCGCGCACCTGCACCCACGTCTGACTGCCCAGATACTGCTGATAGACGCTCGTGCCCACACGAATCCAAGCTTTGGGCGAGTTGTTGAGCATCGAGCCCCAGATGCGCTTCACCGCTGTGGGCGCTATGGCCTCCCAGTGGTTGTCGCCGCTGGTAGTCCACTGCATCATGTTCACCTCCTCCAGGTTCTCGCAGTCGGCAAACGCGCAGTCGCCGATGAAGAAGTAGAAGTCGCTGTTGGCCGTGTAGCTCATGGCGGCGCAGTCCTGGAAATAGACGCGCCTCACGCCCGGCATGTAGCGGAAGGCGTTGTCGGCAATGCAGCCCATGTGCGTGTGGTCGGCGAAGAAGCCCACCAGGTCGTTGACGATATACACCTCGCCGCTCGACGGGAAATTGTCGGCATCGATGCTGGCGGCGGTGATGTAGGCCTTCTCGGCATTCACATACCAGCCCTCCTTATCGGGATACCAACCATAGTCCTCGGGGTTGTGGACGTTGGTGTTGAAGTAGCGCGTGTAGTTGTTCACGGTGATGTAGGTGTACTTCACACCTTTGTAGGTATACACATAGTCGTCGGTCGGTGCCTTTTGTGGCGCCTTGAGGGGAACATCCACGGTTGCGCCCGCTACCGTAGGTTCTTCGAACCCGCGGCTACCGAGCGTCGACGCCTCCAGCGTCGTGCCTGTGGCTGCCATCGTCAGCCACAGTGCGAGCATTGTGAGCATTCTAGTTTTCATGTTCGATATTTTGTGTTATTATTTGTCGTTACTCATAATTATCCTGCTAAATTACAACTTTCTCCTTATAAATATAGTAAAACAGCCAAAAAGATGCTCGATTTGTTGCGCAGAAAAGGCCTCCATGCGCAAAAATTGCGATTTTTGCGAGAAAAATGGGCAGCGGGAAGTGAAAAAACTGCCACCACGAAGCTAATTGTCGAATAATAGTCGTACCTTTGCAGCCAATGGAAACAAGTGAACGAGACGCCGCCGTCATCGAAACGGTGAAAAGCATCGAGAGCCAGTATCGGGTAGATCACGTGGAAAGCGGGCTGCCCCGATGGCTCATCGAGGTAGCCTTTGCTAGCTACCTCTTGCAGGCTGCCATCAACTGGGCACCGCTGATGCACTGGATGGAAGAGCACGCCCCGTTGGCCTCGGCCGCCATTCAAACCTTCGGTGCGCTGGTGATGTACTTCGGACTGATGCGGGGCATGAAGCCGCTCTACCGGCCCATGACCGTAGCGTGGTGGATAGTCATTGTGCTGAACATCGTGGGATTCGTTCCGCTCTTGTTTCCCGTGCTGATAGAAACCGTGGGGCTGCCCACCGCCGTGGCGCTGATGCTGGTTTACCTGCCCTTTGGCTGCGCAATCGCCTTCTGCTATCGTGGGCGGCTGCGCCAGGTGGGCATCTGGATGGCACTCTATATCCTCATATCCAGCATCATCCCCGTCCTCTCCTACCTGCTTGTAGGCCCGGAATCGGGTCTGGCCAACCTTCCGATGGAGATTCCCACCATCGCCGTCATCGTAATTTACGCGTGGGTGCAACGAAGGGTGCTCGTCAAGTGAAGACGGCAGAAAAACAGCAAAAGGACTGGTAATTTTTTAACCTGCCAAAACGACGGGTAAAAACAGGAGTACGCCCCACGAAAAAAAACCGTACGACTTTTTTGAAAAAGTCAACGAGATTTTGAAAAAAGTCGTACGCCAAAATTTTGGCCGACGGTCAAGCTCATCAATTCTGTGTCTGCGACTGCCTATATTGCAACGGGGTGATGCCCAGGCGGCGCTTCACCTCGGTCTGGAAGGTGCGGCGACCGCCAAAGCCAGCCTCTGCCCCTACAGCCTCGATGGTCCAATGGGGCTCTTCGCGCAGCAGGCGACAGGCATAAAGAAAACGCTTCTCGTTGAGATAATCGCCCAAACTACTGTACTTAGGATGATTCTTAAACAGCACGGCAAGGCGCTTCTGGGTGAGGCCGAGCGCCTTGGCCATATCCTTTAGTGTCAGGTTGGAATCGGTGAAGAGGCGCATCTCGTCCATCTGGCTATTCATCCACTCCATCAGTTCGTCATCAGTCATGTCGGCGGTCAACTCAATATGCTCGCGATGCTGACGGGTTTGTTCGCGCAGGAGGGTCACCTCGTCGCCCGTATTTTGGTTCAGCCTTTTCTCCAGTTCCTCCTGACGTTTTTGGAGCATCTCAATCTCGCAGCCTTGTTGTCGGTTCAGTTCCAACAACATGTTCTGGTTCTCCACCAACTTCGTATTGGTAGAGATAATCTTCTTCGCATTGGCATTCAACACAAGCATTGTGACAATGAAAGCCATCACGAACACAATGACGACGGCCGCTATAAGTATATGTTCTCCCGTCATGGATATGCGCAGTTTTGCTCGTTTTGCGTTGCAAAAGTACCTTTTTTCCGCCAAAAAACCAATTTTCTGCGCAGAAAATGCGCAAAAATGTCTGCGCAAACACATATTTTTTGCGCAGAGACCACATCTTCCTGCTCCCATAGCCAGTTTTCTACGGCCAAAACACAACAACGCGCAGCCCCTCCCCTCCTGAACCCTGCCCTTACGGGGATGGGCAGGGGTGGGGTCTGTATATTCTTCATTCGCAGGGATTTAGAGACCCCACCCCTCGCTCGGCCGAAGGACGCTTGCAAAGCAAGAACCCCTCCCCTTGAAGGGAGGGGAGTGGCTGAGCGTCGTTTATCCCAAATAGGTCCGAATGACCGTTTGGGGGTTAAAGACAGACCTGCGTTAGAAGTGTCACCTACTAACCAAAGACGGCCTGAAAGGCCAAAAAGCACATAGCCCAGGGCAACGCCCTGGGTAAGAGGAGGCGAAAAACACGCCCTGAAAGGGCAAAAGCCCTTAAAATCAGAGCTTTTGCCCTTTCAGGGCGAGGGTTACACTCTTCCCGCACCCAGGGCGATGCCCTGGGCTCATTGCCCCTCCGGGGCGCCATCGGATGATTGCGGAGAATCATTCAACCTAAAACGATCGTTAGACCGTTATGAGTTGTCCAAGTTGTTAAGGTTGTCTTTTATAAGACTATTCCTCGTGTTTTTTTAAGACAACAAATACAACAAATACAACTTTTCGGTCTATCGACCGATTTTGGGTCAAAATTTTCTTTGCAAAAGCAAAGCGGCCGCTCGACCTTTAGTCGCTCTTACCTTTGCACCAGATTATAGATAATGTTCTAAATGTCCGATGTTAAACATCGTATTAGTTTAGGACATACTCTCTTCCGGCGCCGAGCACATTTTTTAACTGAAAAATTTCGTTTTACTCACTTTTTTTTTGTACCTTTGCAGCCTATTTAGAACAAACCATAAACAAGCTACAGAAAAACAGGAAAAACAAGCATTGCCTGGGCGCTATCATGCGAACGGGGCAGCAAAAGAAGATAACAAAATAATGACAGACGAACAGATTCAGAGCGAGAACTACTCAGCGAGTAACATTCAGGTGCTCGAAGGACTGGAGGCCGTGCGCAAGCGTCCGGCCATGTATATTGGCGACATCAGCGAGAAGGGCTTGCACCACTTGGTGAACGAGACGGTGGACAACAGTATCGACGAGGCCATGGCGGGCTACTGCACCCACATCGAGGTGACCATCAATGCCGACAACAGCATTACCGTGCAGGACAACGGCCGCGGCATCCCCGTGGACGAGCACGAGAAGATGCACAAGAGCGCCTTGGAGGTGGTGATGACCGTGCTACATGCCGGCGGTAAGTTCGACAAGGGCAGCTACAAGGTGTCGGGCGGCTTGCACGGCGTGGGTGTGAGCTGTGTGAACGCCCTCTCCAAGCACATGACATCGCAGGTGTTCCGCAACGGACATATCTATCAACAGGAATACGAGAAGGGCAAGCCCCTCTACGACGTGAAGATTGTGGGCGACACCGACAAGACGGGCACGCGCCAGCAGTTCTGGCCCGACGGCACCATCTTCACCACCACCGAATATAAATACGACATCATTGCGCGCCGCATGCGCGAGCTGGCCTACCTGAACGCCGGCATCACCATCACGCTCGCCGACCTGCGCCCCGACGAAGAGGGCAAGCTGAGGCAGCCCGAGGTGTTCCACGCCAAGGACGGCCTGAAGGAGTTTGTGCGCTACGTGGACCGCCACCGCACACACCTGGTCGACGACGTGATCTATCTGAAGACCGAGAAGCAGGGCATCCCCATCGAGGTGGCCGTGATGTATAACACCGACTACAGCGAGAACATCCACTCCTACGTGAACAACATCAACACGATTGAGGGTGGTACGCACTTGGCCGGTTTCCGCGCTGCCCTCACCCGCACGCTGAAGAAATATGCCGACCAGGACCCGCAGATATCGAAGCAGATTGAAAAGGCAAAGATTGAGATTGCCCCCGAGGACTTCCGCGAAGGCTTGACGGCCGTCATCAGCATCAAGGTGGCCGAGCCGCAGTTTGAGGGCCAGACGAAGACCAAGCTGGGCAACAGCGAGGTGATGGGTGCCGTGCAGCAGGCTGTGGGCGAGGCCCTGGCCAACTACTTGGAGGAGCACCCGAAGGAGGCCAAGATGATTTGCGACAAGGTGGTGCTGGCTGCCACCGCCCGCATCGCCGCCCGCAAGGCTCGTGAGAGCGTGCAGCGCAAGAACCCCATGAGCGGCGGCGGACTGCCCGGCAAGCTGGCCGACTGCTCGAGCAAAGACCCGAAGAACTGCGAGATATTCCTGGTGGAGGGCGACTCGGCCGGCGGCAGCGCCAAGCAAGGCCGCGACCGTAACTTCCAGGCCATCCTGCCCCTGCGCGGAAAGATTCTGAACGTGGAGAAGGTGCAGTGGCACCGCGTGTTCGAGGCCGAGAGCGTGATGAACATCATCCAGAGCATCGGCGTGCGCTTCGGCGTGGAAGGCGAGGGCGACCGCGAGGCCAACATCGACAAGCTGCGCTACGACAAGATTATCATCATGACCGATGCCGATGTCGATGGTAGCCACATCGACACGCTCATCATGACGCTCTTCTACCGCTTCATGCCACAGGTCATCCAGGGTGGCCACCTCTACATTGCCACCCCCCCATTATATAAATGTACGTATAAGAAGGTGTCGGAGTATTGCTATACCGAGCAGCAGCGCCAGGCTTTCATCGACCGCTACGTGGCTGGCGACGAAAACAGCAGCGCACTGCACACACAGCGCTACAAAGGCTTGGGCGAGATGAACCCCGAACAGCTATGGGAGACGACCATGAACCCCGAAAACCGACTGCTGAAGCAGGTGTCGATAGAGAATGCCGCCGAGGCCGACGAGATTTTCTCCATGCTCATGGGCGACGACGTGGAACCACGCCGCGAATTCATTGAGAAGAACGCCACCTACGCCAACATCGACGCCTGACGTTTACTTCTTCTTGAAGCGGAACTCGCTGGGCGACACACCCAGATGCTTACGAACGTAGGAACCAAAATGGCTCATATTGGCAAAGCCCATGTGAGCCGAAATCTCTTTGATGCTCAAATCGGTACTACGCAGATAGTAGCGAATCTCCTCCACGGTGTATTGTGACACCCACTCCGAGGCCGTCTTGTTCGAATATTTCAGGCAGAGCATCGTAAGGTATTTGGGCGTGATGGCCAATTGGCTCGCATACACGCTGATGGGCTGACGCTTCACCTGACTATTGGAAATCAAGCTGAGGAACTTGTTGAACAGCACCTTTCCCTGCGAAAGGCGCTGGTCGCTCTTCACGCCATGCGACTGCTCCATCATAAAGCACATCTCAAGCAGGAAGGAGCGCAACAAAGCCAACAGAATCTCGTAGGGCTGCGCTGGATTGTCGCGCTTTAGCTTCGAGCGCATCAACGAGAAATAAAAACGAAGGTCCTCTCTGCTGGATGGAATCATGGGAACCAAGTTGGCCTGATTCACATAAATGGCGTGATGCCAGCAGTCAACCTTGTCGCGCAGCAGTGTTCTCACCAGTTGATCGGCCACGCACACCACCTTGCACTCGAAATCGGGACTATGGTCGCCCCCGCTGATGCGCAGGTTGGGCGGACAGATGAGGATGGTGCCCTCTCGCAATTCAATGATTTGGCCATTGGCCGACATTGTCTGCCATCCTTGGAAGCAAGCCGCGATGAGGGTGGTCATCGGCTTGAGCGGATAGAGCGGGGAGATATCCTTCACGCTATCAAATACGACAACGTCGCCTTCGTTGAGGTCAACAGCAAAATTGCCGAGCTCAATGTATCGTATTTGGTCACTTTTCGTTACGTGGGCCATAGTCAATCAAAGTTTAGTTTGCAAATATCAACATTTTTTTTCAATTATCGATTGTCAAATACCGACAATTATTGTCAATTATCAGCATTTTTCCGTTTTTAGCTAAACATTTTACGATTATGAACAGCCCGCACGTTCTTAACGGTCAACAAAGAAATAACAAATAACAAACTACGGGGTCGCAAAGGAAACAATGTGTCCAATTTTGCGACCCCGTAATTTGTAATTTGTAATCGGTATTTTGTAATTTGTAATTCGGAATTCAATCGTATTCCTGCACGCGGCGCTGCCCCCTCAACACGGCCAGGGCGTTCAGCGCCAGTGCCTCCATCTCGTCTTCGCCAGGAAAACAGTAGACGGGTGCCACCCATTCAATGCGTTGTCGCAGTCGGCTGATGACAAACTCCGAGCGGGCCAGGCCTCCGGTGAGCAGAATGGCGTCGACCTTGCCGCAGAGCACGGCGCCCAGTCCAGTAATGTTCTTGGCGATGTGGTAACACATGGCATTCAGGATGAGCTCGGCATGCGTATCGCCGTAGTCGCGGATGCGCATCTCTATCTCCTTCACGTTGGCGGTACCCAGATGGGCATTCAGTCCGGCCTTGCCAGCGATGCGCTTCAGCAGTTGTTTCTCGGTGTACTTGCCGCTGAAGCAGAGGCGGATGAGGTCGGCAGCGGGCAGACTGCCGGCACGCTCGGGCGAGAAGGGGCCTTCGCCATCGAGGGCGTTGTTGGCATCGACGGCGCGGCCGTGGTCGTGGGCTGCCACGCTGATGCCTCCGCCCAAGTGGCAGATGATGAGGTTCAGGTCCTCGTATTGGCGCCCAATCTCCTTGGCAAAGCGGCGGGCGATGGCGCGCTGGTTCAGGGCATGCCAGATGCAGATGCGGTTCATAAGGGGCGACCCGCTGATGCGGGCGTAGTCGTTCAACTCGTCGACCACGCCGGGGTCGGCGATGAACGAGCGACAGCCGGGGATGCCCGATGCAATGTCGTAGGCGATGAGACAGCCCAGGTTGCAGGCGTGGTTGTGCATGGCGATGCCCGAATAGGTGTCGTCGAGCATCTTCTGGTTGATTTCATACACGCCGCCAGCGATAGGCTTCACCAATCCACCGCGACCAATGACGGCATCGAACTCCAGTGGAACGCCCACACGCTCCAGCTCGTCGAGCACCAGTTGCTTGCGGTAGTCATGCTGCTCTATCACGTCGTCGAACTGCGCCAGGTCCTCGTTGGTGTGGCTGATGCTGCGAAGCACCATCGGCTGCTCGTCTTCATAGACGGCCATCTTCGTCGACGTCGACCCAGGATTGATAGCCAATATCAACATACGCAGGCCAAGGCGAGAGAATAGAACTTTGAGTCTACGTCGTCGGCGCGCGAGGTGAGCACCACGGGCACATCAGGACCAGCCAGGATGGCGGCGGTGGTGGCGCGACAAAAGAGGGTGATGGTCTTGTAGAAGACGTTGCCAGCCTGGATGTCGGGGAAGATGAGGGCATCGGCATGTCCGCGCAGGGGCGACGAAAGGCCTTTCTTCTTCAGGGCGCGGCTGCTGAGCGAGGTTTTCAGGTCGAGCGGTCCGTCGACGATGCAATCACCATACTTACCGTTCTCGGCGTCCTTCACCAACTCGAGATATTCTACCGTGTGGGGGAAGTGACGCTCGTTCACCTTCTCCGAGCAGTTGATGAGCGCCACGCCCGGCTGTTTGATACCCATCGAGCGGCAGAGGCGTAGCACATAGCGCAGCTGTTGCTCGCGCTGCTCCTTCGTGGGCTGCGGAATGACGGCCACGTCGGTCATGAACAGCAGTTTGTCGTATTCGGGCAGCTGGGCACACGTCAGATGCGTCAGCACCTTGCCCTGCTGCAGAATTCCCGTCTGCTTGTTCAGCACGGCACGCAGCAGGTTGTCGGTATTGAGCAAGCCCTTCATCAGCACGTCGGCCATGCCTTGGCGCACCAGCTCCACGGCCTTCGCAGCGGCATCGTCGTCGTCGGTGGCCTTCAGGCGGGGCACATCCTTCAGGGCACCACCCATCAGCTTGGGGTCGCCCACGAGGATAGGCTTCACAAAGCCCTCGTCCATGGCCCGCTGCACGGCTTGTTGTGTAGATTCGTCGTAGGGGCACACCACGGCTACCCGCTTTGGCTCCATGCCACCACCAAGGTAGGCAATCAGCTCTTCATAATTCTCTATCGCTTTCATAGGTTCAGGTTGTTTGTTGTCTACTGCGTGCAAAGATACGAAATACTTTTCATTTGCGTGCACGTTTTCTCGAAAAAAACAGCTGCTTCAGCATAAAAAACCGCGACGGAAGGTCCGTCACGGTTTGAAGGTTTTCAGTTCGTAGAGTGCATCCAGGGCGCGCCCCGTCTCGTTGTTGAAGAGCGAGGCGTTGTACCACCCCGAGCTGAGGTTTCCGGTTGACCCCTTCGCATTGGCCTCGGCATACCACCAGTTGAGTCCTTTCACCAGTGGATGGCGCTTCAGTGTGGCAATCAGGTCGGCCACGAACTGGCGCTGTCCGTCGTTACTGTAGGGATAGGTTCCGCTGTAGTCGAAGGTGGTGCCCGGCACCGCCCACTTCCAGGGGTAGCCGGTCTCTACAATTTGTATGGGCTTGCCATAGGCGCGCTGTTCCAGTTGCGTCAGCGCCGTGTGGAGCTGGTTCAGGTTTCCGTGGAAATAAGGATAGTAACTGAGGCCAATCACATCATAGTCGATGGCGGCACGCGTCAGCCGGTCGAAGTAGTCGGTGAGCACACTGGGGTTGGGCGTGCGCTCGCTGTGGATGATGATCTGCGCCCTGGGGCAGATGTCGCGGCAGGCTCGCGTGGCCTGTCGCAGCAGGTTGAAGAAGCGGTCCCAGTTGGCCTGGGGACTGTTGGTGTAGCAGCGGTTGGTCTGGTTGTTGCCCACGGCGGCCTTGGTGCCCCACAGCATGCCGTAGCTAATCTCGTTGCCCGTCTGGATGAAATCGGGGGCAGCGCCTTGCGCCACCAGATGGCTCAGACATTGGGCGGTGTATTCGTAAACTTTCGTCTGCAGCTGTTTGTCGTCAAGCGATTTCCAGGCGTCGGGCGTCCATTGCTTGCCAGGGTCGGCCCAGGTGTCGCTGTAGTGGAAGTCGAGCAGCAGCAGCATGCCGGCAGCTTTTACACGGCGACCCAATTGCGTCACATAGTCCAGGTCTTGCACCACGCATTTGTCGGTGTCCTTCGAGGGGTCGACAAACAGGCGCAGGCGCACCGTGTTCCATCCCTGTTGCTTCAAGAACACCAGCAAGTCGGCAATCTGGTTGCCCTCGCGGTCGAAGAACTGCGCGCGCTGCTCCTCGTATTTAGTCAACATCGAGAGGTCGCCGCCCACGTAATACTGTCCGGCGGGGGTGCCGAGGGTGATGCTGTCGATGGCGGCAGTCTGCAGCGAGCCGTCGGTGAAGCTGAGTTCGGCGGCACTGCGGGTGTCGCCGCCTTCACAGATGTAGAACGTCTGGGCAGCAGCGCGGCAGAACCACAGCAAGCACATCACAGAAAGTAATGTTTTAGTATAGAGATGTCTCGGATAAATGTTCATAATTCGACAAGTTAAAAACGCTTTTCAGAACAATAGTTGGCGGGCGAAATGCCAGATAACGATGCCCGCCGTAACCGACACGTTGAGCGAGTGCTTGGTGCCCAGCTGGGGAATCTCCAAACATGCGTCGCTCAGGTCGATCACTTCCTGGTGCACGCCCTTCACCTCGTTGCCCAGCACGATGGCGTACTGGCGGCCGGGCTCAGGCTGGAAGGCGGGGAGCAGCGTCGAACCCTCGGCTTGCTCCACGCTAAGCACCGTGTAGCCGCTCGCCTTCAGCTGGTTAACGACCTCCACGACCGAGGCCACATAGCGCCAACTGACACTGTCCTCGGCGCCCAGCGCCGTCTTGTGGATTTCGGGATGCGGAGGCGTGCCGGTGATACCGCAGAGCACCACTTCAGTAACGCGGAAGGTATCAGCAGTGCGCAGCACCGAACCCACGTTGTGCATCGACCGCACATCGTCGAGCACCACCGTGAGCGGCATCTTCTCGGCCTGGCGGAACTCGTCCACCGAGAGCCGCTCCATCTCTATCGTCCGTAGCTTACGCATATTACACAATGGGCAAACTGATGCCGCATATTTTTTGATAAACGTCGAGGGCGTAGACGTCGGTCATGCCGCTGATATAGTCGATGACAGCCATGATGCGCGTCTCAAGGTCGGGGTTCTCAATGTCGTACTGGCTGCTCACGCGGCCAATGAGCTGCTGCGAATAGTAGCGGTCGGGATGCTCAATGGCCTCAATCATCAACTCCATCAGCGTGGCCATGATGCGATAACCGGAGAGTTCCACATCGAGCACGGGCTTGCTCTTGTAGATGCGCTGGCGAGAGAGCGTGGCGCAATAGCGATAAGCCTGGGCGGGCGTAGGGCTGATATGGTCGATGAGCGTGCCTTGGAAAGTGCCGGCAAGGATTTCGTCCTCATGGTCGATAAAGGTCTGCACACACTCGTTCTCCAGCAGTCCGATTGTGCAAGCACGCAGATACTGAATCTTCTCGTTGGGGTCGGTCAGCTCCTCGTCGGCGATGCGCTGGCAGATGCGATTTTTAGCCATTTCATCGAAGAAACCGAGCATCAGCTGGGCCGTCTCGTCGTAGGTAAGAATCTTCAGCTTGTAGGCGTCCTCCAAGTCCATGATTTCGTAGCAGATGTCGTCGGCCGCCTCTACGAGATACACCAGCGGATAGCGTGCCCAATGCTCGGGGGCTGTCTGCACGATGCCCAACTGGGCGGCCAAAGTTTCGTAATGGGAGCGCTCGGAGCAGAAGAATCCAAACTTGTTCTTCTTCGCCACAAACGAGGGGAAAGGGTATTTCACTATCGAGGCCAGCGTGCTGTAGGTCATGGCAAAACCTCCCTTACGGCGACCCTTGAAGCTGTGGGTGAGCAGGCGGAAGGCGTTGGCGTTGCCGTCGAAGCGGGTGATGTCGCTCCAAAACTCGGGACTGACACGCTCCTTCAGAAGGAGGCCTTTGCCCTCGGTGAAAAAAGTCTGGATGGCCTTCTCGCCACTGTGGCCGAAGGGGGGATTGCCCAAGTCGTGCGCCAGGCAAGCCGTGGCTACAATCTGGCCAATCTCAGGAATCAAACTATCGATGAAATGGGGATTTTTTGCACATAGATGGCGCGCCACATCGCTGCCTAACGACATGCCCACGGAAGCCACTTCGAGCGAATGGGTGAGGCGATTGTGCACAAACACGCTGCCAGGCAAGGGGAAAACCTGCGTCTTGTTTTGCAAACGGCGGAAAGGAGCCGAGAAAATCAAGCGGTCGTAGTCGCGCTTGAACTCTGTGCGGTCATCATGGCGCTCCTGGTGACGGTGTTCTTGCCCCAGGCGGCAGTTAGATATCAATTGAAGCCAGTTCATGCTGCAAAGGTACGAAAAAGTTGGGAGTTTGGAGTTGAGAGTTAGGAGTTTTTCTGCGAAAAAGAATAAAAATTGTTAACCAAATGCACATTACTCCTCACTCCTCACTCCCAACTCCCAACTTTTTCGTAACTTTGCACCGATTTATGGTTAAGAATTTGTACATCATCAGCGGATGCAACGGGGCAGGGAAGACTACGGCCTCTTATACGGTGTTGCCCGAAATCCTTGGCTGCAAGGAGTTTGTCAATGCCGACGAGATAGCCCGTGGCCTGTCGCCGTTCAATCCCACGAGCGTGGCCATTGATGCAGGCCGTCTGATGCTGCAGCGAATTGAAGACCTGTTGACGCGTGACAAGAGTTTTTCCATCGAGACCACTCTGGCCACGCGCTCTTATGTGAACTTGGTGCGCCGCGCCAAGTCTCAAGGTTACCGCGTGAGTCTGCTCTACTTCTGGCTCAACAGTCCTCAGCTGGCCATGCGCCGAGTAGCCGAGCGAGTGAGCAAGGGAGGGCACGACATCCCCGAAACCACCATCACGCGCCGCTATGCCGCCGGCATACGCAATCTTTTCCAGCTCTTCGTGCCGCTGGTGGACTACTGGGCCGTGTTCGACAATAGCGACACGCCCCGCCGCACCGTCGCAACAGGAGGGCTTAACGCCAGAACAGAAATCCTCGAAAACGTATCATACGAAAAAATGATGGCTTATGTCAAATAAAGAAGTGAAGAACTTTACCCGCAAACTGGAAACAGGGCTACGCCTGGCCGAGAAGCGGATGTTAGAGGAAAAAGCGCTGCGCGACGAATCCATCGTCGTGTCGTCAGCAGAAGGAGGAATACAATACATTCCAGCCAAAGAGGTGCTGGCAACCTTCTAAGTATCGTTAAAATGAAGATAAAGGTTGTCAACCGTGGAAGCCAGCCCCTGCCTGCCTATGCCACGGCTCTAAGCGCAGGCATGGACCTGAGAGCCAACATCGAAGAACCCATCGTGCTGCGTCCAATGGAGCGCAGACTGATCCCCACAGGACTTTATATTGCTCTGCCGCCCGGCTTTGAGGCACAAGTGCGCCCCCGCAGCGGTCTGGCGCTGAAGCACGGCATCACCGTACTCAATGCTCCAGGCACCATCGATGCCGACTATCGCGGCGAAGTGGGCGTGCTGCTCATTAACCTGTCGCAAGAGCCGTTTACCATCAACAACGGCGAGCGCATTGCACAGATGGTCATTGCCCGCCATGAGCAAGTAGAGTTTGAATCCGTAGAAGAACTGGATGCCACCGAGCGTGGCGCCGGAGGCTATGGACACACGGGAGTTCGTTGAACGATGAACGATGAACGATGAACATTGAACGATGAACGATGAACATTGAACGTTGAACGATGAACGTTGAGAAATAGAAAATGAGTGTTTTAGGGAAAGGATTATTCATCAGACAAGGGATGCAACACTGGGCTGTGCTGGTGTTGCTCTTCTCTGTTTTCCCCCTTTTCTCCTATTCCCAATCCGTCAACCGGGAGTATGACATTTTGTTCCATCAGGCTATGCTGCAACGGCAGAAGGGCAACAACGATGCTGCCTTCGACCTGTTGCGCCGTTGCATAGAGTTGCGCCCCGACGCCTCGGAAGCCAATTTCTTCTTGGCGCAGAGCTATGCCGACATGGGCGACAAGGAGCGCGAGCTGGCTTATTGCAAAAAGGCCCACCAGCTGGAGCCGCGCAACATCACCTACATGGAGCGTCTCGCCTCGTCCTATCTCGACAACGAACAGCCCAAAGAGGCCATTCCCGTATTGGAGCAACTCTACGACATTGACCACGGCCGCGAGGAACTGCTCGAAGCCTTGTTGCAACTCTACGGACAGCAGAAGGACTATACCAAAGCCATCGAGACCATCAACCGCATGGAGCTCATCGACGGTCCCACCGAGCGCACCGCCCTCACCAAGTGCCGTCTCTACATCGAACTGAACGATGCCGACAACGCCATCAAGGAGACGCGCCGCCTCACAGAGCTGCATCCCAACGACATGCGCTATCGCACGCTCTTCGCCAACACGCTCCTCGTCACCGACCATGAAGACGAGGCCTTCGACGAGTTGACAAAGATCCTGACCGAAGAGCCTGGCTACCTAAGCGCCCAGCAGGTGATGCGCAACTACTACATCCGCCAAGGCAACGAGGCGGCCGCAGACTCGGTAAACCACGCCATCCTGCTCAATCCCACTGCCTCCATAGAAGACAGAGCCGCCCAGATGCGACAGCTCATCATTGAAACGGCACAGGAAGGCGGCGACAGCACCATCGTGCTCAACCTCTTCGACGAGATGCTGAGTCAGCCGGAGCCCAGTCCCGACATGGCCGAGATGAAAGCCGCCTACATGCAACTTTTAGGCATGCCACGCGACAGTGTGACAAAGGCTTTTGAGTATGTCCTGCAGCTGGCTCCCGACCAAGCCTCAGCCCGTCTGCAACTGGTGCAGCGCGCTTGGGAAGACGAAGACGACGAGCGCATCATCAGCTTATGCCAAGCAGCCCGACAGTACAACCCTGAAGAGATGGCGTTCTACTATTACCAAGGCATGGCCTACTATCGGAAACAAGACACCGACCGCGCCCTGGAAGCCTTCCAGAACGGCATCAACGTCATCAACGATGAGAGCATACCCGATATCGTGAGCGACTTCTACGCCGTGATGGGCGACCTGCTGCATCAGAAGGGTCGCGAACAGGAGGCTTTCTCGGCCTACGACTCGTGTCTGGTGTGGAAACACGACAATATCGGATGCCTGAACAACTATGCTTATTATCTGAGCTTGAAGGGCGAGCGCCTCGACGAAGCCGAACAGATGAGCTACGTCACCGTAAAGGCCGAACCCAAGAACGCCACCTATCTCGACACATACGCTTGGATTCTCTATCGTCAGCAGCGCTATGCCGAAGCACGCATCTACATCGACCAAGCCCTGCAGAACGATTCGCTGCCTGGTAGCGTGGTGCTGGAACATGCCGGCGATATCTACGCCCACTGCAGCGACATGGTTGCCGCCCTGATCCAGTGGCAAAAAGCGCTGGCTGCCGACCCAAGTAATGCATTACTGAGAAAAAAAATAAAACGAAAAAAATATATCGAAAAATGAAACTTTCAAACATCCTTCGTCTTGCTTTGCTCACATTCACACTGGCTCTATCCTCCTGCCGTTCACACAAGGTGGCTGAGGTGGATTCACAGCCAGTTGTGACCAATCCCATTCAAGACGAACTGCTGAGCAAGGTTGACAGCCATACCCAACGCAAAGCAACATTCGTAGGCTCCAAAATGAAATTCTCGGTCACTGTTGGCGACCAGCAGCTGTCGCTCACGGGCAACCTACGCATGAAGCGCGACGACGTCATCCGCCTGCAACTCCTGGCCTTCGGATTTGTGGAGGCTGCACGCCTGGAATTCACAAAGGACTACGTGCTCATTCTCGACAAATACAACAGGCAGTATCTCAAGGCACCATATTATTATATCGACTTTTTGCGCAATAGCGGCATCAACTTCAACACGCTGCAGGCCCTGTTCTGGAACGAGCTGTTCCAACCTGACAAGGAAGTGCTCAACGAGGAAGACATGAAGAAGTTCACCACCTCCGAACTGGGCGAAGACGAAGCCATTATCAACTTCGAGGAAGGCCAGGGCGAGCAGTTGAAGAGCAAGATGTTCTACAGTTGGCTGGTGAACAACCTGACGGGGCGCATCAAGATGGCCAACATCATGTATCGCGACCAAACGCACGGCAACACCCAGCTGAACTGGGAATACCGCGACTTCAAGAAACTTGGCTCCAAGCCCTTCCCCAGCGACATGGTGGTGACGTTGACTACCCCGAAGAAAGAAGTGACTTTAGGCGTGAAGCTGAACTACCTGAACAACGATAGCTTCAATGATACCAGGACGCGCGTAAGCGACAAGTATCGCGAGGTGGATATCGACGAGATTCTGAAGCGTTTCATGGCGCTTTAGTAGTGAGAGGTGAGTAGTGAGAGGTGAGAGGTAAGAACTGAGAAGTGAGAGATGAGTAGGCTGCTGATATTGTTGCTGATGATTTTTTGCTCACTGACCGTTTCTGCACAGAGCAGAAACAGTCGGCAACAGACGCGCAAGCCTACGCAAAAGGAGCAACTGCAAAACCAAAAAAAGAAACTCACCCAGCAACGGCAGGCCAACCAGCAGCGACAGCGCGAACTGGAGCAGCAGGTGAAGAAGCGCATGCAAGACGTGGAGGCTCTGGGCAGCGACATCGACGACAGCCGCATCACCCTCGACAGTCTGCGCCAAGCCATCGACACACTGAACAACCATATTGCTGTGCTCGACTCGCAGCTTGTGGTGCTGCAGCAGGAACTGGAAGAGCGCCGACAGCACTACATCAAATCGGCGCGTTATATGTATCGCAGCCGCACCGCCCGCAACCAGATGATGTTTGTGCTCAGCGCCAAGAATTTCAACCAGATGTATCGTCGCATGCGCTTCATGAACGAATACACCACCTACCAACGGGCGCAAGGAGAGGCGGTGAAGCAGAAGGGCGAACAGGTGCAACAGAAGGTTGACGAACTGAACAAGGCTCGTACCCACATGAGTGGACTGCTGGCCAAGGGCGAGGCTGAGCAGCATCAACTTGAAGTCCGCCAAGCCGAGCAGCAACGTATGGTGGCGGAATTGCAGCGCCAGCAGCAGACGGTGAAGAAACTCATCCTCCAGCAGCAGCAGGAAGAGGCTGCCTTGAATCGACAGATCGACAAGCTGATAGCCGAGGAGCTGGAAAAAGCCCGTAAAGCTGAAGAAGAACGACAGCGCCGACTGGCCGAGCAGCGCCAACGCGAGCAGGAGCAAGCCGCACAAGCACAGTCACAGGGCAGCAGCAATCGACGCAACAGCAGCACCAGCAGGCGCAACAACAACCGACAAGCAAGCGCTCCCGCCGCACCCACGCAACCCTCTTACACCCCTGCCGACCCCGACCGCCGCCTGACGGGCAGCTTTGCCAGTAACAAGGGTCGACTGCCCATACCCATCACCGGCAAATACAGGGTGGTGCGCAATTACGGCCCCTACACGATGGCTGGCGTCACACTGAACAGCAGCGGCATCCATCTGCAAGGAGAGCCCGGTGCCAAGGCACGCTGTGTCTTTGATGGAGAGGTGAGCAGCATCTTCAACCCCGGCAACGGGATGGTGGTGATGGTGCGCCACGGCCGCTACATCTCGGTCTACAGCAATCTGTCGGCAGTGAGCGTCAGCATGGGACAAAAGGTCACCACCAACCAGACGCTGGGCAGTGTGGGGGCGAACAACACGCTGGTTTTCCGCTTGCAAAACTGGCAGAAAACACTCAATCCCAAGGAATGGCTTAGGAAATAGGTAAAAGTAATAATAGTAAAAAGATTGTTTGGTGTAGGGACTTTGCTTGGCAAGGTCCCTACATGCTTTACATTAACTGTCGGCTTCGGCAAAGGCTGCTGCTTCGGCGGCAGCGATAATGTCTTCGCGCGAAGGCTCCTTTGGATTGTGCGTAATGTCGGAGAGGTCGAATTCATCGTCAACAGGAGCCTCTTCAATTTCCGGTTCCTGACGACGAATTCCCTTTTCCAAATCTTTTGCTTCACCCTTTTTTGGATTCGCAGCAGGTGATTCGGAATTCGTCATCTGGGATTTGGAATCCTCATTAGTAGACTCTTCCATCTTGGGCGCAGCCACAGTGGGTTCTTCCTCCATCTTGGTGCGCTCACTCTTTGCCTGGAAGATGGCATCAATGAACTGGGGTTCACGGTGCAGGCGCTCCAGCGTTTCCTTCGACGACAACTGCTGGGCCTCTTTTTTTGAAAATCCCTGACCTTTGCCGCCTGCCACGCCCTCGATCATCACCTGAAACCCAAAGACTGGCGACCCTTTCTCATCCACCGTCTGCTTCAGCATGCGAAACTCCATGCGCACGCGATTCTTTTGCGTCCACTCCAGGAGTTTCGACTTGAAGTTCACTTCTTTGTAGGCCACCTTGTCGATGTTCACCATCTCCTTCAGGATACGTTTCTCCATGAAGCGGCGCACGGCATGGTAGCCCTGGTCCAAATAGATGGCCCCCACCAATGCTTCGAAGGCATTTCCCGCCATATAGCTGTTGTGCGAGCGCTGCTCACCACGGCTCTGTATCAGGTCGGTAAGCCCCATCTCATTGGCCAGTTTACCCAGCGATTCACGGCTCACCAGTTTGGAGCGGGTGTTGGTGAGGAAACCCTCGCGCTTACCCTTGAAACGCTCAAACACGATATGCCCTACGACAGCATCGAGCATAGCATCGCCCAAAAACTCCAGGCGCTCATTGTTCAGCGGTCGCCCCTTGTCGTTGCGTTGGCCGCTGCTTTTGTGTGTGAGCGCCACCTTGTAGTGGTCGATGCTATGCGGATAAAAGCCCATGATGCGCTGAAGCGACTGGCGCAACTCCTTATCTTCCTGGAAAGGCAATTGCAAGCGGGCTATAATGTCAGTCCATCTCATACTTCTTGAACACCACGCAGGCATTGTGGCCTCCGAATCCGAAGGTGTTGCTCAGTCCTGCTCTCACGAGGCGCTTCTGTGCCTTGTTGAACGTGAAGTTCAGCTTATAGTCGATTTCAGGATCCTCGTCGCCCTCCTCATGGTTGATGGTGGGCGGCACGACATTGTTGTGCACGGCCAGCACGGTGACCATTGCCTCCACGGCTCCGGCAGCACCCAGCAGGTGACCCGTCATCGACTTGGTGCTGCTGATGTTCAGCTTGTAGGCAGCATTGCCAAACACGTCCTTGATGGCCTTGGCCTCGCTGATGTCGCCCACGTGCGTCGATGTGCCATGCACGTTGATATAGTCGATGTCCTCGGGCTTCATCTCGGCATCCTCCAGTGCGTTCTGCATCACCAACTTGGCTCCTAGTCCCTCGGGATGCGAGGCGGTGATGTGGTGGGCATCGGCGCTCATGCCAGCTCCTGCGAACTCGGCATAAATCTTGGCGCCACGAGCCTTGGCATGCTCCAGCTCCTCCAGGATGAGGCAGCCGGCACCCTCGGCCATCACGAATCCGTCGCGCGAGGCGCTGAACGGACGGCTGGCTTTCTGAGGCTCGTCGTTGCGAGTGCTCAAGGCGTGCATGGCGTTGAATCCGCCCACACCGCTCTCGCAGATGGCAGCCTCGGCACCACCGGCCACGATGATGTTGGCCTTGCCCAAACGAATCAGGTTGAAGGCATCGGCCAGCGCATTGCTCGACGAGGCACATGCCGACGAGGTGATATAGTTGGGGCCATGGAAGCCATACATGATCGAAATCTGTCCGGCGGCGATGTCGGCAATCATCTTCGGGATGAAGAAGGGGCTGAACTTGGGACCATCCTCGCGATGTGCACCATAATAGCACACCTCCTCCTGGAAGGTCTTGATGCCTCCGATGCCTACGCCAAAGACCACGCCAACGCGATTCTTGTCCACACGGTCCAAGTCGATGGCACTGTCGTCGACGGCCTGCTTGGCAGCGATGAGTGCCAGCTGGGTGTAGCGGTCCATTTTGCGGGCTTCCTTGCGGTCAAGATAGTCGCCCACGTTGAGGTCTTTCACCTCGCACGCGAACTTGGTCTTGAACAACGTGGTATCGAAACTGGCGATGGTGTCAGCTCCGCTCACGCCATTCACCATGTTCTGCCACATCTCCTCAGGATTGTTACCCACAGGCGTAACAGCGCCCAAGCCCGTTACAACTACTCGTTTAAGTTCCATAGTATTTTCTTTTTGCCCCCAGATTGGGGGGTTGGGGGTATGAACAGAGGAAATAAGCCCCAAAACTTATTCTCCTATATTTATAAATTGAGGGTCTGAATAGAACTTTCGCCTGTTCAGACCCCCACCCCACTAACTTAGGGGGCTTATTCTATTTCTGGTTCTCCTCAATGTAGGCAACTGCATCGGCCACGGTGCCAATCTTCTCAGCCTTGTCGTCGGGGATAGAAACACCAAACTCTTTTTCAAACTCCATGATGAGCTCCACTGTGTCGAGCGAATCAGCTCCCAAATCATTGGTGAAGCTTGCTTCGGGCTTTACTTCAGCCTCGTCAACACCCAGTTTGTCTACAATGATTGCCTTTACTTTACTTTCAATTTCTGACATGATTATTCTCTTTTATAATGTTAATAAATACCTCCGACCGGAGGTGATAACTTTGAAATCGGGTGCAAAGTAACACAATAAATTTCACTTACGCAAGTTTTTTTTGAAAAATCTGAGGCTTGTGTGCACACACAGCCGCGATTGTGCACTTTTTTGACCCACATCAGCCACAAACGTTGCCATTTGGGCTTTGAGCACGACGAACACGTTTCGTCATTGCATCTTCTCCAGCATTTTGGCCAAGCCCTCCAAATCGCGAGGGTCGGCATTCACGTCGAGTATGGTGCCGTCGCGGTCAATAAGTTTATAGGTGGGGAAGGCCGTGACGCCAAGGAAATGCTCCACCGCGCTCTGCTGGTCGGCGGGCAAGTTGTAGTGCACCACGTTGTCGCCCGTCACATTATATTCTTTGATGGCGTTCTTCCAGGCCTCATCGCTGGATTTATTGGCCAGATAGAGGAACACCATGTCTATGTCCTTCAGCCGCTCGTATTCCTCGGCCGAATGTGAGAGGGCTTCCCTACACGGACCGCACCAAGTGCCCCACACGTCGAGCAGGACGAGCTTGCCCTTGTAGGGCTCGATAAGCTGGCGAAGTATCTTCTCGCCATCGCTCATATTGGCCTGGTCGGCTTTCTTCTGGCTTGCCGACTTCGACACGTCACGCTGTCGCAGGGCAAAGTACTTGTCGTTCTGTTTCTTCACGATGTCGAAGGCGGCAGGCAACTTTATCTGCTGCCGGGCGAAGGCCATCACCATACTATCTTCTGCCTCTCGGTTGCTGTCGATGAGTTGGTAGAGCTGATGAGCCACAATGATGTCGCGCATCGATTGTTCGCAGCCCAGCGAGTCGGCCACTTCCATGATTTGTTCGACGGCATAAAGACTCACCAGCGATGAGCACCTCTTCAGCAGCGCATTCATGGTGGCTACCGTCTCCGAACTGTTGAACGCCTCCGCGATGGCCTTCCGCTCCTCGTCGGTCGTTGCGGCCTTTGTTTCGGTTTCCACCCGCTTCACTTCCTTGGGATAGTCGTCCAGGGCGCGCTGCTCAGCGGGCGTTAGCGCCAACTTCCCCTCTTCGGCAAAGCGTTTGATGGAAGTGAGGAGATTTTCCTGTACCCTTGTTATCGCCGTGAAGTTGAGGTAGGTGTGCATAATCGACGCGAAGTCACGGTAAATCGTGTAGGGCTTGGGAGGCTTCTGCCAGAACTCACGGTTCATATAATCGACGTATTCCCGGGGCGCCTTGAAGTCTTTGGCAAAGAACTGAGCCTCAAGCATATTCGTCGCCTGATCCATGCGATAGTAGCCGGCCACATAGTCCAGGTAGCGTTGCGACAAGGTGGGATGGCTCTGCTGCATGGCCCGATGATAATCCATCTGCACCCTGAAGGCACTGTCGGCCCGAGCCAAATAGGTCATGAGATCGATGTCGGGGGTTTGGGGAACCTTTGCCTCGGCACGCAACCGCTTATGCGCCATCAGCTCATTTTGCACCCGCACGTCGTCGCCCATCCACAGCTGCTGCCCCGTCTCAAAGTCGTTAAGGAAGAAGTAGGTCTTTCCCGGCTCCAAGAAGGTTTGCACCGTAGAGCGCCCCCAGTCGATGAACACCTCCGTAGAGTTCATCAACGCCATTTTGAAGGAAAAACGCCCCAGCGAGTCCATCACGGTGAAGGCGTTCTCCTGACTGTCGGAGACGATGTTTTCGAAAGCCACCGCAAACTCTCTGCCATTCTCCCACGCCTCCTTCGGCATATCCTTTAGCCAGCCCTTGATGGTCACGCTGTCGGTGGGATCGTATCCGTTGTCTACGAAGCCCGTGCGCAGGTCCTTTATCGGATAGTCGGGCAGGTTTTTCCCCGTGATGGGGCTGCAAGTGATGGGTTTCTCGCCGTCGATGGTAATGGTGCGGCAACCTTTCTTCATCTTGCCCACTTCTACGACCTTGTGTATATTCTTCTCGTTGATTACAAGCAGCGTATAGGCGTCCTTTTTCTCCTTCAGATTCTTGATGTCCCACACCTCGTTTTGATAAATCACATGCTCTTTCGCAAATCCGATGAGCCAGTCGCCAGTGGCCTCGTCGCGCCAATAGGTGTCGATGATGCCTTCGGGCTGTTGGTCGGCATTGCGGATGTGCAGTACCTGCCAGCCGCCCGGCTCCACAAAGTCGAACTTCCTCGTCGTAGTGGGCACAGGCTCGAAGGTCAGCATGAAGTTGACCGAGTCCTCGGAAAGCGTGTACGGCTCGCCAATCGTCAGCACCGTTGCAGCTTTGAGTCCATAGTCCTTGCCATCGGCTTTGAGCACGGTATTGGGGGCCACGCGAATCCATGCCCCCTTCACATAGCCAACGTGGAGCGACAACTCTGTGCGGTCATCGTACATGGCCACCTTCGTCACTTCCAGAACAGACCCGTGGGCAAATCCCGATACCACCCGATTCCAAACCACTTGTGCCTGCAACGCCATGGCGACGCAGACAAGCAGCATCACTGATAATAGCTTCTTCATATTGACTGCAAAATTAGACAAAATATCCGAATTATCTGCCATTCGAGTGAGAAAAAAAACGATGAGTATGACTTCCGAAATTTTGGTAACGACTTTTTGAAAAAAACTAACGACTTTTGAAAAAATCTCGTACGAGATTTTTTTACGCCTTCAGCAATATGCGGAAAAGGCGCGCTCGGCACGTCGAAAAACCGTTTGTAGACGCAGGTTGCGCAGCGATTTTTGAAATTATTACCATAGAAAAGGAAAAGGAGCGAAGGAGAAAATGAAAAAACTCTGCAAAAGTTTTCATTTTTCAAAAAAAAGGCGTATCTTTGCGCACTGAAACAATAACCATGAACATGAAAAAACTACTACTGCTGTTTTTCGTGCTTGCCACCGTGGGGCCAGCAGCAGCCCAAAGTGTATACAACGTATTGGATTTTGGAGCCAAAGGCGACGGCGTGACCGACGATGCCCAGGCACTGCAACAAGCCATCGACCGCTGCAGCGGCGAGGGCGGCGGACGCGTGCTGCTACCCCGCATGCGCACCTACCTCTGTGGCCCCGTGGAGCTGAAGAGCCATGTGGAGCTGCACATAGAGAGCACCGCCACCCTGCTGTGCAACCCCGACGAAAGCCTTTACAAGCTGAGTGCCTTCAAGGAGAATCGCGGCGAGGGTATGATGTGGCTCTGGGCCAAGGGCGCCCGCAACCTAAGCATCACCGGGCGCGGCACCATCCACGGCAACGGCATCAAGTTCATGGGCATGGAGCTGGCCGACAGCTACGAGCTGAAGCCACTGGCCGACCCAACCTTCGACCCTCGCCCCCATGTGCTGACCCTTATTGGCTGTGAGAACCTGCTCATCCGCGACGTCACCATCACCGAGGGTGCTTATTGGACGGTGCACCTCGTGGGCTGCAACGTAGCCAACATCGACGGCATCAACCTGCTGAACAACCTGAAGATTCGCAATGGCGACGGCATCGACCTGGACCACTCGAAAAACGTGCGCATCGCAAACTGCCACATCACCAGTGGCGACGACTGCATCTGCCTGAAAAACCGCCGCGAATGGGCCGAATACGGTGCCTGCCACGACATCGTGGTCACCAACTGCACCATGAGCTCACGCTCATGCGCCATCAAGATTGGCAGCGAGAACATGGATAATATATATAATGTGTTGGTGGATAACTGCATCATCACGCAGTCGAACCGAGGCTTGGGCATCCAGAACCGCGACGAGGGAACGGTGACCGACGTCACCTTCTCGAACATCATGATGGACCTTCAGCTGTGGAGCGACGTGTGGTGGGGCAAGGCCGAGCCTATCTACGTCACCAGCTACCCCCGCGCCGACGGCAATCACAAGGATGCCAACTGGCGATTCCCCAAAGGGCAGACCGAAGGCCGCTGCGGAGCCGTGAGCCGCATCGCGTTCAACAATATTCAGGCCACCAGCGAGAACGGCTGCTTCATCGGCGGCGACACCTCCGACAAGGTGAGCGATATATCTATTAATAATCTGGTGCTGAACCTGCGCCGCCTCACCACCTACGCCAACGGCCTCTACGACAAGCGCCCCTGCAAGGGCGAGAGCTTCGTCACCGGCCGCGTCTATGGTGTCTACATCGAGCAAGGCGCAAACGTGAAAACTGAGGGGCTGGTAGTAAACAACTACCTCTCGAACTACGAGGGCAAGGTGAAATACCCCGCCAACACGCTCAACCCCGTGAAGCGCCTGAAGAACTTCGTTAACCGCACCGCCGGCGAACTAACCCAATAAACCTAAAACAACTAGAAAGACTAGTAAAACTAGATAGACTAGTAAGACTAGATAGACTAGATAGACTAGTAAGACTAGAAAAACCAGAAAAAACCCAACTATCTAATAATTAAAACCATTTTTTATGCAAGACGTAAGAAAAACATTCAGCCGCACTTTGGCGCTGGCCCTGCTCTTGATGGTGTCTTCCATCGCTTGGGCACAGCAGCGCATTAGCGGCACAGTGAGAGACGCCCAGGGCGAAGCCCTCATCGGCGTGAGCGTGAAGCAGGCCGGCGCACAGAACGGTGTGACCACCAATGTGAACGGCCAGTTTGTCATCAGCGTGCCCCAGGGCGCCAACCTGGAGTTCAGCTACATTGGCTACAACCCGCAGACACTCCGCGCCCAGAACGGCATGGTGGTCACCCTGCAGGAAGACAACCAGATGCTGAATGAGGTGGTGGTTGTGGGCTACGGCACCATGCGCCGCAAGGACGTCACCAGCTCTATCACCACCGTGAAGGCCGAAGACCTGAACCGTGGTGTGTTCACCGATCCCGGACAGATGCTGCAAGGCAAGGTTCCCGGACTGGTCATCTCTTCCACCGCCGACCCCAACGGCGCTCCCACCATCACGCTGCGTGGTGCCTCTACTCTGCGCACCGGCGCCATGTCACCCTACTATGTGGTGGATGGCATTCCCGGCGTTGACATCTCCATCGTTTCGCCCGACGACATCGAGAGCATCGACGTGCTCCGCGATGCCACGGCCACGGCCATCTACGGTTCGAAGGCTGCCAATGGTGTGATCATCATCACCACCAAGAAGGGCTCCGAAGAGAAGACCAATGTGATGTACAATGGCTATGTGGCCTTCGACAACATCCTGAAGACCTACGACATGGCCACCGCCGACGAGTTGCGCCAATACGCATCGAAGAACGGCATCGCCCTGAAAGACGGAGGTGCCAACACCGACTGGCAAGACGAAGTGCTGCGCACGGGCATCAGCCACAACCACAATTTGAACATCAGTGGCGGCAACAGCACTACCAACTACATGATTAGCGGAAACCTGATGAAGCGCGAAGGTGTCATCAAGATGTCGGGCATGGACCGTTTCAATGTCCGCTCGCTCATCTCCACCAAGCTGCTGAAGGACCACCTCACCCTGTCGATGGGCGTAAACACCATGTATGGCAAGCACTTTGGTGTTCCCATGAACAATGAAGGTGCATCGGTGCTCGACGCCATGAACTACTACTCACCTACCAACGCCATCAAGAACGCTGATGGTTCGTGGACAGTGGGCGCCGGTTCGAAGAACTACAACCCGCTGGCCCTGATGGAAGAGAACATGTCGGAGACGGTGTGGAAGCGTAACCAGTTCATTGGCAAGACCGCTCTTGAGCTTTGGAAGGGATTCTTCTGGAATGTGAACTATTCGTGGAGCAACTACCAGAGCACCTACAGTGCCTACAACACCCGCAATTCGCAGCTCGAAGGTATTGGCAACAAAAACGGACAAGCCACTCGCAACACTTACTTTGGCCGCGAGCAGACCTTCGAGACCTACCTGAACTACGGCTTCACTCTCGCCGACAAGCATAAGTTCGACCTGATGGCCGGTTACTCTTGGGAAGAGAAGAAGAATGGCGACGGCTTCGGACTGAGCGTGGAAGGCTATTACAACGACGACCTCACTTGGTACAACATGTCGTATGCACAGACCATCCTCGGTGTGCAGAATTCCGTTCAGAGTGGCTATCGCGAGAACATCCGCAACATTTCGTTCTACGGTCGTGCCAACTACTCTTTCGATGGCCGCTATATGCTCCAGGGCACCATCCGTCGCGACGGTTCGTCGGTATTCGGCAAGAACAGCCGCTGGGGTACTTTCCCCTCGGTATCGGCTGCTTGGAACATCACCGAAGAGGGCTTCATGAAGAACCAGAATGTGTTCGACAACCTGAAGCTCCGCGCCGGTTATGGTATCTCGGGTAACGCCATGGGATTCGACCCCTATTCTTCATACGTCACCTACGGTGCTTCCGGCACATTTGTCTATGATGGCAAGACCTATCGCACCTATGGCGCCACAAAGAACGCCAACCCCGACCTGAAGTGGGAGACCACCGGCATGCTGAACATCGGCCTCGACTTTGCCATCCTGAAAGGACGCATCAACGGTACCGTCGAAGTTTATAACAAGAAGACCAAGGACCTCATCTGGAGCTATCCTGTGCCTACCACACAGTATGTCTATGGCTGGATGGATGCCAACGTGGGCGAAATGACCAACAAGGGTATTGAGTTGACCCTGAACATCGACGCCATCCGCACGAAGAACTTCAGCTGGATGACCACGCTCAACCTGTCGCACAACAAGAACACTGTTGACAAGATGCAGAACGACCAGTTCCACACCACCAACCTCACACAGGGCGACCCGATGGTGGCAGGCGTCTCGGCCAACGGCTGGACACAGCGCATCATGGAGGGCGAATCTATCGGTACGTTCTACACCTATCTGTATGCTGGCACCGTGAACGGACGCTCTGAATACTATGTGCTCGACGAGAACGGCAACCGCACTGGCGCCACCACCAACAACCCCGGTCTGAAGGACCGCGCCATCACTGGCTGCGCTCAGCCCAAGCTCACCGCTGGATGGAACAACACGCTGACCTACAAGAACTGGAACCTGAACGCCTTCATCACCGGCGTGTTCGGCAATGACGTGTACAACGGCCCGCGCGCCCACTACACCAGCGCTCAGATGTTCTCCGATGGCAAGAACGTGCTGAAGGAGTTCCTCGACTTCCCCGCTGGCGACGCTTCTGGCTCGCTGCCCTCCGACCGCTGGATTGAGAAGGGTACCTACATCCGCCTGCAGTCACTCTCGCTGAGCTACACCTTCCGTAACTGCTTCAACGACTGGATTCAGGATCTCACCCTCTATGGCACAGCCAACAACCTGCTCACCATCTCCGACTATAAGGGTCTCGACCCAGAAGTCAACCTCGGTGGCATCGACCCCGGTATCGACTATCGCTGGAGCCGCTATCCCCACACACGCACCTTCATGGTGGGCGTAAAGGTGAACTTCGGTGGCGCTAAGGCCAAGAAGAGCACCACGCAGTATGTGGAGCGTGAAGTCATCAAGGAAGTGCCCGTGGTGAAGGAGGTCGTGAAGGAAGTTATCAAGGAAGTGCCCGTCGTAAAGGATGCTCCCGTCACCAACATGGGAACTACTTTGGTGCAGACCACCTACGTGGTGACCTTCCCCGTGAACTCTGCCGAGATTATCAACAAGAGCGAACTCGACGGCATCAAGAAGGGTGCTAACGTAGAGGTAGTGGCTTACGCTTCGCCCGAGGGCGACACCGAGGCCAACCAGAAGATTTCGCAGGAGCGTGCCGATGCCGTGGCCAAGTATCTGAGGGCTAAGGGCGTGAACGTGACAAACGTTGTTGCCAAGGGTGCCGACACCAATCATGCCAACCGTATTGCTATCGTGACCGTAAAGTAATATCATAAAATAAGAATCAAGAATATGAAACTGAATAAATTATTTCTCACAGCTGGC
>JAFZSR010000084.1 GCA_017619275.1 Prevotella sp. | reverse complement strand
GGGTGGGGTCTCTAAAATATTGGAAATGAAGGATATACAGACCCCACCCCTTACCCCTCCCCTTGAAGGGAGGGGAGTGGCTGCGCGTCCAACGAGGCACCGAACGAGAGTCGTCAGAAATCCGTTCGGCTGGATAAACTCCGTTCGGCTGGATAAACTCCGTTCGGCTGGATTTGTAATCCAGCCGCTGTGAGTATAAGCATTTGTAATGCGATGAACGCTCTTTTTCGGATTAAAAATCCTGATACTCAATGCGGTCGGATTCTTGCGTCCCTTCGGTAGCAAGCGTCTCGCTTTGCTCGCCGAGCGACAAATCCGCCCGAACGAGAGACAAATCCGCCCGAACGAGGCCCCATCCCGGGAATGGGGGTTTGAGGGAGTTTTTGTGGGGTTTTCGCACGTAACTCCCCAGTTTTCTGCATAGTTACGTCAAACCCCACAAACCAACAAAACAACATTAGGGGTATATTCATAGGGGGGCGTAAAAAAAATATTCCTCATTTACTTGCAGAAACAAATCCTTTTTGTTACTTTTACAATCGAATCGTTCACAATAAACAGAAGCATCAAGATGAAAGCAACAGAACAAACACTTCAGCAAATAGACCGCGCACTGCGCAAGACGGCCGAAAACTTCCCCCCCACAGAGGAGGCCACGCAGATGACCGACATACATCTGCGCGTGACGCAGGAGTCGGGAGAGCTGTTGGCTTTCGACGACGACGACCAGGAGTTGATGCGGTGCGTGGTGGAACAATGGATAGACAACAAGGACGATGACTTCTATCCCGAGGTGGCACGCTTGTTGCGAGAACGCATCAACAAGATGAAAGGGCAGATGGACAGAATGTCGATATTGAAGCCCTACTCGTTTGTGCTGGAAGACGATGACCAGGAGGTGGTGGAAGACCTCTACGTGGTTGACGACGACATCGCCCTGCTGCCACCACTCTCGATAGACAGCCTGGACAACGACCTGGACGAATTCCTCGACAACCTGCTCAAGTCTTGAGAACGTTGAACGTTGAACGTTGAACATTGAACATTGAACATTGACCATTGACCATTGAACTCCTAATTCCTAATTTTTGACTCCTGTGATGAAGCCTCGGGCCATTATCAGCTTTGTGAGTCGCATCGACACATGGCGCTCGGTTCATGTGAGCGACCGCATGTTTGTGCTCTTCCTGGCCTTCTTGGTGGGCTTGCTGTCGGCAGTGGCGGCCTACGTGCTCCACTGGCTCATCAACCAGGTGGTGGCGCTGCTCACGGGGGGCTTCGATGCCACGTCGTTCAACCTACTCTATCTGGTCTATCCCGTGGTGGGAATCCTGCTCACCATGCTCTTCGTGCGCTATGTGGTGAAGGACAACATATCGCATGGCATCACGCGCATACTCTATGCCATCAGCCAGAACCGCTCGCGACTGAAAGCCCATAACACGTGGAGCAGCGTGGTGGCGTCGGCCATCACCATCGGCTTTGGCGGCTCGGTGGGTGCCGAGGCTCCCATCGTGCTCACGGGGTCGGCCATCGGGTCGAACCTGGGCAAGCTGTTCCGACAGGACAGTCGCACGCTGATGTTGCTGGTGGGATGTGGCGCCGCAGGGGCCATCGCGGGCATCTTCAAGGCGCCCATCGCAGGACTGGTGTTCACGCTGGAGGTGCTGATGATTGACCTGACGATGGCTTCGCTCATGCCCATCCTGGTGAGTTGCGTCACCGCCACGTGCTTCACCTATATCTTCAGCGGCGACGCCGCCCTCTTCACCTTCCATCTCGACGACTCGTGGACGGTGCAGCGCATTCCCGCCTGTGTGCTGCTGGGCATCTTCTGCGGCTTGGTGAGCCTCTATTTCATCCGGGCGATGGGCTTCTGCGAGGGCATCTTCGCCCGCTTCAAGGACAAGCCCTTGGTGAAGCTCGTCATTGGCGGCTCTGTGTTGTCGCTGCTCATCTTCCTCTTCCCCTCGCTCTTCGGCGAAGGCTACAACAGCATAGACCTGCTGCTCAACGGGAAGGGTGAGGCCGACTGGGGGCAGATTCTGAACAACTCGCTCTTTGCCGGACAGGAGCAGCTGCTGGTGGTATATGTGGGGCTGGTGCTGCTGACGAAGGTGTTTGCCACGTCGGCCACCAATGGCGGCGGCGGCTGCGGCGGAACATTCGCTCCCTCGCTGTTTGTGGGGTGCTTCAGCGGCTTCCTCTTCTCGCGCCTGTGGAACATCTACGAGGTGGGCGTGCATGTGCCCGAGAAGAACTTCGCCCTGATGGGCATGGCCGGCGTGATGTCGGGGGTGATGCACGCGCCGCTGACGGGCATCTTCCTCATTGCCGAGCTCACGGGGGGCTACAGCCTGTTCCTGCCACTGATGATTGTGTCGGTGTGCAGCTATCTCACCATCATCATCTTCGAGCCCCACAGCATCTATGGTGCGCGTCTGGCCAAGGAGGGGAAGCTCATCACCCACCACACCGACCACGCCGTGCTGACACTGATGCAGCTCGACAGCGTCATCGACCGCGACTACATGGCCGTGGAGGCCGACACGGAGCTGGGCAACATCGTCCACCGCATCAGCCGCTCACACGGCAGCGTCATACCAGTGCTGGATGCGGCAGGGTGCCTGCTGGGTGAAATCGACATCAAGCGGATACGCCATGTGGTGTTCCGCATAGAGCTATACCACCACTTCACCGCTGCACAGCTGATGCAGGAACCGTCGGCAGTGCTCACCGACAGTCAGCCCATGACGCAGGTGATGGAAACATTCGATGCCACACACGCCGACCATCTGCCTGTGGTGGACGCCGAAGGGCACCTGAAGGGGTATCTCTCGCGCGAACATGTGTTCACACAATATAGGAGAATGGTGGCCGACATGAGCGAAGACTGAGGGACGTTGAACGTTGAACATTGAACGTTGAACGTTGCGCTCGACCTCATGTCGCTTGCTACCGAAGGGACGCAAGAACGTTGAACGGTGCGCTCGACCTCAGGTCGCTTGCTACCGAAGGGACGCAAGAACATTGAACGTTATGAAGAAAGAAGAATTGAGAATCGTGTTTATGGGCACACCGGAGTTTGCAGTAGAAACGCTGAAAGCCCTTATAGAGAACAACTACCAGGTGGTGGGCGTCGTCACCCAGCCCGACAAACCCGTAGGGCGTCATGGGTCGGTGCTGCAGCCACCGCCAGTGAAACAATTCGCCCTGGAGCATGGACTGCCGGTGCTGCAACCCGAGAAGATGAAGGACGAACAGTTCCTGACGGCTCTGCGGGCTTGGCAAGCCGACGTGCAGGTGGTGGTGGCGTTCCGCATGCTGCCGCAGGTGGTGTGGGCCATGCCTCGGTTGGGAACCTTCAATGTGCATGCCGCCCTGCTGCCCGACTATCGCGGCGCTGCACCCATCAACTGGGCCATCATCAACGGCGAGACGCAAACCGGTGTCACTACGTTCTTCCTCGATGAGCACATGGACACGGGGCGCATCATCCGCCAGAAACCATTCGACATCCCCCTCACGGCCGACGTGGAGTATGTCTACGACGGACTGATGCATCTGGGCGCGGAAGTCTGCCTGGAGACGCTCGCTGACATCCTTGCCGCCCCCGACGGTCGTCCACAGGCCATGGAGCAAAACGAGACGCTGGCCCGCCATCAGGCTCCCAAGCTGTTCAAGGACAACTGCCGGATAGAGTGGGGAAGCAGCACCGCCAAGCAAGCCTACGACCTCATCAGGGGATTGTCGCCAGTGCCTGGCGCCTGGACCATGCTCACTGCCGAAAACTTTACGCCCACCATGCTGAAGATTTATCAAACCTCGCTCACCGACAAGCCCTCGGCAGGGATGCCTGCAGGGACGCTCAGCCGCGACAAACGGAACCTCTACGTGGCTTGCACCGACGGTCTGCTGCGCATCGACAGCTTGCAAATGGCAGGCAAGAAAAGGATGGACGCCACCTCGTTCATCAACGGCTTGGCAGAGATTGAAAAATTTTCGCTCGTTTAAATAATAATTGTTGGGGCTGATGCGTTACTAATATAGTCATCAATCAAAAACGTTATGCCTATGCAATTATTTACTTCCGAAGAAATGAAACCCAGCGAAAAGGTGATCAGGCTCATCAAGCAATTGGCTTACACCTATCGCGTCACTAACCACCAGCCTTATTGCCTCAATTAATGCCTAAAGTATCTCCTTCTTTACTGGCGGCCGACTTCTTGCATCTCGACCGTGAGATAGAAATGATTAACGCCAGTGATGCCGATTGGCTGCACCTGGACGTGATGGATGGGATGTTTGTGCCCAACATCTCGTTTGGGTTCCCAGTGCTTGAGGCAGTGGCGAAGGTGTGTCAGAAGCCGCTCGATGTGCATTTCATGATTGAGCGTCCCGAACGGTATATTGAGCAAACCAAACGCTTGGGGGCCATGATGATGAATGTACACCAGGAGGCCACCCTGCACCTGCACCGCACCATTCAGGAAATACATGCGGCGGGCATGAAGGCGGGCGTGACACTCAACCCCTCGACGCCTGTGAGCACGCTCGAAGACATCATTGCCGACGTAGACATGGTGCTGCTCATGAGCGTCAATCCCGGATTTGGTGGGCAGCAGTTCATCGAAAACACCATCCAGAAAGTGCAGCGCCTGCGCCAGCTCATCAGTCAGAGTGGCAGCCAGGCACTCATCGAGGTCGACGGCGGCGTGCAGGGCGAGACCGCCCCACGACTCGTCAAGGCTGGGGTCGATGTGCTGGTGAGCGGCAGCTATATCTTCCACGCCAAGGATCCCCTCGCCGTCATCCGCTCGCTGAAGTCTCTTGAGGCGTAGAACTGTTAAATCTTCCTAAACTTTTGAACAAAAGGGGAGCAGGGGAACGAATTGACAAATAAAATGAGTACCTTTGCAGCCCGAATTGAGTCCGTAGGGGCTGGGTGAAGTGTGCACGGACGTGCACCGCCTCGCGGAAAAATCCCTAAACAATTACAAAAAAGCAATGTACGCAATTGTAGAAATCCAGGGTCAGCAGTTCAAGGTCGAAGAGGGCAAGAAGCTCTTTGTGCACCACATGAAGGATGTGGAAGCAGGCAAGACTGTTGAATTTGACAAGGTGCTCCTCGTAGATGCCGACGGAGCCGTGAAGGTTGGCGCTCCCACCGTAGAGGGCGCAAAGGTAGTAGTTGAAGTAGTGAACCCGCTGGTAAAGGGCGAGAAGGTGATTGTCTTCAAGATGAAGCGTCGCAAGGACTCCCGCAAGCGCAACGGCCATCGCGAGCAGTTCACTCAGGTTGAAGTTAAACAAGTAATCGCTTAAAGGAGGAACAGAATTATGGCACATAAAAAAGGTGTAGGTAGTTCGAAGAACGGCCGCGAAAGTGCAGCCCAGCGACTTGGCGTGAAAATCTGGGGAGGTCAGAAGGTGAAGGCCGGCAACATCATCGTTCGCCAGCGCGGCACCCATCACAATCCTGGCAATGGCGTGGCCATTGGCAAGGACGACACTCTCTTTGCTCTCATCGATGGCACGGTGAACTTCCACCGTGGCTTCCACAACAAGAGTGTTGTCTCAGTTATTCCTGAAGCCAAGGCATAACACCAACTTACAAACAAACTTATTCCAAACAAACAGCTGCCCCCTCGGAATCAATCGATTCTGAGGGGGCTTGCATTTTATCCGTAATTCAACAGCGTTAAATCCGTTTTAATTCGTTGTAGATAAACGAGAATTTACTTGATTACGATTTTACGTCCGTTGTTCAAGTAGAGGCCGCGCTGGATGGGCTTGCCGTTC
>JAFZSR010000083.1 GCA_017619275.1 Prevotella sp. | reverse complement strand
GGGTGGGGTCTGTATATTCTTCATTCGCAGGAAATTAGAGACCCCACCCCTGCCCCTCCCCGTAAGGGCAGGGTTCAAGAGGGGAGTGGCTGCGCGTCCTTTATCCCATACCTATATAAAATACAATAAAAAGGATTCAAAGGAATAAGGCACGGTGTGCACATCCTCTGAATCCTTCAATATATAATTCCTTAAATAATCAGCGGCGTGCCCGTGGGAACATTCCGCGTGGGGCTTGCTGGTTAGGATCGGCTCCTTGGGGGAAGATGACGCGATAGTTGCCGCTGAGGTGCATGAAGGCGAAGAGGCGCAGCAGACCATCGTAGTAGGCATCGAAGTAGCCATCTTCGAAGGGCACGTGCTTGGCATTCCACAGAGCCTCGATGAACTCACGGCTCTTCTCATGACTGCACATCACTGAGGCGGCAGCCGACGTGGCGACCAATCCAATGGAGTGGCGCAGCTTGCGGAAACCGCCAGCGCCCAGAATCTCGTTGCCCTCGGGCAGCGTGCCGTCAACGCGATACTGGTCGACAAAGTCGTTGATGCCCTGGCTATAGAGGAAATTCTGAATCTTCTCGCCATACTGCTGCTGCCACTCGCGGTCGGCACAACTCCACTCATAGTCGAGTGCAATGTTCATAGGCACGCGCCACGAGTCGTAACGGAAGTTGCTGCCACCGTTGCGGCGACCGCCGAAGCCCGCCATCAGCGAGCCGTCGTAATTGCAGTTATCGGGGTTCAGGCCAGTGGTGTCGTTGATGCACTTGTGCAGGAACTCGCGGCTCTTCTGGGCGCACTCACGCCAATAGTCGCTCCGTCCATCATCGGCCCATTTAGCCCAAACCTCATAGAAAGCTGGGATATGGTAGCTGGGGTCGGTGTAGCGCTGTCCGAAGCCATCGGGGGTGAAGGTGATGAGTTTCGTCTCGGGGTCGATGAGGAACATGCGCTGGGGGCCTTGCTGTTGCTGCTGGCCACCGCCAAAGCCACCAAAACCACCAAAGCCACCGAAACCGCCACCGCGAGGCTCGGGCGTGTATTCCTTCGGCATGGTGCAGTTCAGGATGCGCTGGGCCTCGGCCTTGTAGTTGATGCCGGTAGTGTCGCCCCACTGGTTGCTGGCGAAGAGGAGCGAGGTGATGAAGTAGAGCTCGCCATCGCTGGCTGCCCCCTGCGAATTCTGCGTGCCATCAGTGCGGCAGCTCCAGGCGAAGTAGCCCTCGCGTGAGCCACTCTGGTGCTGCATGTACTTACGGCTCCAACGCCACAGGCGGTCGAAGATGTCCTTCTTGTTCATCTGCACGGCAATCATCATGCCATACGACATGCCCTCGGTGCGGGCGTCGTGGTTCTTGATGTCGCTCACATAGCCCATGCTGTCGCCCACCTCAAAGTAAACTTTGTTTGGTCCGTAGAACACATCGTTGAACACCTCCTGCAATTTCTTGTCCACTTCCTCGCGGCTATAACCAATCTCGGCGAAGAGGTTGCGATAGCGACCTGTCTCAAAGCCACCCTGCGTCCAGGGCTTGCCGTCGAGCAGGAAACGGTCGATATAGGCCTGCACCAGAGGCCACTGCACCTGCGGCAGCTGACAGTGTCCGTGGCCGCCAATGATGTCGCAGCCAAAGCGGTCGGCAATGCCGAAGCGCTCCCACACCTTCACGGCAGCATCGGCCGACACCTGCATGGCAGGATCGGTGAGCCACACATAGTCGGGGTTGCCCAACAGCAGCAGGGCACGGGGACACACCATGGCACACAGCTCATGCTGGTCGTAGGGCAGACGATAGACGCTGTCGCCATGGAAGTTCTCGCGCTGGCTCTCGAGGAACCAGTGGTAGTCGGTCTTGTCGAGGTCTTCCACGTTCTCTTTCGACTCATGGCTGGCACGCCAGGCAGCGGCGCCACCGCCACCGGGCTCCTGAGCGACGGTGAGGGCGATGCGCTCGTCGAAGGCACCGCAATAGAGGGCCATCTTTCCGGCATACGAACAGCCGGTAACGCCAATGCGGCGGGTGTCGATCTTCGTCACCTCAGGCCCCAGCTGCTGCAGTCCGTCGATGAGGCGGCTCATGCCCCATGCCCACTCCACGTAGGCACCGTTGTCCTTCAGCTTGGGATAGAGGCGGTCGAAATGGTGCTCGCCACGATCCTTGTGCTGGCCAAACTGCTTATAGTCGTTCACCTGTGCCGAGGTGAAGGTGGTGGTGGCGATGGGACGACCCTGGAACAACTGGCGCGGCAGGGCAATCATGTCGGTGCCAATCATCAGCGCGTAGGGCGGCTGGCCAGTGGTGGGATACTGCAGATGCGACTTCAGGGTGAGCGTCTCCTTGCCCACGGTGACATCGACAATGATGGTGTCGCCGTCCATGCGTGCCTTCACCTGACTGGGCTTCACGGTGGGCTTCGTGCCAATGCCGTAGTGCTGGATGAGCGAGCCAATCTCGTTGCGGCGGCGCTCCCAGTCGTTGAAGTCGCGCACGCCCTCCAAGGCGTCGGGCAGCTCACGGATGATGGGGAGCTTGTTGGGACTCACAAATTTCTTCAAGGCGAACTTGGCGCCCGTGTTCTCTTGGTCGTAGACACGGGGCTGGGCGGCTGCGCCTGTGAGCAGCAGCACGGTGGAAAGGAGGCAGAAAATTCTTTTCATATCATTAATGGTTTATTTTGTGCAAAATTACGAAAAAAAGCGGACATGGCATTCACTTTTCTGTAGATTTTTGGAATAGATTTTCAACCAGTGGCTCTTTTCGAAATTTGGGTAACGCTTTTTTGATATTTGGTAACGCTTTTTGAAAAAATCTCATACGGTTTTTTAGGCCTGCTTGTTAAGACCGCTAACGGTGTATCTTTCAATGCTTTGAAAGCAGGGTAATGTATACTTATAAACACAAGGCGGGGAGCGCCTGTGCTGGCACTCCCCGCTCACGAGATTAATAAGGTAGTTTCTGAATGTGCTTACTTCACAATCTTCTTGCCATTGACGATGTAGAGGCCCTTCACGGCATCCTTCACGCGACGGCCCTGCAGGTCGTAGATGACATTCTCGGGCTGTGCCACCTTGAGGGTGTTCACGCCAGCCATCATCTCCTCGTACTTAGCGGCAGGAATCAGCGAGACGTTGAAGCGATAGTTCCAGTCGGCGTATGTGAAGAGGAACTTGGTGTCGATGGTCTTGCCGTCAAAGCTCTCGCCACTAAAGTTGTCGATGATATAGTCGACCTTGTTGTCCTTGCTGTCGCTATCGGCGGTGACGCACACTGGGCCGTCTTCAACCACATAGCCGTTATCGTCCACGAATATACCGGCAGCAGCCTGCTGTGCAGTCGAGTATTCATCCTGGTCGTTGATGGGCAGCAACAGGTGGTCGTCGTTGATGAGGTTGGAGAAGTCGGGAGTCTCAAGTAACTTCACGCAGTTCTCGAAGTCAACGGTAGCAGTTGCACTCTCGGCACCGGGTTCAGGCACAGGCAGGAAAATGTTTTCCGTGCCCAATGTGCGCTCCTCGTTGGTGACTTCGGCAATGTTGAACTGGAACTCATCGAAACGGAAGTAATAGTTGTTTGGCTCATCTTTGTAGATGTTGCAGTTGAAAGCAATGGTCTGGCAACCCTTGCCTTGGCTCAACATTTCCTGCTCTACTTCAATCATCTGCCATTCGGGCGTGCAATTCAATGTGCCAATGGCATCCCAGTGCACATATTGGCCAGGCATGTTGTGCAGCTGCGTGCTGACCGAAGCCTCCTTGTCGGCGCGATACCACATCACCAGGCGATACTGCGAGTTGGGAATGAACTTATGGGGAACAGTGACAAAGAACTGAGCCTGCCAGTCGTCGAGCACGGTCTGCTTTTCACCATTCTTGTACCAATATTGCTGATCCTTGAAGAGGGGGTTACCGTCGTCGTCCACCTTCTGGTTGCCATCCGAATCAAGGTCGGGAACCGTTTCGGTGCCTTCCCAGGCAACAGCGCTCACGGACAAGGCTGGCTCTCCATCAACGGGGTCAGCCACAATGCGGCATGGCAGGTCGCGGCCATCCATGGCATCACGACCAGTAAAGGTTGTGTAGTCGCCAACCTTGTCGGCCGCCATCGTGCCGTGACCACGAAGCATATCAATCCAGCGGTCGAATTCCTCAGGTCCCTTTGCATCGCGAATTTCCAGCTTCACGTCATCGAAATAGATGACGTTGCCATCCTCCATGGTGGAGAGGTTGAAAGCTACGCTCTGGAAGAACTTCTCACTTGCCTCCTGTGTCATGTCGGTAGTAACGGTAGTGGTGGCTTCGATGGTAGTCCACTCGGTACCATAGTTCTGATTGCCAAACAGCTGATAGTGGTTGTAGTCACCAGGAGTCCAGTGAGCCTGTGTCTCAAATGAACCAGCTTTCTCAGCTTTCACCTTCAGGGTCATTCTAATCTCCTTGCCCGCAGGTATAGTCTCGGTGGCATAGATGAAGAACTGGCTGTCCCATGACTGGAAATCAGACTGACCAGGAGTCGGAATTCCTGTTTCCTCTGACTCAGCTTTGCTGCGTACAATGACACGGGCACAATGGTTGTTAGGATCGGCTGGGTCTTCAACAATCTCGGCAAAGCCACGGAACTGGCCACTTCCATCTGCATCATACCCCTGTCCGCTTTCTTCTGCAAACTGGACATCTTGGCGCCAGTCATGGCACCAGAAGCTGCTCCACATGGGGTCGGCTTCACCTTCCATGTTGCCATTGCGAACAAGGTTCTGCCACTCGTAATTTTGTGCAAATGCACCGCTGCTGAGCAATGCAGCAGCAATAAGCGTAAAGAATTTTTTCATAATGGTTTGGTTTTAAACGTTAATAAATCGCCATATTTGGCTGCAAAATTATGTAAAAAGCACGGGAAACGGTTCTTTTCAAGAAACACATACTTTTTTTTATGTAACAAATATTTGTGGAATGGCAAAAAAAGTGTACCTTTGCAAGCAAATTGTTACATAACGAAAATAACTAACTCATGAAAAGAATACTGCCTGTAGTCTTGGCCTTACTATGCCATGCCACCGCCAAGGCACAAACAGGCAAATACTTCAATAACGACCAACTGTCGAGCAGCTTCGTCACGCAGGTGTACGTCGACCGCGAAGGATTCCTCTGGATTACCACGCGCGACGGCATTAACCGCTACGATGGCTACCAATTCCGGGTGTTCAAGAACCAGAACGAGGCCGACCACACCCTGGCCAGCAACTACGTGAACTGCATGACGCAGGACTCTACGGGTCGTTTCTACTTTGGCATGTATGGCACCCTACAGACATGGGACGGCCAGCAGTTTCACGACGTTCAGATGTTCAACTTGAAAGGTGAACAAGGCTATTGCTACGCCACCTGCCTACTGCAGCGGCGTAGCGGCGACATGATAGTAGGCACCAGCGGACTGGGCGTGATGCGCTTTGAAAACCCACAAACCGCCCGGCAGATAGGCGGCATCCTCTCGTCGCTGCATACGGTGAACTCGATGATGGAAGACAGCCAAGGCCAACTGTGGATGACCACCGACCGCCACGGTCTGGTTTGCTACGACGGCGAGCATGCCAAACACTATCTCGCCACACGCAACGACCTCTTCGGCCTGTGCGAAGACCACGAGGGGCGCATCTATGTGGGTTCGACGAATGCCGGCGTCTTCCGGCAGCAGGGCAACGATTTCGTACACATAGATGCCACGGGCAGCAAGGCCGTATCGGCACTCTATTGCGGGCAAGACGGACGTATATATATAGGTTATGACGGCGAGGGACTGGCCATCTACGACCCACAGAACGGACAGCTTACCAACAACCCCTTCTTCAGCCTCGAAGTGGACCTGGCCAAGAGCAAGGTGGGCTCATTCACCGAGGACGCCAACGGTAACCTGTGGATAGGCATGATGCAGAAGGGCATCTACAAGCAACCCATCGGGCAGCGCGGATTCCACTACACCGGCCACAAATTAGGGCCGAAGAACATCGTCGGCAATGCCTTCATCATCTGCACATTCGTCGACCGCCAAGGACGCACATGGGTAGGCACCGACAAGGACGGCATCTACTGCATCAGTCCGGGCTATCAGGAAGCGCAACACCTGCGTCAAGGCTATCCCTCGGTGGTGATGTCGATCACCCAAGACCGCGAGGGACGCATCTGGGTGGGATCCTATCAGGAAGGATTCGGATGGATTGACCCCACCACCCTTCAGTATCACCGCCAGCCCTACCCTGCCGACGACCTCCTCATCGTGATGGACATGCGCATCGACTCGCACGGCCGCCTATGGATGGCCACGTTGAAGCACGGCGTGCTGTGCATGAACCTGGCTGATGGCAGCATCAAGAAATACATCGCCGATCCACAGGCCGCGAACAACCGCGAGGTGAACAGCATCGTCAACGACTACATCTCGCAGATAGCCCTCTCGCCCGACGAGCAACGACTCTACGTTTCTACATCGGTGGGCCTGTGCTGCCTTGACATTGCCAGCAACAGCTGGACCAAGGCGTTCGGCGGCAACTGCCTGAAATATGGCATGCCTGTGCGCATGGGCCGCCAGATAGGCGATCGGCTGTGGGTGGGCACCAATGAAGGACTGCTGTGCCTCGACACCAATGGCCAAGAGCTGAAGCGCTACACCCGTGAACAGGGCCTGAGCGACAACGGCATCGCCTCGATCGAGCCCGACAGCCAAGGACGGCTCTGGATAGGCACCAATCACGGACTGAGCTGTCTGGACCTTAAGAACGACCATATTCAAAACTACTATGTAGACGACGGTCTGCAGAGCAACGAGTTTGGCGACAACTCGTCGTGCCAGGCCCCCGACGGCACCATCATCATGGGCGGAACGGGTGGTCTCACTTGGTTCAATCCCGCCAGCATCGAGCATGCCGAATGGACAGCACAGGTGCAGCTGACGGGCTTCTTTATTAACGGACAGCAGGTGACACGCGCCACGCTGAGCGACGGAAAACCCGTGCTCGACACCACCATCATCGCCAGCAACGACTTCCACCTGGGCTACCAGGACAACAGCATCGCCGTGCAGCTCTCAACGCTCACCTTCGACAACCCCGAACATACTACATATTTATATAGTATCAACGGCGAACCCTTCAGCCGTCTGCAACAGGGCATGAACGTGCTGTCGCTCTCGCACATGTCGCCCGGCACCTACCGCTTCCGCGTGAAGGCCGAGCGCTGGGGTACAGAAACCACTGGCGAGCGCACCTTCACCGTGTACATCGGCACACCGTGGTATCGTTCCACCTGGGCCTACCTCTTCTATGCCCTTGCCCTGCTGGGCGTGGTGGTCTTTTTCCGCTACGACCGCCGCCGAAAGGAGCAGGAACGACTGCGACTGCAAGAACATATCCACGCCGAAGAGATGGCCGACGCCAAGCTGCGCTTCTTCATGAACATTAGTCATGAGATTCGTACACCTATGACGCTCATCGTCACGCCCCTGATGTCGCTCCTCAAAAGCGAGAAAGACCCACAACGCCGGGGCACCTATCAGACCATGCAGCGCAATGCCAACCGCATCATGGGCCTCATCAACCAGATGATGGACCTGCGTAAGATTGACAAGGGACAGATGCAGATGCGCATGACCGAAACCGACCTCGTGGGGTTTGTCAACGACGTGCACTCGCTCTTTAAGCACCAAGCTGCCGCCCGCCATGTGTCGCTGCAGTTCAGTCACGACTGCGAGCGGTTGCCCGTGTGGATCGACCGCAAGCATTTCGATAAGGTTATCGTCAACCTGCTGAGCAACGCCTTTAAGTTCACCCCTGCCGGCGGACACATCGGCATCAGCATCGACCACGACGACAGCCACGCCCGCATCGTCATCAGCGACGATGGCGAGCAGATCCCCAACGACAAGCTGGAACGCATCTTCGAGCGCTTCTACCAGAGTCCGTCGAAGGTCAACGACCGCAATGTGGGAACAGGCATCGGCCTCGACCTCACCCGCTCGCTCGTGGAGCTGCACCATGGCACCATCAGCGCACAGAATCTGGAAAAAGGATGCCAGTTCACCGTGGTGCTGCCATTGGGCAACGCCCACCTCAAGCCCGAAGAGATGATTGACGAATCCACGCTGCCCCAAAACGAAGAGGGCGCCGAGCAGGACACCGTCGACACCATGCAGGAAGAACTGTTCGAACCCGAACAAGAGGAGATGCAAGAGCAGCCGCAGCGCAATGCCAATGAGCGCAAGGTGATTGTGATAGCCGAAGACGACGATGAGATACGCCAGTTCCTGGAAACCGAACTGGGCAACGACTACGATGTGCATGCCTGCCGCAACGGCCGTGAAGCCCTGGGCGAAGTCTATCGCTCGCATCCCGACCTGGTCATCAGCGACATTATGATGCCCGAAATGGACGGCCACACCCTCTGCGCTCGTCTGAAGAGCAATGCCGCCACCAACTTCATTCCCATCATCCTGCTCACCGCCAAGAACCGCGATGAGGACAAACTGGAAGGACTGGAGACGGGCGCCGACGCCTACATGGTGAAGCCCTTCAACATCGACATCCTGCGCCGCATTGTGCTCAACCTGATCAATGCCCATCAGTTGATGAAGATGAAATACTCGAGGAGCGACCATTTGGAGAAGCTGATCGACGACGTACAGGTGCCCAAGTCGCCCGACGAGAAACTGTTGGACCGCCTGATGGCCACGGTGAACAAGCATCTGGACGACAGCGACCTGAATGTGGACTTGATAGCCGACGAGGTGGGCATCAGCCGCGTGCACTTGCACCGCAAGATGAAGGAACTCACTGGTCAGACGCCCCACGACTTCATCCGTAACCTGCGCCTGAAGCGTGCCGCCACCCTGCTGGCCACGCAGAGCATGAATGTCACTGAGGTGATGTATGCCTGCGGCTTCGCCAATGCCACCAGCTTCAGCACCATCTTCAAGAAGTTCTACGGCATGACCCCACGCGACTATATGCGTGAACACGAAAAACAATCGTAAGAGATTGTCCACAGAAGACACAGAGGTCACAGAGAAATTAAAACTCTGTGACCTCTATCATTCTGGGCCTTCTGTGTCCTCTGTGGAAAAAAGAAGCGCTAAAGCGTTACGCCATTCTTGAAGATGCTGATTTCGCGGTAGCCATTCTCCTCGTTGCAAGCCAATGAGCCGCTGGCCACGCTAAGCACCTTGTCGATGAACTCCGGAAGCAGCTGCTGCATGGTTCTGCCTTCAACGAGCTGTCCTGCCGAGAAATCAACCCACTGTGGCTTTCTGCTGGCCAAGGTAGGATTGGTAGCAATCTTCATGGTGGGCACGAAAGTGCCAAAAGGCGTTCCGCGTCCCGTGGTGAACAGCACCAGATGGCAACCGCACGAGGCCAAAGCGGTGGCAGCCACGAGGTCGTTGCCCGGGGCCGAGAGCAGATTCAAGCCTTTATGCGAGAGGCGGTCGCCATACTCCATCACGCCACTCACGGGTGCTCGTCCACACTTCTGCGTGCAGCCCAAAGCCTTGTCTTCAAGCGTAGAAATGCCTCCCGCCTTGTTGCCTGGACTGGGATTCTCGCCCACCGGCTCGCCGTGGCTGAGGAAATACTCCTTGAAATTGTTAATCATCGCCACGGTCTGGTCGAAGAGTTCGCGTGTCTCGCAGCGGTTCATCAGAATGGTTTCGGCTCCAAACATTTCGGGCACCTCGGTAAGCACACTGGTGCCTCCTTGGGCCACCAGCCAGTCGCTGAACTCGCCCACAAGGGGATTGGCAGTGATGCCGCTGAAGCCATCGCTGCCGCCACACTTCAAGCCTACCCGCAACTCACTCACGGGCACTGCCTCGCGCTGGTCGGCGCTAGCAATGGCATATAGCTGCCGCAGCAAATCCATGCCAGCCTCCACCTCATCGCCCTCCACCTGCTGCGTCACGAGCAGACGGATGCGGTCGTGGTCGTAGTCGCCCAGCAGCTTCATGAACTCATCGGGCTGGTTGTTCTCGCATCCCAAAGCCAGCACCAGCACGCCGCCTGCATTCGGATGCAGGCAGATGTCACGCAGCACGCGGCGGGTGTTCTCATGGTCGCCCGACAACTGCGAGCAGCCATAGTTGTGGTGCCACGCCCAAACGGCATCGATGTTGCTCGATGGGCTTATCTCCTGTCGCATCTGTTGTGCCAGCCGCTCGGCAATGCCGTTCACGCAACCCACCGTAGGCACAATCCAGAGTTCGTTTCGCACACCCACGTCGCCGTTCTTGCGGCGATAACCCTGAAAGGTTCGGTTTTCCAAAGGGATGTCAAGTCTTTCATCCACAGGGCGATATTCATATTCCAGCGTTCCCTTCAAGTTGGTCTGCAGGTTGTGCTCGTTTACCCAATCGCCGGCTTCCATGTCTTCACGAGCATGACCGATGGGATAGCCGTATTTGATAATGTCCTGCCCCTTACGCACGCTACTTATCAGCACCTTGTGCCCGGCGGGCGTGTCTTGGTTGATGGTGATGTCGGCATCATCGACATTGATAATCGTTCCCTTTTGCAAAGGCTGCAGACACACCACAACGGTGTCGGCAGGATTGATTTTGAGGAAAGAAGTTTGCATGATTGAAGGAAGAAAGGATTATAGAATATTGGAGCGGCGGTAGAATTCGATGTTCTCTGGCGTGAGCAACTCGATGGGCATGTAGTTCACAGGGGTCACCTCTTTCTTCAGCACGATGGCTTGGAAGAGTGTCTCCACGCAGGAATACCCCTGCACATAGGCATGCTGGGCGATGAGGAACGAGATGCTGCCCCTGCGTACACACTCGGCATTCTTGGGCACCATGTCGTATCCCATGATTTGCACCTGCCTACGGTTGGTACGCAACAGGAACTGCCCCACAAGGTGCGCCTTCGAGTTGAAGGTGATGCAATGGTGCACATGCGGGTGCTCGTCGAAGAACTGTTCCAGTATTTCGTCATGCTCTTCTCGCGTGGCGCCCAAAGGCAGGTTCACCTCGGTGATGACTACCTTAGGGAAATGGTCGCGCATGTAGTGGCGGAAGCCTGTCTCGCGGTTGTTCTGCTGCTTCGAGCCAATGTGGCCATCCTTCAGCTGCTTCATCAGCATGATTTCTTCGTCCTTGGCCGCCAGCAGCATCAGCATGCGGGCTGCGAAATAGCCACTCTGGAAAGAGTCCTGCCCAAAGAATGCCAAAGGTTTCAGGTCGGGCAGATAGGAGTCGAGCAGGATGAAAGGCACCTGCATCTCGGAGAGTTTTTCGGTGAAGTCGCGCGTCAACTCCAACTTTGCCGGCACCACAATTACGCCGTCGGGCTGTGCCTTCAAGCATTGGGTAGTGGCCTCTACAAACGACTCTGCGTTGAAGCGCTCATAGAAAAGCAACTGGAGCGACACATTGAAATCGCGCCGACGCCGCGTAGCTTCCTGCACCCCCTCTTCAATCTCTTCCCAGTAGGCTTCGCTCTCATGCTGCGGCATGATGCACACAAAGTTGTAGTCCTTGTTGTATGCCAATGCCGAAGCGTAGACGTTGGGTTCGTAGTTCATCTCGTCCAACGCCTGCTCCACCTTTTCCAACGCAGCCTTCGACACATTAGGCCGCTTGTGGAGCACGCGGTCAACGGTGCCGACGCTTACGCCCGCCCTGCGGGCAATGTCTTTGATTCTGATTTTGTCAAATGCCATCGAGACAATTTTTTCCGACAACGGATATAACGGATTAGTTGGCCTTGAAACTCATGTCGAGTCCCTTCACAGAATGAGTGAGCGCACCTACGGACACAAAGTCGACGCCCTGCTCGGCATAGTCGCGGATGGTGTCGAAGGTGATGCCTCCACTCGACTCGGTCTCGTAGCGATGAGCAATCAGGTCAACAGCTTTCTTCGTGTCGGGCACGGAGAAGTTGTCGAGCATGATGCGGTCCACGCCGCCATGGTCGAGCACCTGCTGCAGCTCGTCGAAGTTTCTCACCTCAATCTCAATCTTTAGCTTCAGGCCCTTCTCCTCCAGATACTGGTGGCAACGGTCGATGGCATTGGTGATGCCCCCCGCGAAGTCCACATGGTTATCTTTCAGCAGAATCATGTCGAAGAGACCGATGCGGTGGTTGCATCCTCCGCCAATCTTCACGGCTTGCTTCTCCAGCATGCGCATGCCCGGCGTGGTCTTGCGGGTGTCGAGCACTCGGGTGCCTGTTCCCTCCAATCGCTTCACATAGCGAGCCGTCATCGTGGCGATGCCGCTCATGCGCTGCATGATGTTCAGCATCAGGCGCTCGGTCTGCAACAAGGAGCGTACACGGCCAGTCACTATCATGGCGATGTCGCCCTTCTTCACTGGCGAGCCATCGCCCTTCAGCACCTCCACCTGCAGCTCAGGGTCGAAACGGCGAAACACCTCTTTTGCTATCTCAATGCCAGCCAGGACGCCGTCTTCCTTGATGAGCAGACGGCTGCTACCCATGGCGTCTTCGGGAATGCAGCACAAAGTGGTGTGGTCGCCATCGCCAATATCCTCTGCAAACGACAAGTCAATCAACCTGTCGACAAGTTCTTCAGTAGTTAGCATTTGATTGTTCTACATTAATTATTCAAAGTAGATGCCAAAGCCGATGCGCAGTCCGAAGCCGGAGTAGTCGCTGTGGTCTTTCAAACTCTGGTTGTAGTACAGCTCAGGCTCGATGGTCACAGTGCGGTTCAAGAAGAACGAATAACCCAACTGGATGGTAGGCATAAAATCGTCGAAGTCGTGCCACTTATGCACATAGTTGGCACCCATGCCCAAATAGAGACCGTTCTGCTCGATGTAGTAACGCAGTCCGGCTCCTGCCTGGAAGGCATTGGAAGCAGTCTTGCGCCAGTTGTAGGCTGCCTGTCCGGTCACCATCCAGTTGTCGGCAAACAGGTATCCCACTTTTGCCTGCAGGTCGAGTTTCCACTTCTCGGTGCTGTTGAAGTTCACGTCCATACCCGAAAGGGCAGTAGCCACATAGAATTTCCCCTCACCAAAGGGAGGACGGTCGGCAACGGGCTTGGTGAAGCCTTGCGCATTGCTTGCCAGCGCCATCATGGCACAGAGCAAGGAAAGGATAGTTTTCTTCATAATGTTATTGTTTAATGGATTTTTTGAATTTCACATACCAAAGGCAGAACCAAGCCAGGGCAATGCAGAAGCACACGGCGCCAAGCGAGTAGGCCAGCGTGGGATCGAGATGGAAGGCTTGTTTCGAAATAAAGAGGAAGGTGCTACATACGGTGGTCATGAACAGCGCCGGAATGAGCGTGAGGATGTACGGCTTGTGGTTGCGCGCCAGATAGACGGTGAGCGTCCACAGGGTGAACACCGAGAGGGCCTGGTTACTCCATCCGAAGTATTGCCAGATGGTGTTGAAGCCATCGGGATTCTCTATCTGCCAAATGAGCATGGCGATGGAGCAGGCAAACATGGGGATGCAGATGGCGAGACGCTTGGCGATGGGCCGCTGGTTCATCTTCAGCCAGTCGGCCACGATGAGTCGTCCCGAGCGGAAGGCGGTGTCGCCACTGGTGATGGGCGCAGCCACAACACCCAGCATGGCGAGGATGCCTCCGAAGATGCCCAGCCAGTCGTTGCACACAATGTTCACTACAGCGGGGGCCGACGTGTGATAACCTGAAGCAACACCCATCACATCATAGCCAGGCGTCGGGTCGTTGTAGAAGAAGTACATCGACACGGTGGCCCAGATGAGTGCCACGATGCCCTCGGTAATCATCGCTCCATAGAAGATGGGGCGTCCCATGCGCTCGCTTTTCACGCAACGAGCCATGAGGGGACTTTGCGTGGCATGGAAACCGCTGATGGCGCCACAGGCGATGGTAATGAACAGGCAGGGGAAAATCTGGTCGGTCCAATTAGCGTCAGCGCTGAAGCCCATGTTCTCAAGATGCGTCCACAACTCGGGCAGCGACGGCCATTTCACCAACAGCATCACCAGCAGGGCAGCAGCCATGAAGAGCAGCGAGAAGGCAAACAGCGGATACACCTTGCCGATAATCTTGTCGATGGGCAGCATCGTAGCGATGATGTAGTAGGCAAAGATGATGATAATCCACATCAGCGTGCTGCCCCAGATATTATGCAGGATCTCGGCCGGCGAGTAAACGAACACCGTTCCCACCATGATGAGCAGCAACACGGTGAACACGAGCATCAGTCCCTTCGTTGTCTTTCCCAGGTATTTGCCAATGAGTTCGGGCAAGCCAGCACCACCATGGCGCATGGAGAGCATGCCACTCAGATAGTCGTGGGTGGCGCCAGCAAAGATACAGCCGAAAACAATCCACAAATAGGCCGCCGGACCGAACTTCGCGCCCATGATGGCACCGAAGATAGGACCCGTGCCCGCAATGTTAAGGAACTGGATCATGAAAATCTTCCACGACGGCAGCACAATATAGTCCATGCCATCGGCTTTGCTCACTGCGGGCGTCACACGGTCGTCGGGGCCAAATACGCGCTCCACCAATCGGCCATAAAGCAGATAGCCCAGAACAAGCGCCACAAGGCTTACCAAGAAAGTAATCATATTTTGTTCGTTATTGAATTATCCGACTGCAAAATTACAATTTTCTTTCCAAAACAAAGCGTTTTTCACGCCTTATTTTTCGTGGGAGCAAAAAATTTTTGTATCTTTGCACCAAACTATTCGTAACAACGAATGTTGAAATAGACTTATAACATTATCTATTTATATGATGAAACGAACAAAAGCAATGGCCACGGCTGTGCTCCTCTGCGCAGCAACACTTGTGGCATCGGCACGCGAGGCCACAGTGACCTCGCCAGGTGGGAAACTGACCGTTACGGTGAGCGACGAGGGTGGCCGCGCCACCTACGCCATCACGCTGGAGGGAAAGCAGATGATGCAGACGTCGCCACTGGGCTTCAAGGCCAACTTCGGCGACTTTACCGAGGGAGTAAAGATTACATCGACGAAGGCCGAGCAGGTGGACAAGTGCTATGAGATGCGCCAAGTGAAGCAGAGCCACATCCACTATGTAGCCACGTTGCTCACCCTGGAGTTTGAGAACGCACGCCAGCAGAAGATGAGCATGGAGTTCTCGGTGGGCGACAACGACGTAGCCTTCCGCTACCTCATCCCCCGCCAGCGCAACGACAACCCGAAGAGCGCCGTCATCCTGGCAGAAGCCACGGGCTTCAACCTACCCGAAGGCACCACCACCTTCCTCACACCCCAGAGCAAGGCCATGGTGGGATGGGAGCGCACAAAGCCCAGCTACGAGGAGGAGTACAAGGCTGATGCGCCGATGGCGCAGCGCTCTCAATACGGCGAGGGCTTCACCTTCCCCTGCCTGTTCCGCGTTCCCTTTGCTGCGACAATGTCGCAGCATAGCAAACAAAGCAAACAAGCCCAACAGAACGATGGCTGGGTGCTCATTTCCGAGACAGGCGTGAGCAGCGCCTATTGTGGCTCGCACCTCAGCGACTGGCAGGAGGGCGGCTACCACATCGCCTACCCCATGGCGGGCGAGAACAACGGCAACGGCACCACCACGGCTGGCATCCCCCTTCCTGGCGTAACGCCCTGGCGCACCATCACCGTGGGCACCACGCTGAAACCCATCGTGGAGACTACCGTGGCCTACGACGTGGTGGAGCCTATCTACGAACCCTCTATCAACTATCAGAGCGGCCGCTACACCTGGAGCTGGCTCATCTGGCAGGATAACAGCATCAACTACGACGACCAGGTGAAGTTCATCGACTTGGCATCGGCCATGGGCTTCGAGCTCTGCCTCGTCGACAACTGGTGGGACCAGAACATCAGCCGCGACCGCATCGCCGAACTGTCGCGCTATGCCCAGTCAAAGGGCGTTTCGCTCATGCTTTGGTACAACAGCAACGGCTATGAGAACGACGCCCCGCAGACGCCCCGCCAGTGCATGAACACCGGTATGGCTCGCGACCGCGAGATGGCCTGGATGAAGAGCATCGGCGTGAAGGGCATCAAGGTGGACTTCTTCGGCGGTGACAAGCAGGAGACAATGAAGCTCTATGAGGACATCCTCTACGATGCCAACCGCTACGGTCTGCAGTGCATCTTCCACGGCTGCACCTTGCCGCGCGGCTGGGAACGCATGTACCCCAACTATGTGGCCTCGGAGGCTGTGCTGGCCAGCGAGAACGTTTACTTCAACGAGGGGGCTGCCATCCGCGAGCCTTTCGACCTCACCATGCACCCCTTCTGCCGCAACGCCTCGGCCACCATGGACTGGGGCGGCATCATCATGAACAAATACCTCTCGAAAGACAACAAGAGCCGCCACACCCGCAAGACCACCGACATCTTCGAGATGGCCAGCGGCATCACCATGCAGACAGCCATTCAGTGCGTGGCCATGCAGCCCAACAACCTTACAGAGAATGAACTGCCATCATTTGAAATTGATTGGCTCAAGGCAATGCCTACTACATGGGACGAAACCCGCTACATCGACGGCTATCCAGGACGCTATGTGGTGCTGGCCCGCCGCCACGGCGACCAGTGGTATGTGGCCGGTCTGAACGCTACGGCCGAGCCGCTGAAGCTCACCCTCGACCTGCCCATGTTCCCGGCCGGCTCCCAGCTCAAGTATTATGTCGACGACAACAAAACAGGGCAGCCAAAGCTGGCCACCCTGAAACTGGATAAAAAGCAAAAAGCCCGTGTAGAGATGCAACCCAACGGCGGACTCATCATTCAATAGGCGATGCCAGTCGCTTGCGGCTGTGCATGTTACCCTGCTCGTCGGTATAGCGCTCGATGACGAGGCCTTTCCTACTATTGCCCATGAGGCGGCGACCCATGAGGTCGTAGGCAGAATGTTGGACGTTCAGCGATGGACGTTCAACATTTTCTATTCCGCTGGCCTCCACGCTGGTGAACTGCCAATTGTCCCACTGCACGTTCTGGGCAGCGGTGAAGACAAAGAACACATTGCACACCTTCTTGAACACGCTGGGGTCGAGTTCGATGGTATGCTCGGCCATTGTTGTCGACGAGAATTCCATCGTGGCTGCAGCCTTGTTGGCCTTGCTGTTCAAGCGAATCTCCAGCGTGCCCGTTCCCATTGCACGGATGGTGAGGGCATTGGCTCCCGTCTGACCGAAGTCGGCCTTGCGCACCATTGTCCACGAATAGGGGCGCATCTTCACCTGGAGGTTCTTCGAGGCATCGTTGCCCAACGTGTTGATGGAAGGAACCTTGGTGATATTAGTAAAATCTTCGTAGGTGACGCCGCCACACGTAGACATTGTCTCGGCCTGCTGCAGCTGGTAGGGATCCAGATTGCGAATCATGGTCACGCCGGTCTTGGTCATCGTCACCTTGTTCAGCTTCTGTGTCTCCTCGTTCACGACCACTTTGTTCACGCCGATGGAACGGAAGCCCGAAGCACCCGTGTTCATCGTCTGCTCCAGCAAGGTGGAGTGATAGAACAGGTAGTATTGTCCCTCAAACTTATGGAGATGCGTGTGGTTGTTGCCCCACCCCATGCCGAAGTTGCCCTCGTTGGGCACATACTCGCCGCGATACTCCCATGAATCGGGGTCGAGGGGGGTGTCGGTCACCATATAGCACATGCTGCACGTCGAGGGCGCGGGTTGACCGTTGCGCTTGGCATAACTGCTCCATTGGTCGCGGTTGCTCCACGACGTGTTGTAGGTGTAGACATAGCGGCCATTCATCATGTTCAGCTCGCTGGCTTCAAACAGATAGGGAGCGGGCAGGTTCACAGCGGCGCCATCGAGTCCCAACATCGTGGACTTCAGCTTGGCGATGCGCGAGTTACCAGGCATCAGGTTCGAACCCGTCGACTGCGGGTCACCACCGCCAAAGGCAACCCATCCTACCCCATTGTCGTCGATGACCACCCCAGGGTCGAACACCCAGTTGCAGGGGTCTACGCCAGCCATACCGTGGCGAATCATGGCATTGCTCAGAGGCGACGTGAAGGGTCCTACAGGCGAAGTGGTGCTACGGATGACGCCCACGCTGCCGCCACCATTGGCAAAATAGACAAAGAACTCCTCCTTGCCGTTGGCATTGGTGCGCCATACGGCCGACGGTGCCCACGACTGTCCGCACCACGAGCCGCACACCTTACCCACGTCAATGGTGCCGTGGAAAGTCCAGTTGCCCAAGTCGTCGGTAGAGAACACCACCAACGACTTGATGTTGCCATAACCATTGCTGTCCTTCTTCCCATTTATAAGGAACTGCTGATGGTCGTTGGTGCCATAGACGTAGATACGACCTTGATAGTCGATGGCCGTGGGGTCGGCACAAAACACACAGGGACTAATGGGGTTGCCGTTGCCTACATCCTTGTAACTGGTGGCCAGCGTCTGTGCGCCGGCTTGCAAGCCAATCGCCATCATGGCAACAGCGAGGGTAATTTTTCTTCTCATAATTAGAAAGGTAGATTAAGACGGTGCAAAGTTACACAGAGTTGGACGAAAAACAAAATAAAAAACAAAAAAAATCAGGCTGCGATGGAAACAGCCTGATTAAGATTAGCGGTGGAAAAGCAACCTCAGGCGCCCTTAATCTCGATGTCGCGGCGCACGTTGTCACGAATCTTGCGCAGATAAGCTTGCATACCCTGGGCATCCTTGCGGTCGATGATTTCAAGGAGTTCCTTCAGCTCAGTCCGAATCTGCGACACCTGGTCGTGGGTGTAGGGGTTGAAGAGGATTTCCTGAAGCAGGTAGTCGTCTTCGTTGAGTACGCCCTTGGCAATGCGCATGTGGCGCTTGAAAGTGGTGCCAGGAGCATCCTGGTGCTTCATTACGGCAGCGAAGACGAAAGTGCTGACAAAGGGGATACTGAGTGAGTAGGCCACCGTCTGGTCGTGCTCCTCGAAAGTGTATTCGTAGATGTTCAACCCAAGGCGTTGATAGAGGTCCTTGAAGAAAATGCGCCCCATATAGTCGCCTTCACTGATGATGATGGCGTTCTCTTCCGAGAGTTGCTGCAGATTGGCAAAGGTGGGGCCGAACATGGGGTGCGTAGAGACGAAGCGCATGCCCGCAGTGTCGTAGAACTCTTTCAGATCGGTCTTCACACTGGCGATGTCGCTGATGATGCACTGCTTGGGCAGGTAGGGAATGACCTGCTGGAACACGGGAATGGTATACTTCAGCGTAACGGCGTTGATGACCAACTCGGGGGCAAAGTCCCTCACCTCGTCGAAGGTGGTGAAGCGCTGGCAGTTGTAGGTGAACCGCATGCGCTTGGGATCTTTTTCGAAAACGGCCACCTCGTGGTCGAAACTCAGCAGGTCGATGAAGAAACTTCCCATCTTGCCTGCGCCTAAAACCAATATTTTCATACTTTGTTAAGATTAAACAATAACGTGGTACACATTTACGCTTCGCCACTTGTAAAAGTTCATTTTACGACTTGGTTTTTTTATTTTACGACGTAGTTTATAAAGCTTACGACATGATTTATATATTTTACGACGTGGTTTAGACATTTTGTGCCATCAGGCGTTATTCTGCCACTGAACCAACTTTTTTACCATTGCCTTTTTTATTTCGTCCACCTATCCTTCGTAATCAGGGCAACGGCCTTGCGCACCTCCTCGGTGATGGCGGGGATGTTGTGCTTGCGCTCGTACGCCTCTAATTCTTCCAAAGGCATGTGCCACATGTTCTGCGTGCTATTCATGGCGTTGATGTCCTTACGCTTCTGTTTGAACTCGTCTTGGGTCATGTAGCCGCGGTCGGTCACCCATGCCTCGACGATGTAGGTCTCGCGGCCCTTCTTGCCATCGTGCTCCCAGTGGTTGAGCGACATCACATAGTCGTCTGGGGCCACCTCACCGTCTTCATTGAGGCGGAACACCTCAACATACTGATAGGTGTAGTTGGAATCTTGGCGTTTCTTCAGCATCTTCTTCTCGCCATTCCGCTCGTTGGCATACATCTGTGCCTTGCCGCCATCAATGGTGATAGTGCTCAGGCCGTTGGCATGAACAAGCGTGCCAACCGTCTCACGTGGGTTGGAAATCTTCCAGCGGTTCACGCCGTTGGATTCTTTCTCAAGGAAGTATTTCTTCTTCCAAGAGCCATTCGTCAGGCTCTGCTCGCCCGGAGTCGTTCGGATGCCACCCTTCACCATATTCTCTGACCTTACTTTCCACCAGGAGACATCCTTGAGGTTGAATAGGGCTACGGCATAGTCGGAGAACTTGACAGTCCGTTTCTGCTTCTGAACGTTGTAGGTATATGGCACGATGCCCGCAGCGAAGGTACGAAGCGAGTCGTCGACGTAAGCATAGAAACGATAGTACAGCTCGGTGTAGATGAGAGGCTTTGGCATGACCACGAGTTCGTCGAGACCAAAGTCGTTCTCCTCCATCGTGATGCGACCCTCCTTGAGGTTGGCCACGACGACACTCTGGGGCTTGTAGGCCACATGGGTGACGGCCACGCTCTGGGCACCCTTCAAGTCGGCGAGCACGCCGTTGAGATCGGTGGTGCCGATGAGCACGCCGTTGTCGTTCATCACGCTGGCCAAGGCGATGCCCTGCCCATTATCGTCTACAACCTGTATCTTTTGTGCCTGAGCACCCATTGCGCCGCAGAAGGTGAAGATGGCGGCGATAATCATTCTTGAAGTCTTCATAGCATTACTTTTTATTGATGATAATCCACCCGTGGGGAGTCCTGGGCGGGGCTTACTTGTTGATGATTTCTATCTGCTGGCGCACGCTCTCCTCGTGGATGCTCTCAAACACGTGAGCCACAAACTCAGGCCCCATGCCGCAGAGGGCACCCTGGGCACCACGTTTGCTCAGAATCTCGTTGTAGCGCGAGGCTTGCAGCACGGTCATGTTGTGCTCGCGCTTGTACTGGCCAATCTCTCGGCACACACGCATGCGCTTGGCCAAGAGGTCCATCAGCTGGTTGTCCAACTCGTCAATCTGCTTGCGCAGCTGCTGGATGCCCTCGGTGGTAGTGTGCTCGTCGCGTATGACGAGCAGCGAGAGGATGTAGTCGAGCACATCGGGCGTCACCTGCTGGGCAGCGTCGCTCCAAGCCTTGTCGGGGTCGCAATGGCTCTCCACAATTAGGCCGTCAAAACCCAAGTCCATGGCCTGCTGGCACAGCGGAGCCACCAGCTCGCGACGGCCTCCGATATGGCTGGGGTCGCTGATGATGGGCAGCTCGGGGATGCGACGGCGTAACTCAATAGGTATCTGCCACATGGGCAGGTTTCGATAAATCTTTTTATCATACGAAGAGAAACCTCGGTGAATGGCTCCGAGACGCTTCACACCAGCCTGGTTGATGCGCTCCAAGGCTCCTATCCACAGCTCTAGGTCGGGGTTGACGGGGTTCTTTACGAAGACGGGCACATCGACGCCCCTCAGTGCGTCGGCCAAGGCCTGCACGGCAAAGGGGTTGGCCGAGGTTCGGGCGCCTACCCAGAGGATGTCGATGCCATACTTCAGTGCCAGCTCCACATGTTCGGGCGTGGCCACCTCGGTAGAGACAAGCATCTTCGTCTCTTCTTTTACGCGCTTCATCCAAGGCAGGGCTTTCTCGCCATTGCCCTCGAAGCCACCGGGCTTGGTGCGGGGCTTCCACACACCGGCGCGGAAGTTATGGCAGCCTTTCATGGCCAGCTCACGGGCGGTTCTCATCACTTGTTCCTCGGTCTCGGCCGAGCAGGGGCCTGCAATCACGAACGGGCGCTCGCTATCGCTGGGCAGATTCAGTTTTTCTAATTCTAGTTCCATTTTGTATGTTTTTGTTTGTTCGAATTCTTTTTTTCTTGTGGCGGTGCCACAAGACACCTGACCAGGCGGTGCCACAAGACACCTGACAAAAGGGGGTGGGTTATTTGCTAATGACGGATTGAATCCTTTGAAGCGCCTCGCGGAATTTCTCTTCCTTGGCACAGAGGGATATGCGGATGTAGCGCTCGCCGTTGCTGCCGAAGATGAAACCAGGGGTGATGAAAACGCGGGCCTCGTGGAGCACGCGCTCGGTGAGCTCCTCCACATTATTATATATAGCAGGGATGCGGCCCCAAAGGAACATGCCCACCTGTTGCGGGTCGTAAGTGCAGCCAAGGAGCTCCATGATCTCCTCGGCATAGCGGCGGCGACGGGCGTAGGTCTCGATGTTATACTCGCGGTGCCACTCATTGCTGTTGCGATAGGCCTCGGCGGCAGCCAGCTGAATGCCTCGGAAGGTGCCGCTCTCAATGTTCGACTGCACCTTCAGAATCCACTGGATGAACTGGGCGTTGGTGGCGCAGAGTCCCACGCGCCAGCCCGGCATGTTGTGGCTCTTCGACATGGAGTTGAACTCGATGCAGCAGTCCTTGGCGCCTGGCACCTGCAGCAAGGAAAGGGGATGCTCGTTGAGGATGAAGCTGTAGGGATTATCGTTCACCACGACGATTTGATGCTCGCGTGCAAACTGCACCAGGCGCTCGTAAGTCTCCATACGGGCGGGTGCCCCTGTGGGCATATTGGGATAGTTGGTCCACATCAGCTTAACATTCGAGAGGTCCATGCGCTCCAACTCATCGAAATCGGGCTGCCAACCGTTCTCCTCGCGCAGGTTGTAGTTTACAATCTTTGCGCCCAGAATCTTCGACAGCGAGGTATAGGTGGGATAGCCTGGATTGGGCACCAGCACCTCGTCGCCCGGATTGACAAAGGCCAGTGTGACATGCAGGATGCCCTCCTTCGAGCCTATCAGGGGCAGAATCTCCTTGACAGGGTCAAGGTCGACGTCGTACCACCGCTTGTAGAAGCCCGCCATAGCCTTCCGCAGTTCGGGCGTTCCCTGCATGGGCTGGTAGCCATGGGCCGAAGGGTCGTGGGCCACCTCGCACAGCTTCTCAATGGTTTGCTCCGATGGCGGCATGTCGGGACTGCCGATGGCCAGACTGATGATGTCCTTGCCCTCGGCGTTCATCTGCGCCACCTCCTTCAGTTTGCGACTGAAGTAGTATTCACTCACTAACGATAATCTGTCTGCCGGTTGTATCATAATGTTCTAATTATTTCATTGTTTAATGTTCAACGTAAAAAAACAGCCCCGCTCTCACTGGGTTGTGAAGCGGGGCTTTATCTTTCGATTATCATTGTTCAATCTTCAATCTACTCACGGCCTTACGCTTCACAATTAGGTTGCGAAGTAAAAGTAATAACCGTAAAAATAAGAAGCCGAAAATGACATATTAATCACGTTTTTTGATTTTCGGTTGCAAAATTACAACATTTATTTGTAACCACCAAACAAATTGCAACTTTTTTGACTTTCTCTTTTTGCTACTTGCTCCATTTCACAACCTCGGCGTCGCCGAAGGCCTCGTAGCCACTGACGAGGACGCGGTCGCCGGCATGGAGGCCATCAATCACTTCATAATATTCTGTGTTCTGCCTTCCCAGTTTGATGGGAACGCGACGGGCGCTGCGCTCCTTCTCATCCACCAGCATGATCCATTGTCCGCTGGTTTGGGCGTAGAAACTGCCTCGAGGGATGACAAGTCGTCGCTCGGGCTTTCCAAGTTCTATTTGCAGGTGAAGTGTTTGGCCTAAGCGCCACTCCTCCCCTCCCCTTTGTGCGGGGTCGGGAGTGGGCCTGAGCTCCACAGCGAAGCTATGCTCCTGCACCTGAGGCGTGATGCGGCTGACCTCAAAGCCATAGCGACGGCCCTTCAGCACCGCAGTGGAGGGCAGACCGGGCTGGATGCGGTCGATATAGTATTCGTTCAGGCGAGCCTTCAGAATGTAGTTTGTCAGCACCCCGATCTCTCCCACCTGCTCGCCCGCCGTCACCTGGGCGCCAATGGTGGTGTTGAGGCTGCTAATCTGTCCGTCGACAGGGGCCAGGATGGCGAGTGCGGCGCGACGCCGATTGCTGTTTTCCAGTTTCCGGGCCTCCATAGCCATTTGTTGTTGAATCAGTTGTCGGCCCAGTACGTTCAGCACCGAATCCTGATGCAGGCTCTCCAGGTTCAACAGCGTACGGCGGCGGTTGTATTCGTATTCATCGCGTGCCACCTCCAGCTGCGCCTGGCTCTTGATGCCCATGCGTGCTTCCTCCTCGGCCAACTCAAAGTCCTTGCCTATCTTCTTCAGTTCAAATTCTGCCTGAAGAGCCTGGCTGCGCAGCGTGATGCTCTTTTGGTGCATCTCAATGAGTTGCTGGCGGTGCTGCATTTGTTGCAACTCGTAGCTCTGCCGTTCCGCTGCCATCTCCTCCATCACCTTCGGATTCGAAAGGACGAGAATGGTGTCGCCGCGCTGCAACAGGTCGCCGTTGTGGCAGCAGATGCGCTCCACCGTGCCCCCTTCCTGGGCGTTCACGCGCATGGTCTTCGCGGGGCTCACCACACCGTTCACATCGATGTACTCCATGAAGTCACCCTCGGTGACCTCCGCCACCTGCTCATCGGTTATCTCCACCTTCAGCGTGCGAGGGCCCAGTTGCAGCACCACGGCATAAACCATCAGGCCGACGAGAATCGCCCCGGCGATGATATACATGCGGTACTTCACGTACCACGGTCGCTTTGGTAACTTTATATCCATCTTCTTAAGGGGTTAGTGTGAGACTTCTCAATCCATAGTACAGACTCCAGTAGGTCTGCAGGGCGGCGATGAAGGCGCGTTGGGCATTGTCCTTCTCGCTGATGCTGGCGTTGAACTCCAGCAGACTGGTGCGGCCTTGCAGATAGAGCCATCGCGCCACCTCGTATCGGCGCAAGGCCGTCTCGCGAGTGCGCGCAGCGATGCCGACGCGATGGGCCTGCAAGTTGTACTGCCGCACCATCTTCTGCACGTTCAGCTGGAAGTCCTGCATGGCCTGTTCGCTCTGCGTCTGCGTCAGCTCCAGTCGCGACTTCGCAACGCGCACCTGCCCCTTGCCGCGCCCCCAGTCTAGCAGGGGCAACGACAACGTCAGGCTCACATACTGCTGGTTCAGCGGTTGCGTGAAAGCCTCCTTCAGCGTGGTGCCCTTTTGCGAGAGGCCGAACTGCATGTAGAGGTCGGCCTTGAGGCCGCGATTGGCCTTGGCCGACGACAGCGCGCTCTCGCTTTCCATGACGTTCAACCGCAACTGCTCAGGGTCGGGGTTGTTCGCCAAGGCCAACTGCAGCGCCTCGTCGGCGTCCACTGTGTCGTGGTTGATGAGCGTGTCGGGCACGACGGCTATCGCCACCGGCGTCTTGATGCCGAGGTAGGAGCGCAGCGTCTGCATGGCGTCCTCCACCTCCGCCTCGGCATTCAGGCGGTTCGTCTCCTCCGTCAGTTTGCCCACTTCCAACTGCAACATCTCGTTCTCCGTGATGCTGCCCCGCTCGTAGCGCCGACGGGCGTAGCTGAGCAGCGTATCGCTCACAGCGAAATTCTGCTGCGCAATCTCCAGGTCGGTCTGCGCTGCGGCCAGCATAAAGAAATAAGTACTCGTACGCGAGGCCACCAGCTCCATCGTCTCCGCATACTGCTTGCGGGCGAGCCGATAGCGCAGTGGCTCCGTGCGTCGTGCCCATCGCAAGCTGTTATGGCCAAAGAGGTTCTGCTGGTAACCGATGGAGAAGGGCACGCTGCTGTAGCCGTGTGTCCGCTGTTCAAACTCGTCGATTCGCTGCAGGTTGTTGCGCACGAACAAGGTGCCGCCAGTCAGCGTCACGTTCTGCGAGATGCTCAGCGCGAGGTCGGAACTCAGCTGGTTCTGCCGCACAAAAACATTGGTACCATCGGGCTGCGTGATGCTGTTCAGTTGTCGGTTCAGCGAGGGCGAGCTGCTCAGCGTCACCGACGGCAGGAAGTTGGCTTTATGATAGCGGTAGCTCCACTCCGCCGCCTCCAACGAGTGGCGTGCCGCCAGCGCGTCGCTCGACTGCTGTTGCGCCAGCGCTATCGCCTCGCCGAGCGTCAGCCGCAACGAGTCGGTCTGGGCCTTTGCCGCCGTCACGACCGAGCCAACAATTATCAGAAGAATCTTCCTGGCGTTCATTTCACATTTGGTCTTTACATCCCAAATGTTTCAAAATCCATGCCAAACGCCTATCTCACTGATTCCCTGCAATATGTTGCATTCCCTTTCCCCGCCTCCCGTGCATATCCGCACGCGTCTGTGCACATCCGCACATCCTTCTGTGCGTATGCGAGAAAAGCTACAAAGAAAAACACTTAGAAATTTGGCTCCGCGTCGCCCTTCTGGTATTCCGTCCAGACTCCATTGTTTTTGAACGGAAAGTTTTTGAAGCGAAGGATGTTGTCGCCCGCAAGGTCGTCGGGGAATCTTGCACGTTGGCCGTTAAACTTTTCTAAAAGCAGCACCCGTCATCCCGACGGATGCTGCCGGTTAAACTTACATAACGAGAGAGACTTATGGATAGTCTCACTGAGTGCAAAAGTACAACAATCTTCGGGAAAAACCGTCTGTAAAGTATGAAAAGTGACCGCTGGAGGCGCAAGTCTTTACCCGTGTAAAGGATTACTGCCCGTAGGTGATGTCGCGGCGTATCATCGAGAGGGTTTTGGGGGTGATGTTAAGGAACGAGGCGATGGCGTTCAGCGGCAGATGCTCTACGATGCCGGGACAACGACGAAGCAGCAGTTCGTAGCGCTCGCGGGAGGTGGAGCGATGGAAATCCAGATAGCGGGCGCGGGCCTGACCGAGCAGGTGCTCGCTGATGAGGCTGCGCAGCTCCATCGTCTTCATGTTCTGACAAAGCAGCGAAATCATTTGCTTGCCACTCACACGAAGCACACGCGTATTGAGCATCGCCTCGATAGTGGTCATAGACGGACGCCCGTAGAGGCAAGTTGGAAAGTCGCACGCAAACTCGCCCTCGAACGAGAACCAGGTGATGTGCTCCTTCCCGTCGCTGATGCCCCTTACGGTGTATTTGAAGCAACCCTCCAACACAAAGCAGAACCACTGTGCCGGCTCGTCCTCGCGCTCCATCTGCTCGCCCTTCTGATAGACGATGCGCTCGCCCTCCCGCTCGCAGAACGCTCGCAGCACCTGGAGGTCAATACTGTTAAACCCGAATTTCAGTTCCATATCTTATGTCATATTACTATGAAGGACTGGCACGGAGGCCAGCCCCTATAAATATATACACTTGAACTGCAGAATTGTCACATCCAAGGCCGTTAAATCTTCTTAAACATAGGCAAAAAGATACTACATCTCCACCTCCGCCACCACCTGGCCGTCGCTGAGGTTGATGATGCGCTGCGCGTAGGAGGCATCGCGCTGCGAGTGGGTGACCATGACGATGGTGCCCCCCTCCTGGTGAAGCTGGCTGAGCAGTTCCATCACCTCGCGGCCGTTGCGTGAGTCGAGGTTACCCGTTGGCTCGTCGGCGAGGATGAGCTTGGGGCGGGCGACGACGGCTCGGGCGATGGCTACGCGCTGCTGCTGACCGCCGGAGAGCTGACGGGGGAAGTGCTTGGCGCGGTGGCTGATGTCCATGCGACGCATGGCCTCGGCAACACGCTGGCGGCGCTCGGCCTTCGGGAGACGCATATACAACAACGGCAGCTCGATGTTCTCCTCCACGCTGAGGTCGTCGATGAGGTTGAAGCTCTGGAAGACGAAGCCGATGAGGCCCTTGCGCAGACGGTCGCGCTCAGGCTCACTGAGGGTTGTTACGTCTTGTCCGCCCAGAAGGTACTGCCCACCGGTAGGGGCGTCGAGGAGGCCGAGGATGTTGAGCAGCGTGGACTTGCCGCAGCCGCTGGGTCCCATGACGGCGACGAACTCGCCTTCGTTGATGTCGATGTTCACGCCGTTGAGGGCTATGGTACGCACCTCTTCTGTATAGAAGGAGCGCTGGAGGTTGATGGTCTTAATCATTTTATTTGGTCGTTTGGGAAATTGGTCGTTTGGTCGTTTGGGAGATTGGTCGTTTGGTCGTTTGGGAAATTGGTCGTTTGGTCGTTTGGTCGTTTGGGGAATTGGTCGTTTGGTCGTTTGGGAGATTGGTTGTTGGGGGAATTACTAACATTCCTAAACAACCAAACGACCAACTCCCCATACGACTAATTCTCTTTAAGTACTTGATACGGTTTGATGCGTGTGGCTTTCCATACTTGATACCAGAGTGTGAGGGCGCAGAGGGCGAGGATGAGGGCGATGCTCAGCAGCGGAATCCACCAGGCGAAGGACGTGCAGATGGTGTAGCTGGCCATGAGCCGATGGATGATGAGCAGGCTGACGGGCAGCGAGGCCAGGGCCGCAAGGCCGAAGATGATGAGGTAGCGGCGCGAGAGCAGCAGGGCGATGTCGCGAAACGTGGCACCGTTGACCTTGCGAAGGGCTATCTCGCGGTAGCGGCGACGAACGTCGAACATCATCAGGCCGAGCACGCCGAGGCAGGTGACGGCGATGGCCAGCAGCGAGAAGGTGACGAAGATGCGCGCCGTGCGCTGGTCTTCCTTGTAGAGCGCCTTGCGCTGGTCCTCCAACCATTGGTACTTCAGTTCTGTGGTACCGAATAATTCCTTCTCGATGTCCTTCAGCTCGCGGATGATGTCTTCCTCATGCCCTTCGACCACGTCGAGCAGGTAGTTGCGACCCTCCATCTGGTAGGCGTCGAACAGATAGTCTTTGTGCCATGAATCGAACAGCAGCAGCATCGGGCGCACAGGCTCCGACTGGCGGCCGGTGTTGAAATCGCGCACCACACCCACGATGTGGTAAGGCGGATTGATGTCGCGGTCGGTTTGGGAATTCCACCAGATATGATTGGCAAACTGCACATGGTCGGTCTCGATGTTTTTGATGCCCAGTGCCTTGATGGCCGCCTCGTTGGCCACGCAGAAATAGTCGTGCATCGTCAAACTGTCGGCGGTGGGCATCATGCCCTCTATCAGTTTCAGGTCGTACATGCGTGCCGCCCCGCCCGTAATGTACAGTATGTCGATACTGCCGCCGTCGGCGAGCTTGACGGGATTTCTGTCGTTGATGAAATCCAGGTCTACGTCAATACCTTTGAGGTAGGGGCAGGCCTTCAGCCGCTGCTTCACTATCTCTGTCTGCCCACGCCTCTTCTCTAACATGGCATCGTATTCCTCCTTCGTCCACATTCCTCGGTTGGATGGAGGATAGATGACGGCCGCGAGCAGTCCCTTCGTGCGGAAGCCAGGGTCGGCGCTCATCATCACGTTCAACTGCCGCATAAAGTAGATGCTGACGTTGAGCAGGGCGAGGGAGATGAAGAACTGGAGGCCCACACCCAACCCCTCCCAAAGGGAGTGGTGACTGAGACGAATGGGAATGATAGAGGAAATCAAAGGTAAGATGAAGACGATTCCAAGCGTCAGCCCCACGTCGAACTTCCACTGTGGCAGCACCTCGATATTATAATAGGTGGCGAGCAGCGGCTCCGTCAGTTCCACCACTGTCCACACGCCAATCATGGTGAGCACGGCAAGCAGTAACGTCTCGGCATAGAGCTGGCAGAAGACATCCCAGCGCGAGGCTCCGAAGAGGCGGCGCACATACAGCTCGTGATGGCGGTGCGAGCGCATCACGGCGAATAGGTTCACGAAGTTGAACAGGCCCACGAACAACAGCAGCACAGCCACGAAGAGCAGCATCCATAAGTGCGCGGCGGAGGCATGGGGGACGAAGCTCGCATAACCTTCCAGCTGGTGACGGTCCCACTTCTTTTGCAGCTCCTCCGTAAAGGGTCTCAGACCATAGCGCATGGGGCGGTTGATGAACATGGCCAGTCGCTGTTCGGGCTGTCGCTCGTTATAGGCATTCACGTCGGCCCCCTCACGCAGCTTGACTACACCGAAGATGACGTTGGTTGGGACATAGAAATCCCTTTCCGGGTCGCCGTAGTTGGCGATGTCGAAACGGATGCTCGACTTGGTGCTGGGCTGGCGAAACACACCCATGACCGTGTTCACGTCGCCTTCGCCCACGGTGACGGTCTTTCCCACAGCACTCTCGTCGGGAAAGAGCCGTGACGCCAGTTCCTCGCTCAGGATGCACTGGCCCGGCACACGTAGCACCACCGTCCCCTCCATCGCTTCCAGCGGAAATATCTGCGAGAAGGTTGAATCTATACAGATGGCAGCGGGATAGAATGTTTCGCCATGTTCGGGTGTGAGGGGGTACATGGAGCGTAATGCTATGTTCGTCCAGCACTCCACGTCGCTCTGGTTTTTCACGGGCGAGATGAAATGCGACTCCTGGTTGGGGTCGTCGGTCTCTATCGTCATCCATCGGCTATCCCCTACATATTGCACGCAGCATACGTAGGTGCGGTCGAGATCGGGCATGTAGTGGTTGACCGTCCACTCCTGATGCAGGTAGCGGCTGATGATGACGGTGCCGCTTAGCGAGATGATAAGGCCGAGCAGCGACAGCGCCGTGTAGCCTTTCATGCGGCTGATGATGCGAAATGCTTGTTTCATTTTGTTTGCTTTGTTCCTTTCCTATCAATCAACAACTGTGCCAAACAGCCAAGGCACTGATTCTGTGCAAGATGCAAAATCGGGCTATTCTGTCATACCGTGCGCCCCCGCTCACTCGCGTGCGAAAGTGCACAGGATTACAGCCGTATGATGAAGGTGGTGCCCCGACCTTCTTCGCTCTCCACACGGATGGTGCCGCCGTGCTTGAGGATGATTTGGCGACAGAGGCTGAGGCCGATGCCGGTGCCAGCGGGCTTGGTGGTGAAGAAGGGGATGAAGGCGTTGGCAAGCACATTGGGCGACATGCCACTGCCGTTGTCCTGCACGCGAATGGAAGACCCACCCACTGCCCCACCCTGCAGGGGGAGTTGAAGCACAGAAAGTTCCACCGAGGTGGCACCACTCTCGTAGGCATTCTTGATGAGGTTGATGAGCACTTGTTCCAGTTGGGCACGGTCGGCCGTCAAATGGCCCTCGCCTTGGGTTTTGACTTGTGGATAGAGTCCAGTGATATGCTCAAAGAGTTCGCCGACGGGGAAGGTCGTCCGTTCGGGTGTCTTGATGCGAGTGAGCTGGCGATAGCTTTCCACGAAATCGAGGAGCGCGTGGCAGCGACGGTTGATGACGGCGAAGGCCTCGGCCCCTTCCATCCTCTCCCAACTGGGTGAGGCTTTCAGCGTCTCGCTGATGGAGATGATGGGCGTGAGCGAGTTCATGATTTCGTGGGTGAGCACACGGATGAGCTGCTGCCACGCTTCCATCTCCTGCCGTTGCATCAGCGCGGAGACATCTTTCATGGCCACCACAAGGCGCCGCCGCCCGTCGATACGCAGCATGACGGTGGAGAGGGCGCAGCCATCCACCACCTCGGCGTGATCGGCAATGGCCTGAAGGATATGGGGAGGGAGGGAAGAACCCAGACGACCAGACCCTCCCCCGGCCCCTCCCTTGTAGGGAGGGGAGTATATAGACTTGCCAATTGCGTTTTCAGCGGCAGAACTATCCATTCCCCTCCCTTCAGGGAGGGGTCGGGGGAGGGTCTGTAGGGCTTCCTTTGCCGCCTGATTCATCCAGTCGATACGCCCGTCGGTGGAGCAGACAAAGAGGGCGGTGTCGACATTCTCAGTCAGCTGGCGCAGGTAGAGCAACTGTCGCTCGGCCTCGACCTGCAAGGCATGCAGCCGCTCGTTCTCACGCTCCGTCTCGCGGTAGGCATAGAGCAAGCGGCCTACGCGGCCATAAAGCGAAACGCACAGCCACAGCAGGGCAATAGCCAAGGCGATGGATGGCCAAAGCAGGTGGGCATGAATGCTGATTGCCAAGAGTGCCAAAAGGACTACGAGCCCCACGAGATAATAAAGGAGCCAACAAACAGGGCCTATTCCCGACTTCCCTGTGAGGGAGGAAGTAGTCATTCTTTGCTTATGTTCATTTGTTTCTTCCATGGATTCTATGTATATACTCCCCTCCATGAAGGGAGGGGCTGGGGGTGGGTCCCTTTATTTCAACTTCCTATACAATGCAAACCTTGTGATGCCTAACAGTTCGGCAGCGCGGGTGACGTTGCCGCCAGCAATCTGCATGGCGCGCTCGATGGCTTCCTGTTCCAGGCGCTCCAGGTTCAAAGTAGGCGTTTGCGTGCGGCGCAAAGGCTCTTTCAGCATAAAGTCCTGGGCACAGAGACCCGGGCCCTTGGCCAGCAGCACCGCCCGCTCCACGGCGTGCATCAACTCGCGCACATTGCCCGGCCACGTGTGGCGCAGCAGTCGCTGACGGGCATCGCGGTTGAGCGTCGTCAACTCCTTATTATATTTTCGCGCGTAAGTCTTGAGGAAGTGCTCGGCCAGCAGGATGATGTCCTCGCCACGCTCGCGCAGTGGTGGCATGGTGATCTCGATGGTGTTGATGCGGTAGAGCAAATCCTGGCGGAAACGACCCTCGGCCACCGCCGTATGGATATCGGCATTGGTGGCACAGAGCAGCCGCACGTCGATGGGCGTCGTCTGCGTACTGCCCAGGCGCGAGATCTCACGCCGCTCCAGGGCGGCCAGCAGCTTTGCTTGCAGCGGGAGCGGCAGGTTGCCAATCTCGTCGAGAAACAGCGTGCCGCTGCTGGCCGTCTCCATGCGTCCGGCCTTCGCCTTGCGCGCATCGGTAAACGCCCCTTTCTCGTAGCCAAAGAGTTCGCTCTCGAACAGCTGTTCGGGCACGCTGCCCAGGTCGATGCTGACGAAGGGCTTGGCGGCTCGCGCGGAGAGGGCGCACAACTGACGGGCGATGACGTCCTTGCCCGTGCCGTTCTCGCCGAGGATGAGCACGTTGGCATCGGTCGGTGCCACCTGCACCACCGTCTGCAGCACGCGCCGCATCACGGGGCTCTCGCCAATGATGGTGGGCGCCGCCGTGGCCCCGAAAGGCGAGGCCGCCACCTCCATGCGCTGCTCCAGCAAACGATTCTTATGCCGCTCGCGGCTCAACTCAATGCCCGCAAAGAGCGTGGCCAAGAGCTTGGAGTTGTCCCACGGCTTGGTGATGAAATCCGTTGCCCCGCTCTTCAGCGCCCGCACTGCTTTGTCGGCGTCGGCGTAGGCCGTCATGAGGATGACCACCGCCTGCGCGTCGCGGTGCAGGATATGCTCCAGCCACTCGAAGCCCTCCTCGCCGCTGATGGCATCGCGATGGAAATTCATGTCGAGCAGCACCACGTCGGGGTGCAACATATCGTAGAAACGGTCAATCTGTTCGGGCTGCGTGGTCACGCGGATGTCGTCCACCAGCGGTTTCAGCAGCAGGTTCAGTGCAAAAAGGATATCCTCGTTATCGTCGATAACGAGCACCCTACCCTTCTTCTTTTCTTCCATCTTTCTATCGGTTTTTGTCATTTCGATGGCAAAGATAAGACAAAAACTTCACATCTCCATTACTTTCCGGTCACAAAAGCGTCAGCCACCCTGCATTTGTGCGATTTCGCACGTTTCTGTGCGCCAGCGCACGAGTGACAGGCAAAAAAATGGAGACCATAAAGACAACTTGTGAAAGGCCTTTATTTTCTGGGGTAACGAGACGCGAAAAAAAACCGTACGAGATTTTTCAAAAAGTCGTTACCATTTTTCAAAAAGTCGTTACCGAAATTTTGGAAGGCGCAGCCCCTCCCCTCCAGCTAGTGTTTATCCCATATCGGTTATTAAGACCAATTTGTGATAAACGACGCGCAGCCACTCCCCTCCCTTCAAGGGGAGGGGTTTGGGGTGGGGTCTCTAAATCCCTGCGAATGAAGAATATACAGACCCCACCCCTGCCCCTCCCCGTAAGGGCAGGGTTCAGGAGGGGAGTGGCTGCGCCTTGATGGGAGGGGAATGGCTAAACGAATGAACAGAAAAGGCCTCAGGGAAAGGCACGATACTCGCCCAGAATCTTCAGGTCGCGGGTCAGGGGAATGATGGCATCAATGGCCTGGCGGTAGCGCGTCAGGTCGCTGTAGGTGACATCAACATAGAACAGGTATTCCCACTCGCGACCGATGATGGGCAGCGACTGAATCTTCGTCAGGTTAATCTTATAGAACGAAAGGATGGCGAGCACGGCCGACAGCGACCCCTCTTCGTGGGGAAGGGCGAAGACAATGCTCGACTTGTTGGTCTCGACGAGCGGGCGCAGCAGGTCGGCCTTCTGCGGAACGGAACACACGAGGAAGCGGGTGAAGTTGTGCTTGTTGTCCTCAATGCCGTCTTCCAGTACCTTCAACCCATAGAGTCGAGCGGCGTCGGCATGGCAGATGGCAGCCCAACCACGATGCTGCCCCTCGGCAATCATCTTGGCGGCGCCGGCGGTGTCGTCGGCCTCCACCACTCGTAGCTGTGGATGACTGCTCAGATAGTGGTGTGTCTGCATCAGGGCCACGGGATGTGAATGTACCTCGGTGATGGTATCCCAGTCGTCGTCGGGCAGACAGCAGATGCAGTGGGTGATGTGCAGTTTGTGCTCACCCACCACGGTGCAGCCGCTGTCGCGCAGCAGCTCGTAGTTGTGGAGCAGACTGCCCGCAATGGTGTTCTCGATGGCAGCCATGCCAATGATGGTGGGATCCTGACGGATGGCATCGTAAACCTGTTCAAAGGTCTGGCAGCAAATCAGCTGCAGCTGCTCCTCCTTGAAAAACTGATGGGCCGCAATGTCGTGGAACGACCCTGTCTCGCCTTGTATTGCTATTCTTCTCATATTCTATTATTACATGCCACAAACTTGCGCTTGTGTTTCAGCAAAAACGGATGCAAAGGTAATCATTTTTTACTTTTTACGAAAAGATTTTCGTGGTTTTTGCGCTTTTTCGAAAATAAATCGTAACTTTGCAATCAGATTATTCATCCTAAACAATCACACAACATGAAGAAACTATTCTATTGCCTCACCCTTGCCACAGCGTTCTCGCTGAACGCCATCGCACAGGATGCCACCGTGGCTGTGCACACGGGCCAAGGAAAACAGAAAATCAACAAGGAAATCTACGGACAGTTCTCCGAGCACCTCGGCTCCTGCATCTACGGCGGCCTCTGGGTGGGCGAGAACTCGAAAATCCCCAACATCCAAGGCTACCGCAAGGATGTGTTCGAGGCCTTGAAAGCGCTGAAGATTCCCGTGATGCGCTGGCCCGGCGGCTGCTTTGCCGACGACTACCACTGGATGGACGGCATCGGCCCGAAGAGCCAACGTCCCTCGTTGCGCAACAACAACTGGGGCGGCACCATCGAGGACAACAGCTTCGGTACACACGAGTTCTTGAACCTGTGCGAGATGCTGGGTTGCGAACCCTACATCAGCGGCAACGTGGGCAGCGGCACGGTGAAGGAGATGGCCCAATGGGTGGAATATATGACCAGCGACGGCGACACGCCGATGGCACGTCTGCGCCGACAGAACGGACGCGAAAAAGCCTGGCACGTGAAGTATTTCGGCATTGGCAACGAGGCTTGGGGCTGCGGTGGTAATATGTCGCCCGAATACTACAGCGATGAGTTCCGCAAGTTCAACACCTACCTGCGCGACTACACCGGAAACCGACTCTATCGCATCGCCAGCGGCGCCAGCGACTATGACTACAACTGGACCGAGGTGCTGATGGACAAAATTGGCAACCGCATGCAGGGCATCAGTCTGCATTATTACACTTGCTCGGGCTGGGACGGACCTAAAGGCTCGGCCACGAAGTTCTCGAACGACCAGTACTACTGGGCACTGGGCAAATGTCTGGAAATTGATGAGGTGATCAAGAAGCATAAGGCCATCATGGACGAGAAAGACCCGAAGAACCAGGTGGGCCTGCTCGTCGACGAATGGGGCACTTGGTGGGACGAGGAGCCTGGCACCGTGTCGGGACACCTGTTCCAGCAGAATGCCCTGCGCGACGCCTTCGTGGCATCGCTCTCGCTTGACGTGTTCCATAAACACACCGACCGTGTGAAGATGGCCAACATCGCACAGGTGGTGAACGTGCTGCAGTCGATGATCCTCACCGACCAGGAGGGAACGGGCCACATGGTGCTCACGCCCACCTACCACGTCTTCGAGATGTACACCCCATTCATGGAGGCCACCTACCTGCCCATCGACCTCGAAACACAGACCATCGCCGTGAGCAAGGCCTACTTCAAGGAGAAAGAGGGTGCCAAGGATGCCGGCTATCGCCCCTGCCCCATGCTCTCCGCCTCGGCCGCCAAGACGCAGGACGGCAGCATCGTACTGGCCATGACCAACGTGTCGCTCGACAAGGATCAGACCGTCAGCGTGAGCCTCGACAACTTCAAGGCCAAGAGCGTCAGCGGACGAATCCTCACCAGCGGACGAGCCGACGACTACAACGACTTCCAGAATCCCAACCGCGTGCAACCCGCAGCCTTCAACGGTGCCAAGATTGGCAAGGACGGCAAGCTCAGCGTGAAGATGCCCGCCCACAGCATTGTGGTGCTCTCGATCAAATAAGAAATGGCAAAAGACAAAACGGCATACGTTTGTTCCAACTGCGGGCAGGAGTCGGCCAAGTGGATTGGCAAGTGTCCGGCCTGCGGCCAGTGGAACACGTTCAAGGAGATAAAGGTGGCTGCCGAGACGGGGCGCGTGGCAGCCACCCATGCCGCCGCCAGTGCAGGGCATGAGCTGCGCACCAGTCGCCCCATGAGGCTCCGTGAGATCATCGGCACCGAGGAGCGCCGCATCTCCATGCTCGACGACGAGCTGAACCGTGTGCTGGGTGGCGGACTGGTGCCGGGCAGCATCGTGCTGCTGGGCGGCGAGCCGGGCATTGGCAAGTCTACCCTTTCGTTGCAGACGATGTTGCGCCTGAGCATGAGTGGCGGTGCCGCTGGACAGGGGATGCGCATCCTCTATGTGAGCGGTGAGGAGAGCGCCCACCAGCTGAAGATGCGTGCCGAACGCATCAACCCGACAGCCATGCAGTCGGAAGCTTTTCTCATCCTTTGCGAGAACTCACTCGAGGAAATCTTCCAGCATATCAAAGAGGTGCAGCCCGACCTGGTGGTGGTCGACTCTATTCAGACCGTAGCCACGGCCGACGTGGAATCGAGCGCGGGTTCTGTTGCACAGGTACGCGAGTGTGCCTCTGCCCTACTCCGCTTTGCAAAGACCAGCGGCGTGCCCGTGGTGCTCATTGGGCACATCACGAAGGAGGGCACGCTGGCAGGACCGAAGATTCTGGAGCACATCGTCGACACCGTGATACAGTTCGAGGGCGACCAGCACTACATGTATCGCATCCTGCGCTCCATCAAGAACCGCTTCGGCAGCACCAGCGAGCTGGGCATCTACGAGATGCGCCAGGATGGGCTGCGCCCCGTGTCCAATCCCTCGGAGCTGCTGCTCAGCGAGGAGCACGACGGACTATCGGGCGTGGCCATCAGCGCGGCCATCGAAGGCGTGCGGCCTTTCCTGATGGAGACGCAAGCGCTGGTGTCGAGCGCCGCCTACGGCACCCCACAGCGCCAAGCCACAGGCTTCGACCAGCGCCGACTGAACATGCTGTTGGCTGTGCTGGAGAAGCGCGTGGGCTTCAAGCTAATGCAGAAAGATGTGTTTATCAATATTGCCGGTGGCCTGCGCGTCACCGACATGGCGATGGACTTGAGCATCATCGCCGCCGTGCTTTCAAGTAATGTCGACACGCCCATCGAAAGCGGATGGTGCATGTGTGGCGAGGTGGGCCTATCGGGCGAGGTGCGCCCTGTGAGCCGCATCGAGCAGCGCGTGCAGGAGGCCGCCAAGCTGGGGTTCCAGCACATCGTCATTCCGCGCTACAACCTGCGCACCTTTACCAACAAGCAGCCGGGCATCGAACTGCATCCCGTGCGCAAGGTGGAAGAAGCGCTGCGCACGCTGTTCGGATAATCAACTTAACCTTTTTTCTGGAAAGAAAATACGGGAAATGAAGATTAATTATTTCTTCCGAAGAAGAAATTTCCCATCATTTCCCGTAATTTCTTTCTTAAAAAATCTCAGCGGCGCATGCGGCTGCTCCACTGCGGCATAGCTGTACCCGCAGGGCTGAAGTCGATAAGCATCACATCGAAAATAATGGTGCTGTAGGCTGGCACGCTGCCACTGCTGGTGCCGTTCTCGCCATAGCCCAAGTCGCTGGGGATAAAGATGCGCCAATGGTCGCCACGGTGCATGTGCTGCAGGGCGGTAGCATAGCCATCGACAGTGGTCGACAACAACATTTTGGTCGTGGATGCAGTGACGATTGAGAAATTGCCGCCCACAGTGGTGTCGAAGACGTAGCCCTCGGGGAAGGTAGCTGAAGGAATCAGACGCCCTTCATAGATGACACGCACGCTATCGGTATAGTTGGGACTCACAACGCCATCACCACTACTAATCACCTTGGCATAGATATAGTCGGTGGCCTTGCCCTCAATCTCTGGGGCAAGCGAGAATTTGGCGATGCGCTTCCACTGGGCAGGGGCGGTTCGCATGGAGTCGGTCAGCGAGGCGAAATAAGCTTCGTTGCGAGCCTTCCAATTATCAAACTCACCCGGCTCGGTCTCCTCCTTGCTACAAGAGGAAAAAAGACAACTCAAACAACCAAGACAACCAATGATGAAGAGTTGTCCTTGTTGTTTAAGTTGTCTTTTGATGATGAATCTCATTATTTTCTGTTTTTACAGTTTCTTCAGCAACGAGGTAATGCTCACCTTGTCTTCGATGATGCCGTTCAGGTCCTCAATCTTCACGCGCTCCTGCTCCATGGTGTCGCGGAAACGCAGGGTGACGCAGCCGTCAACGAGCGTATCGTGGTCGACGGTGACGCAGTAGGGCGTGCCGATGGCATCCTGGCGGCGGTAGCGCTTGCCGATGCTGTCCTTCTCGTCGTACTGGCAGTTGAAGTGGAACTTCAGCGAGTCGATGATTTCGCGGGCCTTCTCGGGCAGACCGTCCTTCTTCACTAGCGGCATCACGGCCAGCTTCACGGGAGCCAAGGCGGCGGGCAGACGCAGCACCACGCGCGTCTCGCCGTTCTCCAGCTTCTCCTCCTGGAAGGAGTGGCACATGATGCTCAGGAACATGCGGTCAACACCGATGGAGGTCTCGATGACAAACGGCGTGTAGCTCTCGTTGGTCATCGGGTCGAAGTACTTGATACTCTTGCCGCTATACTTCTCGTGCTGGCTCAGGTCGAAGTTGGTGCGGCTGTGGATGCCTTCCACCTCCTTGAAGCCGAAGGGCATGTGGAACTCGATGTCGGTGGCGGCGTTGGCGTAGTGGGCCAGCTTGTCGTGGTCGTGGAAGCGGTAGTTCTCGGCGCCGAAGCCCAGGTTCTGGTGCCACTTCATGCGCGTCTCCTTCCACTTGGCAAACCACTCCAGCTCGGTGCCGGGCTTCACGAAGAACTGCATCTCCATCTGCTCGAACTCCCTCATGCGGAAAATGAACTGACGGGCGACAATCTCGTTGCGGAAGGCCTTGCCAATCTGGGCAATGCCGAAGGGAATCTTCATGCGACCCGTTTTCTGCACGTTCAAGTAGTTCACGAAGATGCCCTGTGCCGTCTCCGGGCGCAGGTAGATCTTCATCGAGCCGTCGGCAGTGCTGCCCATCTCGGTCGAGAACATCAGATTAAACTGGCGCACGTCGGTCCAGTTCTTCGTGCCGCTGATGGGACACACAATCTCTTCGTCCAGGATAATCTGCTTCAGCTCCTCCAGGTCGGGGCCTTGCATGGCGGCGGCGTAGCGGGCGTGTAGGGCGTCGCGTTTCTCCTTGAATTCAAGCACACGGGGCGAGGTGGCCAGATACTGCTCCTCGTTGAAAGCCTCCTTGAAGCGCTTGCGAGCCTTCTCTACCTCCTTCTCTATCTTCTCGTCGTATTTGGCTATCTGGTCCTCGATAAGCACGTCGGCGCGATAGCGCTTCTTCGAGTCGCGGTTATCGATGAGCGGGTCGTTGAACGCATCCACGTGGCCCGAGGCCTTCCAAATCGTAGGATGCATGAAGATGGCGCTGTCGATACCCACGATATTCTCGTGCAGCATCGTCATGGCCTTCCACCAATACTGCTTGATATTGTTCTTCAGTTCAACACCCATCTGGCCGTAGTCATACACTGCGCCCAGACCGTCGTAGATCTCACTCGAAGGAAACACAAATCCATATTCCTTGCAGTGCGATACAATTCTCTTGAAAACATCTTCTTGTGCCATAAAACTAATTTTATTCGATTTTTTTTGAATTTCGCGTGCAAAGGTACGAATAAGCGAGCGAAAAGCAAAGGAAAAACGCGTTTTTCTTTGTTTCCACAAGCTAAATAAATATAATAAAGATGTGACACCCGCCAATTGTGACCATAAATTTCCTTCTCAAAAGACGACCGAGTTGCCACTTGCCGAAAGGGGAAAAATCCATCCCCTTGAAAAAAAATCAAAAAATTTTTGGCCAAGATTGTTGCCATGTCGGGAATATTTTGTAATTTTGCACTCGAATAGCGTATTCCGAAACGGACAACTTTCGAAAGACCAAAAAGAAAAAAGTTTCCCAAAACGGACAATCCTGCTGAAGCAAAAGAGAAACAACATACCAATAATAAAATGGAAATTAAGAACTTTACCATTACCAAACGCGACGGTTCGAAAGACCGTTTTTCGTTAGACAAAATCATGAACGCCATCGTAAAGGCGTTTGAAAGCGTGAACCAGTCGGCCGACCTGGCCACCGTGTCGAAGATCCTTAACCATCTCGACATGCACGACAACATCACCGTGGAGGACATCCAGAACCAGGTGGAGGAGGCGCTGATGCGCGAGGGACACTACCAGGTGGCCAAGTCGTTCATCCTCTATCGCCAGGAGCACAGCGAGGACCGCGAGACCCTGGAGAAGATGATGTTCCTCTCGGAGTATATGGAGAGCATGAACGCGGCCACTGGCTCGAAGTACGACGCCAACGCCAACGTGGAGCACAAGAACATTGCCACTCTCATCGGAGAGTTGCCCAAGAGCAACTTCATCCGCCTGAATCGCCGCCTGCTCACCGACCGCATCAAGAAGATGTACGGCAAGCAGCTGGCCGACGAATACATCGACAAGCTGACACACCACTTTATATATAAGAACGACGAGACCTCGCTGGCCAACTACTGCGCCTCCATCACCATGTACCCCTGGCTCATCGGCGGCACCAAGTCTATCGGCGGCAACTCCACCGCTCCCACCAACCTGAAGTCGTACTGCGGCGGCTTTGTGAACATGGTGTTCATGGTGAGCTCCATGCTCAGCGGCGCCTGCGCCACGCCCGAGTTCCTGATGTACATGAACTACTTCATCGGCAAGGAGTTCGGACTGGACTACTGGAAGCGTGTCGACGAAGAGGTGGACCTCTCGCTGAAGCACCGCACGCTCGACAAGGTCATCACCGACTACTTCGAGCAGATTGTCTACACGCTGAACCAGCCCACCGGCGCCCGCAACTATCAGGCTGTGTTCTGGAACGTGGCCTACTACGACCGCTACTACTTCGAGAGCATCTTCGGCGAGTTCTACTTCCCCGACGGCTCCAAGCCCGACTGGGACGGCCTCAGCTGGCTGCAGAAGCGATTCATGAAGTGGTTCAACCACGAGCGCACCAAGACCCTCCTCACCTTCCCCGTGGAGACCATGGCCCTGCTCACCGACGAGAATGGCGAGCCAAAGGACAAGGAATGGGGCGAGTTCACCGCCGAGATGTATGCCGAGGGGCACAGCTTCTTCACCTACATGAGCGACAACGCCGACTCACTCAGCAGCTGCTGCCGTCTGCGCAACGAGATCACCGACAACGGCTTCAGCTACACCCTCGGCGCAGGCGGCGTCAGCACCGGCTCGAAGAGCGTGCTCACCATCAACCTGAACCGCTGCATCCAATATGCCGTGAACCACAAGCTGGACTACCTGGACTACCTGGGCAGCGTTATCGACCTCTGCCACAAGGTGCAGCTGGCCTACAACGAAAATCTTAAAGAGCTCCAGGCCCACGGCATGCTGCCCCTCTTCGACGCCGGCTACATCAACATCTCGCGACAGTATCTCACCATCGGCATCAACGGTCTGGTGGAGGCCGCCGAGTTCATGGGGCTGCGCATCACGCCCAACAACCAGTATCTGCGCTTCGTGCAGGGCATCCTCGGCCTGGTGGAGAAATACAACAAGCAGTATCGCACGAAGGACGTGATGTTCAATTGCGAGATGATTCCTGCCGAGAACGTGGGCGTGAAGCACGCCAAGTGGGACCGCGAGGACGGATACTTCGTGCCGCGCGACTGCTACAACTCCTACTTCTATGTGGTGGAAGACGACTCGCTGAGCGTCATCGACAAGTTCAAGCTGCACGGCGCCCCCTATATCGAGCACCTCACTGGCGGCTCAGCCCTGCACATGAACCTGGAGGAGCATCTTTCGAAGGAGCAGTACATGCAGCTGCTGCGCGTGGCCGCTAAGGAGGGCTGCAATTACTTCACCTTCAACATCCCCAACACCGTTTGCAACGATTGCGGACACATCGACAAGCGCTACCTGAAGGAGTGCCCCCACTGCCACTCGAAGAACATCGACTACATGACCCGCATCATCGGCTACCTGAAGCGCGTCAGCAACTTCTCGCAAGCCCGACAGGAGGAGGCTGCCCGCCGCTACTACGCAACAGCATGAAGAAGTGAGAAGTGAGAAGTGAGAAGTGAGAGGTGAGAGGTGATAAGTATGGTTAGAATTGAGAGACCTCATGGCCGCCAGCCAAACTAACCATACTTATCACTTCTCACCTCTCACCCCATAAAACATAAAAAAACAGATGGAAAACGTTATTGTGGTTGATGCGGAATACGTGGACCGCATCGCATTTAACCTGATTGTGAACTTCGAGCGGATGTTGGAGCGGCGCGTGCCCGAGGCCGACATTGCCCTGTGGCTGGAATGCCTGGCACTCGACGGGGGCCTGGGCGACGGCAACGCTGAGATACAGGTGGTGATCATCCACGAAAAGGGAAGCAAACGTCTGACAAACTTCTGCCCCGGACACTATGAGGAAGAACTCAATGGAAAAGCTTTCAAGGGAAGACAAGGAGAGTTCTCGATTACCACAGTGCAGACGGAAGACATGGCCAGCAAAGAGAAACTGCTGACCGAAACGATACAGCTGGCAGGGCAGCATACGAAGCTGAACACGCTGATGGTGGTAGCTCCCGAAGCAATACTCGGCAACGCCAAGCGGATGCTGCTTCAGACGGCCAACCCTGCATGTCGCGCCACGCTGTTCACCCTGCAGCCTATGATAGCCACCTCCCTGCGCCAAGAATCGCTGGGCTATTCGCTCATGGCCGCCCTGGGCATCAGCGGAAAGGAAATCGACGAAAGGCTGAAGAAAGAAAAATAACCACAATAAAAACCACAGATTGCGCAGATTAGTCAGATGAAGAATCCGTGACATCTGCGAAATCTGCGGTTAAAAACAGAACCACAGATTACACAGATTACTCAGATGAAAAATCAGTGACATCTGCGAAATCTGCGGTTAAAACAGAACCACAGATTACACAGATTACTCAGAAAAAAAAAGGGACATCTGCGAAATCTGCGGTTAAAACAGAACCACAGATTACACAGATTACTCAGATAAAAAAATCTGTGACATCTGCGAAATCTGCGGTTAAAAACAGAACCACAGATTACACAGATTACTCAGATGAAAAATCTGTGACATCTGCGAAATCTGCGGTTAAAACAGAACCACAGATTACACAGATTACTCAGATGAAAAATCTGTGACATCTGCGAAATCTGCGGTTATAATAGAACTACACTGCGGTTAATTAAAACTTTAAAGGAATTATGTTAGACAAAATATTCTCGCCCGAGACCTACAGCATGCTGGGTCAATGGGCATTGGGGTTCTGCAAGAATCTGTTGGTAGCCATCATCGTCTTCGTCATTGGCAAGTGGCTCATCAAGTGGGTAAAGAAGTTGGTAGTGAAAATGCTGCAAGGCAGCAAGGTCGACTCGTCGCTCTATTCGTTCCTCACGAGCATCGTCAACGTGGTGCTGTGGTTCACGCTCATCATCATCATCATCTCCATCCTTGGCATCGAAACCTCGTCGTTCATCGCCCTCTTCGCCTCGGCTGGCATGGCCATCGGCATGGCGCTGAGCGGCACGCTGCAGAACTTCGCCGGCGGCGTGATGATTCTGCTCTTCAAACCCTTCAAGGTGGGCGACTACATCGAGGCGCAGGGATATGCCGGCACGGTGAAGGAGATTCAAATATTCAACACCATCTTGCGCACCAACGACGCCCAGACCATCATCATCCCCAACGGCGGACTCTCCACCGGCTCGATGAAGAACTACAGCACCGAGCCCTATCGTCGCGTAGACCTCACCTATCAGTTTGCCTACGGCACCGACCTGGAGCTGGTGAAGCAGGCCATCAGCGAGATTCAGCAGCGCAACCCGCTTGTGATACAAGGTCCCGTGAAGGACAGCCCCGTGGTGGCCGCCCCCTGGATAGGACTCTCACAACTGGGCGAGAGCGGCGTGGTGGTGAACACCCGCACATGGTGCAAGAGCGCCGACTACTGGGCCGTCTACTTCTACATGAACGAAACCGTCTACCAGGAGTTGAAGGAACGCGGCTTTATGTTCCCCTTCAATCGCATGGACGTGAACATCATCAAGAGTTAAAAGCTGAACTCTTTGCACCCACTTCGAGGCGACCAGCAAGAAACAGATAACGCCCTCTAAAAATTTGGTAACGCTTTATTAAAAAATCTCATACGATTTTTGAAAAAATCTCGTACGAGATTTTTCGGCCCTTTACCGCAAACGAGCGAAACATGAATCCTGTAGCGATAAGACTTCTCAACCAGCAACTTATTTCGCCCCTGTATAGTGACCCTGCCGAGGTGGTGAGCCACATGGGCGCCATGCAGGCGCAGGAATATCGTTTGATGCGATGGGCGGTGGAAATGCGGACACGCAAACCATCGGCCAAGGCTTTCAAGGAGGCTTTCGACAGCGGGAGGATTATCCGTCTGCACCTGATGCGCGGCACCTGGCAACTGGTGACCGCCGAGGACTATTGGATGATGGTTGGCCTTTGTGCGCCCAAGGCCATTGCGGTCACCAAAGGGTGGATGAGCAGCAACCGAATCACCATTCCCGACGAGGAACTGATGCGCGTCAGGGACCTCCTCGTTCAGACCGCTGCCAACAAAGGGAGTGCGACGAAAGAGTACTTTGCCAGTGCGTTGGTGGCGAGCGGCTGGCAGATGGACGACCATCGCCTGTCGTACCATATCCGCATGGCTGAGTTCTCCGGCACCCTCTGCAGCGGGGACCTCTTGCCCATGAAAGCCACCTATGCCGTTGCTGCAGATAAGGTGGGTAACAAGGTGGAGATGGATAGAGACGAAGCCTTGATGCACTTCACCCGCAAGTATTTTCAAAGTCGGCAACCAGCAACGTTGGAAGATTTTGTGTGGTGGTCGGGCATGAATATCAGCGACTGCCGCAAGGGCATTGCGCTCTTGGGCAACACCATTCATGTGGAGAAGTATAAAGGACGGGACTTCTACTTGACAGACAATTGCCGCACGCGAGGTTTCAGGACAGGAAAGTTCCTGCTGATTCCTCCCTACGATGAATATCTCATTGGATACAAGTCGCGCGAGATTGTGTTACCATCCGAGCACCGCCACCGTGCGCACAACAACAGCGGCATCTTTCAGCCCATCATCGCCCACAACGGCATCGTCTGCGGCAATTGGTCACCCTTCCTCGATGATTGCCAAACGGCATTCTTTAATGGTGAGTACAACACGGAGAATGTCAAGGAAGCATGGCAGACGTATATGAGCTATAGGCAGAAATGATTATTCATTATTCTTCGTCGCTGTCGCCTACCTTTTGGGTCTCACCCTTTTGGTAGCTTTCCACGGAGTAACCGCATAGTGACGTATGCGCTTTCAGCATGACAACCAGAATGGACGGGGTTTGATATGTCTTCTTCATTATTGAATGAGCGTTGTTCCGAGTTTGATTTCAATGTCATATTCCTTGCCAGCCTCCCAATTGACGGTGAGAGGGATGATGGCTTGTGTCTTTGTTTGGCCCTGAAAGGTGTAGTTCACTTCCAGATACATATCATTAGTTCCGTTGGCAGCACGTTCTTGTGGAATCATAAAAAGATAGTTGCTTGAAAGGGGCTGTGCATCGGTGCTAACGGTGAAATCACTATTGGTTAACGTGTAAACGGACTTTTGCTCTACTCCGTTTATCTTTTGGTATTGTACTTCATACCAACCGGTGTTGAAATTGTATTTACCCGAATTCCTAACATTGTGGAGTTTGATGCTGTTGACCGTAAGTGTTTTTCCATTGAGCAGTTGGCTGGTGCTCAAGGTGTTCGTCATCTTAACGCTGAACGCAACAGCAGCACAGGCATGACGGAAGTAAAGGCTGACATTGCCGACGTTTTCAGGGTCGGTGTTGTAGGCCACCGTCTTCTCGGCCACCAGCAAATCGTGTTGGGAGAAGGCGTTTTCATCGACTTTAAAAGAAACATAGGCATTGCCGCTGTTGGTATAGAAATCACCAGCTGTATGGGCATAGAAATGTACATCGTTGTTGCCTACCTCAGGCCACGTGTCGGGAGTTAATCCCCAAACTTCATTCGTCTTTTTAACGGTATAATTAGATACGGTATAATTAGATGATGTACTCATATAAACGCCATGCATAGAAAACTCAGCGAGTGTGGCTGTGGTAGTGATGGGGGCTCTTGTATCGGCATCGCGGGCTTGTGCCGATTCGCTGGCCAATGGCTGCTCACTCACCTCCACGCTAATGAGGCGCGGAGCCTCCTGAGGTGTTACGTTGTTGTCGTCATCGTCCGACGAGCAGGCAGTCATCAGGCCAGCCGCAAGGACAAAAGCAAATGTGGAAAACTTAAAAGCTTTGGTTGTCATAGTTGTTTATCTTAAAATTCGAATGTGATGGTTTGGGGGTCTCCTGTTAGCGTCAGCTTCTTGTTGGCAGTGAAGACGCCTTTCTCTGCCGAGCTGTAGAAGCGCAGTTCGCCCTGCTCGCCTGAACTATTGGAAAAGACGGTGAACGGCTTGCCCACCTTGCCTACTCCACGGCACTCGTCACCCACAAAGACGCCCACAACATCTTGTTCGGTGCCGATGCTCCTGTTATCCATCAAGCCGAGGTTGACGGTGAGCTTGGTCTTGATGGGATACTTCGTGGAGCCTTCGGTAAACTCTGGCGAGAAATCGCTGTCGATGCCCAAGGTGCGCTCGTTGAAATAGCTGTTGTCCGGTGCACGGCGCATGAAGAGCTGCTTGAGGCCACCGCTATAGTAGCACAGGACGAAATCTTCGGAAATGTCGGCGGCGTTGCCATGTACATTAAGGACGAAGTAAACCTTTTGTGCGTTGCCATCACGCGTGGAGAGGGCACGGCACTCGTTGCCTACTATCACAGCCATCAGGTCGTCGTCGGTAGAGAAAGGCACCAGTTCTTCTTGTAGACGCACCATGACAATCATCTTGTTCTCATACTGCGACGGGTCGGGCGACGTCCACTGCGGGCTCTGCTGGTTGGCGCTCTGGTCTACCTGCCATGAGGGTTTCTCCTGTGCCATAAAAGTGGAACTGCTGGTGACAAGTCCATTGTCGTTGTCGTCATCTTCGTCACTGCTGCTGCATGCACACAACAAGAAGAACATGACAAGAAGGCCCACCCCCGAGCCCCTCCCAATGAGGGAGGGGATTAAGTGGTTTTGGAGACGGGAAAAAACGTTATATTTCATTCTACTAATTGTTTATTTGATTCAGTACTATCCTTGTTACTCTTCTACCTCGCGAGGAGGGAGGCATTTACTTTACTACTTGTTTCTTGCCATTATAAATATACACTCCCCTGCGTGTGGGCTTACGCTGTAGTTGATAACCCTCTACAGAGAACCAACCATGCTGGGGCAGGTCTTCACGAACGAAGCTGATGGCCGTGGGCTGCGTGGGCGAGCCGCTCACGGCATTCTTCTCGTAAACCATCACTTCGGTGGTGGTGGCAATGATTTCGCCTTCGCGCTCGATGGCAAACGAAAGCGGAGCCTTCTTATCGCCTGCAATGCTGACGTAGAACACCGAGTCGATGGCCTGGGCCTCGCCGCGCAGCTCACCATCGCTGAATGCCAGCAGACGGTCGTCGGGCTGTAGTTCGACGCCATCAACGCTGGCTGCCAGCGTCATGGTGTTGGCATAGATGGGCTCCACACGCGACTGAGCCACGGTACCCTCGAAGAAGGTGCTGCCCGGCTCGTAGAAGGGATAGCGGAACGAGGCTGATTCGTCGGAGTTACGGTAGAGCATGTAGCCCTCGCCAGGCTTCATATACTGCAGTGAGCCCGACCAGTAGCCAGCGCCGTGCGCTGTCTCTGTGAACACGGCAAACTCCTCGCGGCTCTTCAGCACGTCTTTGTCGCAAGCCACACCTACATAGTCGGCCATTGCCGTAGAGACGGGTAGGTTGACCATTGGCGTATAGCCGATGTTGTTCCAGTCGTGCTTTACGAAGATGGTGCGCTGGGCTTCATCCTTGAGCGGATAGCCGGGTATCTCGGCCTCAAAGTAGTCGTGCAAGAAGAGGCGATAGCTGCGCTTGGTGGAGAGATCCATGTCCTTGCCGCCTTTCTTGTTCGAGAGCCACTTGTCCATTTCCTTGTTGTAGATGAACGTGAAGTCTTCGGTGTCGTCGGTCACGATGTCGCCATTCGACCATTTAAATCCCTTGAGCAGTTCTTCAGGATTCCGGTAGATATCGTTGTCGACGTTGAACGAAATCCAGTTCCAACCATAGCGCAGCGCTATCTGTTGATAGTAGAGCGAACCGGCTGTCATAACCACTGGATCATCAACGGAGCCAACCACGCTACTGGGACTGAACTTCACAGTGCGATCGTTCTCCAGCATCATAATCTGCCCTGTCTGGTGGTGCCACAGTTTGAAGTGCAGCTCTTTGTTGCCCACGGCAGTGCTGTCGAACACGGTCATATAGAGTTGGCTCTCCGCCGTGTTGGGGTTGTAACTCACGAAGGCCATACCCATGCAACGTCCTTGGTTGTCGAAGGCTGCAACCCGGTCTTGTTCGTCGGTCACAATGGCATCGTTAATCTTCACCATGCCCACCACGTTCATCGAGTAATGCTTCAAGTCGTAAGCCACATACCAGGAAGGGATGTCGCCCTCCTTGCGAATGGTCAGCGACATGGGTTCCGACAGTTCGTCTTCGTCGGTCAAGTAAATGACCTCGTCGTAGGTGCCCACGTTCAGGTCCTTGTTCACGCTGAAGCGCAACGTCAGCTCACCCTTAGGGTCGATGATGTCGGTCTGCTTGTTCACTGTGAGCCAGCGCGGCAGGTTCTCAACCGTGTACTGATGAGTGGCGCCGCTGGTGTTGCTAATCTTCACGTCGAAGGTGTAATCTTCTCCAGACCGTACCCAAATGGTTTCCTCCCAGCTCTTCCGCTCCCAGCGCAGAGGGTTGCGGTCGACGAAGAACTCAACGGTGGACGGCGAAGCCATGTAGTTACCGTTGAGGTCGGGGATGTCGGTCACGGTGACGTAGAGGTTGCGCTTGTTGATGCGTGCGTTCAGTTCGTCGATGTTCACCAAGAGCTGGTTGTCGCGCCCCACGAAACTGAAGTTCAGGTTGCGCAGATCCTTGTTGGCCTGTACGGGTGCGCCGTAGTTCTGGTCGATATGCTGCAGGACATAGCTCACGGGCTCAACAAACACGGTGTCGTGCTGATTGGTGGGATTGCCGTCCATGTCGCGCTTCACGAGCTGGTTCAAGGCGAATGGCTTCAACTCAATGTCGTTGTTTTCCACACGTTCCTGACGGTTGAAGCCCAAATAGACGAGCAGACCTTTCTCCAGTCCGCTGGGGCTCTTGGTGCTGTATCGCTTCAGGAGCGAGGGTGGCAGTGCCTGAGCAAAGAGGCAAAGCTCGTCGATGTGGCCTGTGAGGGCGTTCTCGCTGTGCAGAGTCTGCACATTGGAACCAGCCTCGTGCCACACCATGTTGCCAACATAGAAATCGCTGCCTGCCATGCCACCCAGCGTGTCGGTGGGCATCGAGTGGCGCAGCACACGGTCAACCCAGATGTTGGCCAACTTGTGCGAGCGGTCGACGGTCAGCGCGAAGTGGTGCCATTCGTTATCGGCATACCCCTTGCCCAGCAATACTTCATTGCCGTTGCTGCGATACTTCAGCTGGTCGCCCTCGAAGCCAACGAAGAACCTGTTCTTGGCATCGTCGTCGGTCTTGCGGCCAGAGCCGTTGCTCAACAGCGCGCCTTTACCACTATTGTTGGTCTTGAACCAGAACATGAGCGTATAGTCTTCCTCGGCGCTGCGGGCCATCAACTTTTTACTCAGCTGCATACCCTTCACAGGCTTCTCCTCACTCCAGTCGAGGCTGAGCGACATGCCGCGCGGCAGCGCCCAAGTGGCTCCGTGCAACTCAGCATTGGCGCCCTGAGCCTTGTCAATGGCATAGTCACTTTCACCGTCGTTCATGGGATAGTAGTCGGCCAGTCCCATTTCGTAGCCGGTCAGCTGCCGTTTGCCGTAGATGTTCAGAAGGGACTCGGTCATGGCGCGATTCCAGATACGGGCTTCCAGCATGCGTCCGCTGTATTTCCAACGGTCGTCCACATCCACCTCGTTGGTGGCACCGAAGATAAGGCTGCCATAACCACTATAGATTACCTTGTCCATAGAGCCGATGATGGAGTCGTTATAGAGCAGTGCCTGTTTGTGGTCGTTGTCGAGGATAAGGGCCACCTGCTGTAGCTTTCCCTTCGACAAGGTCTTCGTGCTCACGAAGGAGCTGTCGTCGATGACGGCACGAAGGTGCCAATCCTTCGTAAGCCAGAGCTGCAGGCGGTGACCGTCGATGCCGTGCGAGAAGAGCGGCATGTCGATGCCCTTGTCCTCGGGACGCACCATGAGGTCGATGGTCATATTCTTGTTGGTGAAATTGCGGCGGGCATCGGTCTCGGCATAGCCATCGCCAGTGAAGAGCAGCGCAATCTCCTCGGAGAGGGCGTCCTCGTTGGTCTCACCCACCACCTCAAAGTTGGTGGCCTGTTGCAGGTAGTTATGTTCGATGGCTTCGGAGAAGTTAAACACGATGTTGTCGCCGGCTCCGATGATGCCGTCCTTCGGGTCGGGAGAACCGAAGAGCTGCGGCCGGCGCGTGTCCTTGATGCCCGAAAGCACCTTCGAGTCGCTGGTGATGAAGCTGTTGCCGTTGCGGCAGTAGAGACGTGCGCGCAGGTCGTAGGCTTTCTCCATCACGGTGCCTTCGCCATAGAACTTGGTCACGATGTTGCCGTTCTCCGGAATCATTTCATGCGTGCCGGTGGCTGCGCGATAGAGCGTGGAGTCGGCATAGAAGGCGCAGAGGTTCGTCCAGTAGTCGTCGCCACGGGTCGATTCCTTATACTGGAACTCGATGTGGTCGAAGTTCTTCTGGTTCTTGTTGAAGCCGCTGATGATGACGGGCATGTACCAGCCGCGCTTTGCGTCGAAAGGCGCGTCGGTGTTCATAATCCACTTATCGCCTGGCGTGGCTATCTCCACATTGCCGGCAGAGCGGAGGAAGTGCACCGAGAAGGCCACCTCCTGCACGCATTGTACGTCGCCCTGCGAGATGAGCCCAATCTTCAGGTTATCATAGTCGAAGTCCTCGGCAGCCCACACCTCCATCATCTTCTCGGTCACCTCGCCCGGCACGGCCTTGATGGTCATTCCGCTACGCGAGAGCGGCATGCCGTCAATCATCAGCCGCGCTCCCTTCGGGTTGGTCGTTTCGTCGAGATAGAGGGTAAAGAACTGCAGCGCGCCGCCGATGGCTTCGGGTGCTTCGCTCTCGTTGGTCATATAAATCTTGAAGCGGGCAGGCTCGTCGATGGGAACACCACTGATGCTCTGACGGTCCATCTTGATGAGGGGGTTCTCAATCTTCTTCGTGCGCTCGTCGAGCACGGAGCCTGGGCGGTAGAACACTGTTTTGCGCTCGTTCTCCCAAGGACGCACGGTGGCACCGCCACGAGTGCGATAGACAAAGCTGCGTGGCTCGGTGAAATACTTGCTGATGTCGCGCGACCCCACCCCACGGTCGATGAAGTGTTTGACATACTCCTTGCTGTTGAGGAAATTCTCTTCCACAAACACGTCGGTACGGCCATCCACTTCGGTTGAGTCGCGCGAGTCGAGCACCTTGACACGGTAGACGTCAAAGTCGAGATGCGACTTCTTGTCCATCTTGATGGTGAAGCTCTCCTTGCGATTGTATTTCTCGCTCTCCGAGAGCTTTGGTGTAAGCTTGTAGGAGATGACGGGAGTGAACGAGAACGACATCTTGGTGCCAACGAAGAACAGGTCGATTTTCTTCAGCGGGTCGGGGACGTTAGTTTTGCCTGCTGGCTGACTATAGGACTCCACCTTACCCGTTGTGCCCTTCAACACTCCGGCGAGCATCTTTCCCACAGTGGGGCCGACGATGCTTGCTAAGGTTGCCCATCTGTTGGCAAGCTCCTGTTCTTGCTTCTCGCTGTCGGTGGCATTTGGCTCTTCGAAGTAGTCGTGTGTCAAGTCCGTAAGCAGCCAGTTGTAGGTCGAGGTGTTGGAGTATTCGGTGGAGAAGTCCTCGCTATAGCTGATGGAGCCGCCGCCGTCCATCTCGAAGTTCTTCATCAGCTCGTCAGCCTCCATCTTTTCCTTTTCATTGCGGGCAATCATGCTGGCCCAGGTGTACATCGTATTGGTGATGTCATACACCTTGTCCTCCATGGCGCTGTCGTCGTAGCCGTTGGGCAGCACGATGAGATAGTTCATCTTCGTCTGGTCGGCGTACAAGTGGTCGGGATTGGTGCTGTTGTAGACATACTCCTGTTTGTCGTCAGGGGTGGTGTTCACCACGGCAAAGCGCGGGCTGCTGGTGTCGGTGATGAGCGAGAGGTAGACAGGCTCATTCAGTTGATTAGCCAGCTTCTCGGCCTCGGCTTGTGAGCCAGTAAACATCAGTGCCTCACATTCCTGAGCGAGTTTTGGCATGAGCTGTTTCACGATATACTGCTGCGAGTGGACGAAGGTGGAATTGATTCTCTGCCCGTAGCCGATGGCCTCGTTGCGCACCAGGTGATAGAGTTTCCCCTGGGCATCGCGTCCTTCGGCTATCTCCACCATTCGTCCTGCCTCCTTCAAGCCGCCCATCGTCTTGAACACCGAGTCGTTGAGAGCCTGCACAGAAACGGTGGGGCGCAGGAAGAGGTTGGTTTCCATACCCATGTAGATGTCGGCGTCGGCCCCCACCATGGTGATGCCGGCATCGGTGGAAATGTCCTCGTTGGCCGTCATGGTGTAGGAGAAGGCGCGCTGGCCAGTGCCCGAGAAGATGATGTCGAACGACGTGTTGAACACGCTCGACGTGGTGTAGTTCACACCCCACTCCGGGCCTCCCATGGGCGTGACGATGCCCGAATAGGCATTCATACCTCCACCGGCACCGAGGCCGATGCTCAGCCCCGCACTCCAAGCCATGTCCATCTGGTAGGCCAGCTTCAGTGTGGAGCCTTTGCTCAGCTTGGCCGAGGAGCCGCCGCCAGGCGGGTCGCGCAGGATGTCAACAAGCACGGGTCGGTTGATGCTTATGATGTCCTTGGCCCCCGGTTTGCTGTATTGGCTGAACACATAACCCTTCAACGGCTCGGCCTCATAGGTCACGCCGTCGCGCTCCATCGAGAAGTTCACGGTGTAGAGTGCTTCCTCACCCGTCTGAATGTAGGGGCGCTGGGCAGCTCGCAGCGTGTAGACGGCCTCTCCGTTGCTGTCGAGCGAGAGGGTGTCGCGGTGTGTGCCGCTGATGAGTCCGTTGCGGATGGTGACGAAGCCGCCATCGAGGTGCACCACGTCGACGGTGTCGCTATGCACATTATTATTATAATAGTAACGCTCCACGGCAGAGAGCATGATGTTGTAGCCACGATCCAGGCTGAACACCGGATAGCCGAAGGTGTAGCCTGTGGTTGTCCGCTCCTTGCCCGTGACACTGTTCTTCTCCGTCACGGGGAAAGCAATGGGGATGACCTTCGTATCGCCCATCAGTGTGCGCAGGTTGTAGCTGGTCTCGCCAAAATAGTCGAACTTGTCGTAGACCCTCTGCTTGCGCTCCAGCAGCACGGGCGAGCGATAGATGCGGTTATACTGGGCATAGTATTGCACCTCCACTCGACGCACCTCCTCATTGGCGGCATTCTTCCACAAGCCCTCGAAGACATCGGTGTGCTTCGTGAGCGAGTCGGTGAGGTCGATGACGTCGCTGATCTTGCCGTCCTGGAACAGGGTGGCATAGCCCTCGGCCGAGATCTGCTGAATCTTCCACTTCACGGGCGGCAGCAACACCTGATACTCGCCAGTGAGCGAGTCGGGCCACACCTCCATGCGATGGCGCGTGGTGTGTACGCGGGTCTTGTACTCGTTCTTGTCTTTGACTCCAGTCTTGTTGTGGATATAGGTGGTGTCTTTCTCCGTGACGGTGCGGTTGACGTTGTCGAACACCAGCCACGAGGCGTTGTCGCCCTCCAAGGTGAGCACCATCTTCAGGTTGTCGCCCAGGTTGTTGCGGCTTAGCGAGTTGCCCAGGGGCAGACGGCCCTGGTCCTCACCGCCGGCCACGCGTCCGATAAGCTTCACGCTGGTCTCGTCGTAGAAGTAGGTGTTGGCCACGTCGACGTCGAAGTACACGTTCGTGTCGTTGTTCTTGTAGTAGTAGCCACCCTTGTAGAAGGTGTGCCCTTCCAACACGGCCTGTACAGTGTGGTTATTGCCTTTCAGCATACGGAACGAGAACTTACCCTCGAAGTCGCTCTCCACGGGTCCACTGGCCGAGCGCACCTCATGTCCGTCGACCAGGAAGTGGGCGCCATGCACGGGGATGCTGGTGCCGCGATACATCACCAAGCCCGAGAATTTCACACCATTGGTCAGCGTGAAGATGCAGTTCTTCTCGTAGTTCGACTTATGGTCGAAAGTGACGGGGATGCCGTATTTGCAGTCTTCCGACAGGTCGTTGGCCGAAACGCCTGAGAGCGTCAGCTGATAGTCACCCTTCTGGTAGCCCCAGTAATCCAAGCCCTCGATGCTGAAGAAGCCGCTCTCGTCGGTGGTGCAGCGGCCTCCCTTTGCGGCGTCGGCTCCGTCGCCATATTGCGACGCGGTGACAGTGACCCCCGGAATGCCCGTGCCGTCGGCGAAGCGCACATAGCCCTCCACCTTGCCCGTCTTCACGCAGTTGCCAAGCACCTCGTTAGTGTAGGTCACCTTCTTGCCCTCGCAGTCGTTGTTCGAGCTTACCCTGTAGAGATAGTCGAACACGGGCGAAACGGTATTGTCCTCATATTCCAGGTCGGTGACCTGCGTAGCGATGCGCTCCCACTTGCTGCCAGGCTCGGTGGTGCGGCGCCACACCTCAAAGTAGTCGATGTCGCCCTCGTCGGTCTGCCACCTCAGGTAGACCGAGCTTTGCTGCGTCTGTGTCCTCAGCGAGTTCTCAATCACCTTACCCGTGTTCTCATAATAATAATCATTGATGGTGGGGATGGTGAGGAAATGCTCGCCTTGGGGGATGTTGAAGGATGTCTTGTTGACTATCGGCCTGTTCCCTTCCCAATCGGATGCCTGCCAGCACCAGTTTGAGGGTCCTGACTCGGACGGCCGTCCTTGCTGGATGCCCAGTCCGCTGTCGGCTTGGTAGTAGCAGTCCTGCACGATGCCCCATAGCGGGTCGTTGTTGTAGTTGCGCATGAAAGTGGCCGAGCCGGCAGGGTTGAGTTGGGAAACATCGGTAGGATGGAAATAGTTGTTGCTCAGCATGACGAAGCTATAGCCACCGCGATAGCCCACGAAGCCGCCCCAGTTTTTGGTTTTGTAGACGTTCTCGCCATTCACCTTCTTGGTTTCCGATTCCAAGGCGCCAGTATACAGAGAGTTGTTGATGAACATGGTAGACTGCCCGTTGACCAGACCCACCAGTCCGCCATGCGAGCCGTCGCCATCGATGCTGCCTTTGATGATGACATCCGAGACGCAGTTCTCGATGAAAGCCGTGCCTCCTGCCAGATGCCCCACGAGGCCCCCCGCAAACTTATATGCAGTCTTGATGGTGCCTTTTGTAGTGAGGTTGGTGATCACGGCCCCGTTGCTAATGTTGCGGAAGAGTCCCGCCGTATTCGAGTTCATGTTGTAGTCCACCCAGATGGTGTTGCCGTTTCCGTTGAAGTTGCCCGTATAGGGGCGGTCCTCTTCGGCTGCAATCGTGATGCTCTTGGCGTCGAGGGTGGCGCAAAGGATGGCATTCAGGCTCGTTTCGCCGTTATAGACGCGATTCATGAAGTCGACGAAATCGTCATGATTCCTGATGATGACAAAGAGGTCGCCAGTGGGATGGCTCACGGGCGAATCCTTGGGGTCGACGCGCATTCTCAGGTCGTATTTCACACACGAGTGGTTGAGCGTCAGCTCCACCCTCCTGTCCTTGATCTCCTGCAGTGTGAGCACGCGTGCCACGCTGTCAACGGGATATCCCGCCGCATTCCGCATCTTTATCTCCACCCGCATCTCGGCGCGGCTGTCCCAGACGAAGGTTCTGGCATTCATGTTTCCCTCCATCATGTAGTCCCACGTCACCTCCACTTTCTTTTCATCCTCGTTCACCCACTTCGAGGCCGTCTTTTCTGGCGTGAGCAGCGTGAGGGTGGCAAACGAGGGCTGCACGTAGACCATCGTAGGATTGTGGTCGGCCCCCCACAGCTCGTTGGCAATGGTGCGGAAGACACGGTAGCGCACCAGGGGCACGCAATTCTTCTTGTCTATCTGGTCGGCCTGCAGCGAGGATATCAGCTTGGTGTCCTCGAAGGAGTAGGTCAGGCTGTCGGCCTCATACATCACGGAGCCGATGTCCTTGAAGTCCTCAAGGCGGCCCGTCAGCGAGCGTTGCACCTGAAAAACGTCGCCGTCGAACATGTCGGCACGGTCTTTGTCGCTCACCTTCCATTGCAGCTTTATGCTGCCCTCTTCCATCACGTCGGCAATGAGCAGGCGCGGATTGTGGATCATGGGAACGGAGCCCACCGTTTTCGTCAGGTTGCCACTGACGGCCGACGGCCAGTCGCTGTTGGGGATGTCGCTCTTGGTCACGGTGGCCGACACCACGTTGGCCGTCACCGTCAGGCTGTCGTGGGCCTCGCAAGCAGGAATGCGGATGAAGCCCGAATAGGCGTTCTTCTCCAGCTGCGTCCGCGGCAGCGTCTTCCACTGCCCATCGCCATCCTTGTATTTCGCCTCAATCCAGTTGATGACGTGGTCGCTGGCCACGGGGACGCGCAGCACGCCGGCATCGGCGGCATCGGTGCCGGGGATGGCGTCGTAGACGTCGAGCATGATGTCGTCGAACTCCATCGTGCCGATGTCCCTGCTGTAGGTCACCGTCGCGCCGCCCTCGCGCCACAGCGTGGCCTCCACGTAGAACGTGAGCGTCTTACCGGCAAAGCTGGCGGGATAATACCAGTCGAGCTCCGCATAGCCGTCTTCCTTGTTCGTGCGTGTGTGGTGATGCTCCTGATTGCCGTCGTCCGAGATCCAGCAAAGCGGCGTCCACTTGGTGTCGTTGGTCAGATAGAGCAGGGCCACGTCGTCGTCCAGCAAGTTGCGGAAATCGGACACGACATACCCACTGTTGGTGCTGCTGGTCTCCCCAACATAGAACACGGGGGTCTTGCGTCCCGTTGAGTCGCGCACGCCGTAGGTGGCCGAGTGCAGAGTGCGATACGGGCTGGCGTTGGTGGTCATCAGCTTCAGGTGGATGCACCCCGGACCCTTGGAATACCACGAGAACGCCTGGCTGGGGGTGTCGAACTTGCCATCGGCGGCCAATACAGCTTGTGGCTTCACCCCCAACGCCATGAGCAGTAACACTATTACTGCAGTCCATGGCTTCAGTGAAAATAATCTTATCATATTTGTTTAGTTTAGTAATTCATTATAGAATTAGGCTGCAAATATATGAAATATAATTGACAAAAACAAAAAAAAACAAATTTTTTCGACCTGTACGGTTGAAAAGGAAACGAGCGACAGATGAAGATCGATGTTTTTGGAGGAAACGAATTTTCCTAATTTGTTTTATTTTGGCCACGCGCTCGGCACTTGTGACGCTTCGCCCAGCGAAGGATGTGGC
>JAFZSR010000082.1 GCA_017619275.1 Prevotella sp. | reverse complement strand
CCTCACTATGCTTCAGACTGCGATGCAAAGGTACCAACAATAGTCTACATAAGCAAATTGCAGGCCGAAATTTCAGCCTGCAATTTGACCTATAGAGCAACATGTGGTGTTTTCCAGCCTGCAAAATGACCTATACGCCTAAAAAGAAATCCGTATAATCCGTTCAATTCGTTTTAATCCGTTGTTTTAATTCGTGGTTTTAATCCGTTTTTCAATTCGTGGTTTAATCCGTTGTTTCAATTAGTTTACCCTCGCGTTCCAGCGCGTTCCAAAGCGAATAGCGCACTTCGGGGTTTGCCTTTTCGGCCTCTTCAAACAGATGGCGCGCAAACGTGCGATTGGTGTCGCGCTCGTAGGGGCATAGTTTCACCTGCTTTTCATACTGAGCCGCTTGGGCATACTGCCTGATCAACTCCTCGGGAACCATACAAAGTGGACGGATAATCTGCAACGGCATTTTCTGCATCTGCAAAAGCGCGGGCATCGTACCAAATCGCCCCTGATAGAGCAAGTTCATCAGCGCCGTGTGCAGCAGGTCGTCCTGATGATGCCCCAGGGCTATCTTGTTGCACCCCAATTGCTGGGCCAGGTTGAAGATTTGCTTGCGCCGATGCCAACTGCACAAAAAACAGGCTGGCTTCGTGGGCGATTCCTGAAAACTGGTGGTTACAATGTGTAGCGGTACGCCCAACTGCTGGCAGAATTGTTGCAGATACGCCGTATCGGTGGCATACTGCACGTTCTCCATGCGCACATGCACGGCCTCCACGCTGAATTGTGGATGACTGATGCGCGCTCGCCGCGCCAGCAGCTCGGTGAGCAGCAACGAATCTTTACCGCCACTCAGCCCCACCAGCACGTGGTCGCCGTCGGCAAGCAGACGATAAGTTGCAAAAGCCTTCACAAACCGCTCGTTGATTTTACGAAAGAGTTGTTCCTGTTCGGTCATCTTGGCAGCAAAATTACAAAAAAATATCCATTTCCTGCTTGGAAATGGTAAAAAAAATGTAACTTTGCCGACGTAACGCTACCATCAACTCTACAACTCCTCAACTAAGATGTCACAACCATTAGCTGAAAGACTGCGCCCACGCACGCTCGACGACTACATCGGGCAAAAACACCTGGTGGGACAGGGAGCCGTGTTGCGCCACATGATTGAGTCGGGGCACATCTCATCGTTCATCCTGTGGGGGCCGCCGGGCGTGGGCAAGACCACGCTGGCACAGATCATCGCCCACCAGTTGGAGACACCGTTCTATACGCTGAGTGCCGTGACCAGCGGCGTAAAGGACGTGCGCGATGTGATTGACCGTGCACAGAAGGGGCGCTTCTTCAATGGGCCGTCGCCCATCCTCTTCATCGACGAGATACACCGCTTCTCCAAGTCGCAGCAAGACTCACTGCTGGGAGCCGTAGAGCGCGGCATCGTCACACTCATCGGTGCCACCACCGAAAACCCCTCCTTCGAGGTCATCCGCCCATTGCTCTCGCGCTGTCAGCTCTATGTACTGAAGCCATTGGATAAAGACGACCTGCTGACACTGCTCCAACGGGCCATCACCACCGACACAGAGTTGAAAGAACGTCAAATAGAACTGAAGGAGACCGATGCCCTGCTGCGCTACAGCGGCGGCGATGCCCGCAAGCTGCTCAACATCCTGGAGCTGGTGGTACAGGCCTCGGAAGCCACGCCTGTCATCATAAGCGACGACAAAGTGGTGGCCTGCCTCCAGCAAAACCCGCTGGCCTATGACAAGGACGGCGAGATGCACTACGACATCATCTCGGCCTTCATCAAGAGCATTCGCGGCAGCGACCCCGACGCCGCCCTCTACTGGATGGCCCGCATGATCGAGGGGGGCGAGGACCCGCAGTTCATCGCCCGCCGCATGGTCATCAGCGCCTCGGAGGACATCGGACTGGCCAACCCCAACGCGTTGCTGCTGGCCAACGCGGCCTTCGACACGGTGATGAAGATTGGCTGGCCCGAGGCTCGCATCGCCTTGGCCGAGGCCTGCGTCTACCTGGCTACCTCGCCCAAGAGCAACTCGGCCTATCTGGGCATCGACGAGGCGCTGGCTGTTGTGCGACAAACGGGCAACCTGCCCGTGCCCCTGCATCTGCGCAATGCGCCCACCAGCCTGATGAAACAATTAGGCTATAGCGACGGCTACAAATACCCACACGACTATCCTGGACATTTCACACAACAACAATACATGCCCGACGCGTTGCAACAACAGCGCATCTGGCATGCCCAGCACTCGCCTGCCGAGCAAAAAATCTACGAACGCATGGTGAGCTACTGGGGAAAACGCTTTGAACAATGAGAATAGTAGTACTCGACGGCTATGCAGCCAATCCCGGCGACATCTCGTGGGAAGGTATGCAAGCACTGGGCGAGCTGACGGTCTACGACCGCACCGCCCCTGCCCAACTGTTGGAACGGGCACAGGATGCCGACATCCTGCTCACCAACAAAGTGATCATCAACGAAGCTGCGATGGCCCAGTTGCCACGGCTGCGCTACATCGGCGTGCTGGCCACGGGCTATAATGTGGTGGACGTGGCTGCCGCCCGCCAGCGGGGCATCGTCGTCACCAACATCCCCGCCTACAGCACCGACAGCGTGGCGCAGCTCACCTTCGCCCATATCCTCAACATCACCCACAGCGTAGACCACTATGCCCGCCAAAACCGCAAGGGTGCCTGGACGGCGAGCGCCGACTTCGTGTATTGGGACACGCCGCTCATCGAACTCAGCGGAAAGACCATGGGCATCGTCGGACTGGGCAACATCGGCATGAAGGTGGCCACCATCGCCCACTGCTTCGGCATGCGTGTTTGCGCCTTCACCAGCAAAGATGCAGCCCGCTTGCCCGAATTCATCGGCAAGGCCGACCTCCCCGAGTTGCTGAGCACCAGCGACGTGCTCTCGCTGCACTGCCCTCTCACCCCGCAGACCCAGCACCTCATCAATGTCGACTCGCTGGCACAAATGAAGCCCACCGCCATCCTGGTGAACACTGGCCGAGGCCCACTGGTGGATGAGCAGGCCGTGGCCGACGCGCTGAAGGCAAAGCGCCTGAGAGCCTATTGTGCCGACGTGCTATCGGTGGAACCCGCACAAGCCGACAACCCCCTGCTGCAGTGCGAAAACGCCTACCTCACGCCCCACATCGCCTGGGCCACCTACGAGGCCCGACAGCGCCTCATGCAGATTGCCATCGACAATGTGAAGGCATTCATCAATGGCAAGCCCATCAATGTGGTAAACGGATAAAAAACACGAAAAACAGGCTCTTTTCGCCAGTTTTGTAACTCGTTGAAAATAAGGGGTATCTAAGGGGCGAAAAAATCTCGTATGAGATTTTTTCAAAAGTCGTTAACTTTTTTCAAAAAAGCGTTACCAAAATTTTAAAAGGCGTTACCAATTTAAAAATTGGTGCCGCCTTTTTTCGTGAAGGGCCCTTGGCTTGCTTAGCCAGGCTGCTGATTCTTCAGCTGTTCCAGCGCACGGCACAGCTGGTCGGGGCAGGAAGTGCGCTTGGTGCCGCAGCGGATGCCATCGAGCCGTCGCATCACATCGTCGATGTGCTGGCCACGCACCAGTTGGGAGATGCCTTGCAGGTTGCCGTTGCAACCACCAAGGAAGAACACTTGCTGGATGACATTGTTGTCGTCGCAGGTCACATCTATCAACTTCGAGCATGTGCCTGTGGTTTCATACTGTATGTGCTTCATATCGTTGTATTTGTTATAACGTTTTCCTCCTATGCAACTCAGCCCATTCTTGGGCTTTCATGCCTCTTCTGGATGCAAAAATAGAAAGTTGCTTTCAAATCACAAAATATTTGCAAGTAAATTTGGCTATTACGTGCCATTTTTCTATCTTTGCCACATGAAAAGTGGCATCATCAGCATTTTCCTTATCGTGATACTATCTTTTCCCTGCTTGGCTGCCATGCAAGAAGATAGCGGAGAATTTCGCCAAACAATGTTTACTGGAGGCGAGCATCATGCCAATGTGCTTGTTCGCGAGCTGTACATCGACCCCGCCTGCCTAAATGCTGTTACCAAAGGCCGCAAATTGACACTGATTTATTCGAGGAGGAAGCCAGAATTTAATTACAACAGCATCGTTATCGCAGAAACCGACAGCAAAAACAAGGTTTACGAAGAAAACAAATTCTTGGCTGTTAGTGACCGCATCTCCGGAATGGTAACATTTCAAGGAACTGGTGCTTTCGCTCCTTACAAGTGTTGCATGCTGGTGGATTGGAATACTGCATGGAAATTGAACGAGGCCGACGGAAATGTAAAAAACGGAGAATTGCACTTCATGTCGGACATCAACACGAATTATGCCACAAAATCAAAGTACTCGCCGACCCTTGCCCTCTACACGGGTATCATTGTAGATTCAGACGTTGTGGCCATTCCTGCCTCCAAGTTCGACAACACCACAAAGTTCCCCTTTCTAAAAGAAAAGTTCGCTTCACCAGCGGCAGACAACAATCAAAACACCTCAGCAACAGCAGCCGACTCGTACATCATTAACATCAATTCGCAAAACGATTTCAATGGTCTTGACGCTGCATTGAAGAATGCCATCAAAGCCAAGAAGAAATTGATTCGTGTTGTTTTCAACGGGGGCACATTCTTTTTCAAGCAGAATTCGAACAACGCCCACATTCGCATCAATTATGACTGTAGCAACGTGGAAATCGATTTCGTTGGCAACGGAAGCACCATCATTGGCGAGTCGAGTGCACTGCAAATGGAAAGCAGAAGAAAGGGCTACTACGTGTATAAAGTTTTGGAACCAGAAATACACAAAACAATCCTGGTGGACGACAATGGTCGTTTCGTCACCGACTTCTACGGCGACATCCATGAGATGAAAACACTTGTGCAGCCCCAGAAAGTGAAGATGGCTGGCTCCAACGGCACCACCACTACTGCATTAAAGATACCCAACACGCTGGGAAAGCTTGACAAGGACGGTTTTGACGACATGTATATTCAAGTATATGCTGATTATTACTCGCAAATCTACAAAGTGGTCAAAACCACATCCGACACCAACCACACCAATCTTTACTTTTTGCCAACAGCCATAGAAGGAACCTACAACACAGGAAATAACAATGGAGACTGGCCAGAAAACAACAGGCACAGATACAACAAGAGGTTTTATCCATGCTTTCGCATGATCAACAACCCTGGTGAGTGTCCTGTTGCCTATTATAAAAGCGGAAAACTATACTCAACAAAAGAGAATGTGCATCTGTGCAATGCTACGAGATTCCTCTCTGTTGAAACCAGTGTGAAAGCACTCTCTGTCTCAGGATTCAAATTCATGGGAAACAAATGCGGCGAAGGAAATAGCGAAATTGAGAAAAAAGGGCTCATCAGCATTACCTCTGGCACTGGAAAGAAACACATCCACGACTGTGAATTCCATAACATCAGGAGCACCGCCATCTATGCCGCCAACTCGCAAGACATCTGCATCCAGAACAACAAGTTTGGCCATTATTACAAATCTGGAATATATTTCGACGGGTGTACCAACAGCCGAATCATCGAAAACGAATTCTCCGACGGCAATCTCCGCCACAGCAACGACGGCAGCGTGGTGGTGCATAACTCCGAGTGCCACATCGCTCATAACAAGCTGACTAACTACGGATACATGGGAATTGGCGTGGGAACGTGGCATAAGGCAAAAATGGTCGAAGGCAGGACAATCATTGTGGAATTCAATGAGCTGTACATGACGCCCGAATATAGAAAAAGCCTCGCGTGCGTCCCACTGTTCGATGGCGGTGCCATTTATACTTGGACCAAGAACAGCAACACCATCATTCGCCATAACTTTATAAGCGGCCATTCGGGAGGGTGTGACAACCGAGGCATTTTTTGCGACGATGGCACCTTCAACGTGAAACTCTATGGAAACATGATAATCAACACCAAAAACAGTTACTCCATAGACTTGAGGTATGTTGATACCAGAAGTAAAGCTGGCGGCCCACCTATCAACAATTTGGGGAACGTGGTTTTCAATAACATTGTAGATGGCATTTGCCGATATGAAGACAACGCAGAAGCTGCCAACCAGCGCTCGATCAAAGGCAGGAATCTGGTGCTGACCGAGAAAAACACACCAAGTTGGTATAACAAGTTCCAGTTTTTTAATGACGACAACTTGGAAGCCGACAACATCTTGACGCATTGCAAAATAGGGGAACAAGAAGTGACCCTTCCTTCTAGAATGAGGGGCAAACTTCAAGGTCTTGGTTTATCTAACTTTATCCTCTCGCATTTCCGGTATGAAAAATAGCATGATCAGCAGCAATTATTCAACTAAAGTTATGAAAAAAACAATTTCCACAATAATATGTCTGATGCTGCCATTAATGGCCAGAAAGCCACCGTTCAAATAGGCAAACGAAGTGTGAAACTAATGATGAGGTAATGCATGACCGACTACAAGGCGATACTGAAACAATACTGGGGCTACGATGACTTTCGCGGCATCCAGCAAGACATCATCGAGAGCATCGGCAGCGGCCACGACACGCTGGGGCTGATGCCCACGGGCGGCGGCAAGAGCATCACCTTCCAGGTGCCAGCGCTGGCGCAGGAAGGCGTGTGCATCGTCATCACGCCGCTCATCGCCTTGATGAAGGACCAAGTGCAGCACCTGCGGCAACGGGGCATCCGTGCCGCCGCAGTGTATTCGGGCATGAGCCACGACGACATCCTACGCACGCTGGAGAACGCCGTCTTCGGTGCCGTGAAGCTGCTTTATGTGTCGCCCGAGCGCCTTGGCAGCGAACTGTTCTTGACGAAGTTGAGCCACATGCAGGTGAGTTTCGTCTGTGTCGACGAGGCCCACTGCATCAGTCAGTGGGGCTACGATTTCCGCCCTTCCTATCTGGCCATCGCCAAGATTCGCCGTGTGGTGCCCCATGCCCCCGTGCTGGCCCTCACCGCCACCGCCACACCCTTAGTGGTGCAGGACATCCAGGATAAATTACGAATTCCGAATGACGAATTGCCAAGTAATTCGGAATTAGGAGTTCGGAATTCCTTCCGCGTCTTCCGCATGAGCTTCTATCGGCAGAACCTGGCCTATGTGGTGCGCCACGTGAGCGACAAAGAACAGCAGCTGCTCAACATCCTGAACCGCGTGCCTGGCTCGGCCATCATCTACACGCGCAGCCGTCTTCGCACCAAAGATTTGGCCGTGATGCTGCTGAAGGCGGGCATTAGTGCCACCTATTTCCATGCCGGACTGGACAATGCCGAAAAAGACCGCCGCCAGAAAGACTGGCAGGCCGGGCGCATACGCGTGATGGTGGCCACCAACGCCTTTGGTATGGGCATCGACAAGCCCGACGTGCGCGTGGTGGCACATGCCGACTGCCCCGACAGCATCGAAGCCTATTTCCAAGAAGCCGGACGAGCCGGACGCGACGGACAGAAGGCCTATGCCGTGCTGCTCTTCAATTCCAACGACCGCTCGAAGTTGCTAAAGCGCATCGGCGACACCTATCCCGACAAAGAAGAGATAAGGCAGGTGTACGAACACTTGGCCTATTTCTATCAGGTGGGCGTGGGGTCGGGCTACAATGCCGTGTTCGAGTTTGCCATCGACAAGTTCTGCCACGCCTTCCATCACTTCCCCACCCGCGTCATCTCGGCCCTGAAAATCCTAACCCGTGCTGGTTACATCGACTACCGCGAGGAGGAGGACAGCAAAGCCCGCTTGCGCTTCTGCCTGGAGCGCGACAGCCTCTATCGTCTACGCGACAACGACCCGAATACCGATGCCGTCATCGTAGCCCTATTGCGCAACTACAGTGGACTTTTCAACGACTTCAGCTACATCGACGAGGCTTTTCTGGCGCAGCAAACGGGGCTCACCGTGCCGCAGGTATATCTCATTCTGAAGGAAATGGGTCAGAAGCGCATCATCAATTTCATCCCCCAGAAGAAGGTGCCCTTGATACGCTATACTCAGCGGCGCGAAGACGGCGTGGACCTGGTGTTTCCACCCGCCGTCTACGACGAGCTGAAGCAGCGCTACACCGAGCGTATTCACAAGATGATTGAATATGCCACCACCGACAACCAGTGCCGAAGCAGGATGCTGTTACGCTATTTTGGCGAAAATAGAAGTGAGGAATGTGGGCACTGCGACGTGTGCCTGGACCGCACAGGAGCCAGCATCGACGAGCTAAGCCTGCAGGAAGCCACCAGCCACATCATGCAACTGCTGGCCGACGGCAAAGAGCACCAAGTCGCGGAGCTACACAGCATCACCCTGCCCTACCTCGCCATTGAAGAGGCATTGCAAAGGCTTATCGATGAAGAGAAAGTGATTGACGACGACGGCTTGCTCAGCGCTTGTCGACGTACTTGAAGCCCTGGCGATAACGGTCGCGGGGAAACACAAACACATCATCGGAGATGCCACCAGCCTTGAACTGGCTGATAGCAATGTTGGCCCAAAACAGCGACACCTTCACCTTTGCCATCTTGGGATCGTGGGTGCGCGCATCCAGGATGACCTTGGCCTGTTTCACCGTACCCTTGGCACCTCGACGCTGCTTCAGGGCAATGATGAGCTCGTTCCCCTCCTGCTCCATAGTGTAGTCGAAGTCGTCGAGGGTGAACTTGAACTTGCTGCCATACTTGTCGTGCTTGCCCGACTTCACGTCGTACACCTCGATGGTCTTTTTCTTCTTGAAGAGCGCGTAAGCCGTCTGCCCGTCGTTCCACTGTATTACCTTGGCATCCTCAAACTTGCTTTTCTTTCCCTTATACCAAATGGTGCCTTTGGTTTTATAGATGCCTACCAAATTCACATCGTATTGAAGTGTGCAACCTTCAGGGCCGAACACCTTATTATAAACTTCCTCAAACACCTGACGGGCATCGTCTTGAGCGCTACGGGCATAAACTCCCATGCTGAGGCTGAAAACAAGCAAAAATAAAAGAATGCGTTTCATGTTGGTAACAGAGAAAAAGAGAAATGGAGGGTTGGCACCAATGATAGGGCCAGTCCTCCATTTCATAATTTCACCATGTGTGTTGACTCAAAGTGAATTAAGCCTCAGCGGGAGCTTCTTCAGCGGCGGGAGCCTCGGCGGCGGCAGCTACGGCAGCAGCCTTCTTCTCAGCCACCTTCTTGGCGATAGCCTCGTTCACCTGCTTCTCAGCTTCCAGAGCCTTCTTGGCGGCATCAAGCTTTGCCTTCTTCTCGTCGGCAGCCACCTTCTCCAGACCCTTCTGCTTGTCGGCCTTCCATGCATCAAACTTCTTCTGAGCAGCAGCCTCGTCGAATGCGCCCTTCTTCACGCCACCCTTCAGGTGCTTCATCAGGTACACGCCCTCACGGCAGAGGATGTTGCGAACGGTGTCGGTGGGCTGAGCGCCAACCTCTACCCAATACAATGCACGGTCGAAATTCAAGTCTACCGTGGCGGGATTGGTGTTGGGATTGTAAGAACCAATCTTTTCAGTGAAACGACCATCACGTGGTGCACGAGCATCGGCGATGACAATGCTATAGAAAGCATAGCCCTTACGACCGCCGCGCTGCAATCTGATTTTTGTTGCCATTTTTTGTTGATTTGTTTTGTTTTGATTGAATTTCATGCTTCCATCTCGTGAAAGCGGGTGCAAAATTACTGCTTTTTTGCCAAATACCCAAACATTTTCGGCTTTTTGTTTCCAGATTGTATTTTTTTGTGTAATTTTGGGGCTGAAATGAAGAAAGAACTCTCAATTTTAATACCCATATACAACTATGACTGCACAGAAATGGTGAAAGATCTGTGCCGCCAAATCGAATTGTTGGAGCCGGAGGGAGTATGCGCCAAGATTGTGATGGCCGAAGACGGTTCCGACTATGAGGAAGCACTCACCGCCAATGCCGCGATGGCCACCTGGCCCTATTGCCACTACATCCGTAGGAAGCAAAATGCAGGGCGGGCAGCCATACGCAACTTCCTGGCACAACAAAGCAACCGGCAGTGGCTGCTCTTCCTCGACTGCGACATGCAGCTGCCGGGCGACGACTTCCTGAGGAACTACCTGACGAGCGAGGGCGAAGAGGTGATCGATGGTGGCTTTGGCGTGAAGGAGAACCCATCAATGCAAGGGCGGAACCTGCGCTACACCTACGAGATGAAGGCGCTGCCCCACCACTCACAACAACAGCGTAGCCTCAACCCCTATCGTAGTTTCCGCACTACCAACTTCATGATTCGGCGCGACATCATGCTCAGCCATCCCTTCGACGAGCGTTTCCTGCATTATGGATATGAGGACGTGCTCTTTGGAAAGGAACTGAAGAAAAACGGCATTGGCATCTGCCACATCAACAACCCCATGATGCTCGTCGACTTGGAATCGAACAGCGTTTTTACCGCCAAGACCGAAGAGGCCATGCGCACGCTCCACCAGTTCCGCAACGACCTTCGTGGCTATTCCCACATGCTCACCTATGTCGATGGCATCCACCTGGGCATCGTGCGCTGGGCCATCCGCCTTTGGCACCACCTTTTTGGCAAACTGGAACGGCGCAACCTGTGTGGACGAAAACCCAGCCTGAAAGTGTTCGGCATATATAAACTGGGCTACTTTATGACACTGAAAGACAACTATCAACCCACCAAAGCATCATAAACAATGAAAAGATTTGCATTCAAGATGTTCCTCAAGCCAGGCTTTGAGGAAGAGTACCAAAAGCGCCACGCAGCCATTTGGCCCGAGTTGGTAAAGATGATCAAGGAGCAGGGCGTAGGCAACTACAGCATCTACTGGGATCGCGACACCAACATTCTCTTTGCCTATCAGGAGTGCTCGAAAGAAGGAAACTCGCAAGACACCGAGAATGTAGACCCCATCACCCAAAAGTGGTGGGACATGATGGCCGACATCATGGAGGTGAACGCCGACAACTCGCCCGTCACCATCCCATTGACGGAGCTGTTCCACTTGGACTGAAGCACCGCTTCGATTTTTTCAGCAAATTAACCGTCGCGGATTTGCTCATCCCATTCTTTTTTTGTAATTTTGCCCAAAATATCAAGAAAGAAACATGAACAAGCAAGAACTGACAGAACAAATCAAACTAAAGCGGAGCTTCCTCTGCGTGGGACTCGACACCGATCCCAAGAAGATGCCGCAATGCGTCTTCGACCTGCACGACCCCGTGTATGAGTTCAACAAGGCCATCATCGATGCCACCGCCCCTTACTGCGTGGCCTATAAGCCCAACTTGGCTTTCTACGAGGCTTACGGCCTGAAGGGGATGGAGTCATTCGTGAAAACCATCAAATACCTGAAAGAACGCCACCCACACCATCTCATTATTGCCGATGCCAAGCGCGGCGACATTGGCAACACCAGCCAGATGTATGCCCGCACCTTCTTCGAGGAATACGACGTGGATGCCCTCACCGTTGCTCCCTATATGGGCGAAGACTCCGTGACGCCCTTCCTTCAGTACGAGGGGAAATGGGTGGTGCTGCTCGCCTTGACTTCAAACAAGGGTAGCGAAGACTTCCAACTCACCCCCCTCCATACTCCTCTCATTGGAAGGTGGGGGCCTGGCAATTTCAAAGGTGAGCGCCTATTCGAGAAAGTGCTGAAAACCTCGCAGCAGTGGGGCACCGACGAAAACATGATGTATGTTATCGGCGCCACGCAAGGCCGTCTGTTCGAGGCCGTGCGCGACATCGTCCCCCATCACTTCCTGCTCGTCCCCGGCGTCGGCGCACAGGGCGGCTCGCTCGAAGAGGTGTGCCACTATGGCATGAACGACGAATGCGGTCTGCTGGTGAACTCCAGCCGTGGCATCATCTACGCCTCGCAAGACGACCACTATGCCGAGATTGCCGGTAACAAGGCTCGTGAACTGCAACAGCAAATGGACGAAGAACTGAAGAAGCGAGGCATTTAACCCTCCCCATAAGCTCATAAACCCATAAACCCCATAAAAATGAAAAACATCAGCTTAGACATCAAAAAAGCCACCTGCTTCCTGCAGCCTGGCGCAGTAGAAGCATTTGAACCAAAAGTGAAGGCCGCCCAGGAAGCCCTGGAGAACGGCACCTGCCCCGGCAACGATTTCCTGGGCTGGCTGCACCTGCCCACCAGCATCACCCCAGCCTTCCTCGACGACATCGTGGCCACGGCCCAGGTGCTTCGCGAGAATTGCGAGGCCATCGTAGTGGCCGGTATCGGCGGCAGCTATCTGGGTGCCAAAGCCGTCATCGAGGCCCTGAGCAACAGCTTCGGCTGGCTGCAAAGCCCCAAGCCCGCCATTCTCTTTGCTGGCAACAACATTGGCGAAGACTATCTCTTTGAACTCACCGAGTACTTGAAGGACAAGAAGTTCGGCGTCATCAACATCTCGAAGAGCGGCACCACCACCGAGACCGCCCTCACCTTCCGTCTGCTGAAGAAGCAATGCGAGGCCCAGCGCGGGAAGGAGATGGCCAAGAAGGTCATCGTGGCCGTGACCGACGCCAAGCGCGGCGCTGCACGCACCTGCGCCGACAAGGAGGGCTACAAGAGCTACATCATCCCCGATAACGTGGGTGGACGTTTCTCCGTGCTCACGCCCGTTGGCCTGCTGCCCATTGCTTGCGCCGGCTTCGACATCAAGGCGCTTGTGGAAGGTGCCCAGCAGATGGAAAAGGCATGCGGCAAGGACGTGCCGACAGAGGAAAACCTGGCAGCACAGTATGCCGCCGTGCGCAACGCCCTCTATCAGAACGGCAAGAAGATTGAAATCATGGTGAACTATCAGCCCAAGCTGCATTTCATGAGCGAATGGTGGAAGCAGCTCTACGGCGAGAGCGAGGGAAAGGACAAGAAGGGTATCTTCCCCGCCAGCGTAGATTTCACCACCGACCTGCACTCCATGGGACAATGGATTCAGGACGGCGAGCGCACCATCTTTGAGACAGTCATCAGCATTGAGGAGCCTGAGAAGAAGCTGCTCTTCCCCGAAGACGAGGAGAACCTGGATGGTCTGAACTTCCTGGCCGGCAAGCGCGTGGACGAGGTGAACAAGATGGCCGAGCTGGGCACACGCCTGGCACACGTCGACGGCGGCGTACCCAACATCCGCATCAGCGTGCCGCGCCTGAACGAGTTCTACCTGGGCCAGCTCATCTATTTCTTCGAGATTGGTTGCGGCATCAGCGGCAACGTACTCGGCGTGAACCCCTTCAACCAGCCTGGCGTGGAAGCCTACAAGAAGAACATGTTTGCCCTGCTCGACAAGCCCGGATACGAGGCAGAGTCGGCAGCCATCAAGGAAAGGCTGAAAAGCGAATAATGATGAGCGACGGTCAACTCGCCATTAAAGAATACTTAGCGAAGCACGGCTTTGAGGCTTTTCGCCCCAAGGCCGTGCTTTTCGACATGGACGGCGTGCTCTACGACTCCATGCCCAATCATGCCGTAGCCTGGCAACAATCGATGAAGGATTACGGCATTGAGATGAGCCGCGCCGACGCCTACGCCACCGAAGGTCAGCGGGGTGTCGACACCATCCGCCAAATGGTTCTTGCACAGAAAGGCCACGACATCAGCGAGGCGGAAGCGCAAGAGATGTACAACCTAAAGACCAAATACTTTCACGACATGGACGAGCCGCCGATGATGCCCGGTGCCCTCCAATTGATGGAGCAGATGCACCACGGCGGCATGGCCATCGGCGTGGTGACGGGCAGCGGACAGCGCCCGCTCATCGCCCGGCTGATGAAAGACTATGGTCAATATCTGATTGAAGGAAACATCGTGACGGCCTACGACGTGAAGCGCGGCAAGCCCCATCCCGACCCCTATCTGGAGGGGATGGTGCGCTTGGGAAACTTAAGTCCCTGGAATACCATTGTGGTGGAAAACGCCCCCTTGGGTGTGGAGGCTGCCGTGGCCGCCCGCGCCTTCACCATCTGCGTCAACAGTGGTCAGCTACCCACTCATTTATTTGTGGAACGAAGCGCCGACCTCATCTTCGACAGCATGTGGCAGCTCAATGAGCAATGGAAAGAGCTGGGGTGTTACTAACCTTCCTCATCCTGCAGTTGCAGGTCTTCGCGTTCATCCTCGCTAAATGGCTTGATGGCCACGTCGCCAAGCCGGTCGACCGCCACCCGTAGCTCCACGGCCTCATCATCGCCCGAAGTGGGATAGTTCACCCATGCCACAAACACCAAGGCATTGTCTTCCACACCATGGAAGCGTATGCCCTGCAGGATGGCCTTCTTTTGATAGTCGGTGTCGAGCCAGGCTGAAAACGACTGCTTGGTAAAGCTGCGATGGAAGAAAACCGATTCATCGGCACGCTTCACCTCCACAGTAATAATGTTGTCGATATACTTTTGGCCTAACTCGTCGGTCACCATGGCCAGCGAATCAGCTGCCGCGCGGCTTACACTCACCTGGTAGCTGCGGCCATCCACCCATTCCACCTGCCGGTTCTGCACATCGCCGTCCATGGCGATGGGCTTGGTGGGCTTGGGCGCCACATAGTCGGTGGTGATGATGTCCTTGTCGGACGATTTCCGACCTCCGCAAGCGGTTATCAACATTAGGGCGGCGAATGCCCATAAAAGTGTTTTTGCTTTCATCTGCACCCGTGTGGTTTATCCGTTCATCGACATCAGGAACTCTGCATTGTCCTTGCTCTGCACAAGGCGATCGTAGACGGTGTTCATGGCCTCGATGGGGTTCATCTCGGCAATGAACTTGCGAATAATCCACATGCGGTTCAGTGTGGTCTGATCCTGCAACAGGTCGTCGCGGCGGGTGCTCGACTGCACCAGATTCATCGACGGGAAGATACGCTTGTTCGACAGCATGCGGTCGAGCTGAATCTCGGAGTTGCCCGTGCCCTTGAATTCCTCGAAAATCACCTCGTCCATCTTCGAGCCGGTATCCACCAGAGCCGTGGCAATGATGGTGAGGGAGCCTCCGTTCTCAATCTTTCGAGCAGCGCCAAAGAATCGCTTGGGCTTTTGCAGGGCATTGGCGTCGACACCACCCGTGAGCACCTTTCCGCTGGCAGGAGCCACAGTATTATATGCTCGCGCGAGGCGCGTGATGCTATCGAGGAAGATCACCACGTCGTGGCCACACTCCACCATGCGCTTAGCCTTCTCCAAGACGATGCCAGCAATCTTCACATGACGGTCGGCGGGTTCGTCGAAGGTCGAGGCGATGACCTCGGCATTCACCGTACGGGCCATGTCGGTCACCTCTTCGGGGCGCTCGTCGATGAGGAGCATCATGATGTAAGCCTCGGGATGGTTGGCGGCGATGGCGTTGGCGATGTCCTTCATCAGGATGGTCTTACCGGTCTTGGGCTGAGCCACGATGAGGGCACGCTGTCCCTTGCCAATGGGCGAGAAGAGGTCGACGATGCGCGTCGAGGGATTGGTGGTCTGCGGGTCGCCCGTGAGGTTGAATTTCTCTTCGGGGAAGAGGGGCGTCAGGTGCTCAAAGCTCACGCGGTCGCGCACCTCGGCAGGATTGCGGCCATTGATGGCATTCACCGTCGACATGGCGAAGTATTTCTCGTTCTCATGAGGCGGACGCACGGTGCAATCAATCACGTCGCCCGTCTTCAGCGAATATTTCTTGATTTGCTGCTGTGCCACATAGATGTCATCGGGCGACGACAGGTAGTTATAGTCGCTGGAGCGCAGGAATCCGTATCCGTCGGAAAGGATTTCGAGCACACCATTGCCCGTGATGATGTCGGCAAAGTCGTATCTTGCGTTATTGGCGGGAGCAATGGGCTGCACTGCCACAGGCTGGAAGACGGGTTCGGCACGCTGCGGTGCCACGGGACGGTCGAAAATATCGAGCGTGGGCATGGCCGACTGGTCTTCGATGGGGAGGTCGTAAACGGTGATGAAGTCGGTGCCGTCGTTGGGGTCGTCTTCCCACACGGCGTCAAATTCTTCCGGCTCCATGTCCTGCATGTCCAACTCTCCGCTGGCATCCTCGGGCATCATCTCGCTCTCCTGCGCCCTGTTGGCCATCTTCTCCTGCAGCTGCTCCAACAGCAAGGGGTCGACGCCATCGACCGTAGAACTATTGTAGTCCGAGGCTTCGGGCACATCCAAGTCAGCCGTCGGCTCCATCTCCACCTCCTTGGTTTCGGGCTCAGCAGCCTCTTTTTTGGCAGCCTCCGCAGCAGCAATGGCAGCCAACTCGGCCTTCGACTTCCTGCCCCGGTGCTTGGGGAATGCAGGCAGGGCTTCAGCGGCAACAATTTCGGCAGGACTTTCTTCCTTCTTTGTCTTAGCGGCCTTCTTCTTGGTCTTTTCGGAATCATCGGCAAACAACGAGGGCTGCTCCACGGGAGTTTTGGCTTTCTGCCCCTTCACATCGTGGTTTTCACCTTCTGTGCCATTCACGGTATACACATGGTCGGTATCTTTCTTTGTGATGCGTGTGCGCTTGCGCTTCGGTGTGGCGCTCTCAAGCGATGCGCTCTCTGCGGCCTTGTCCAGAATGTCGTAGATGACCGTCTCCAGCTTGTCGTTTTGCGACACTTTCACACCCAGTTGCCCGGCAATCTCCATCAGCTGGGCAACATCCATCTGTTCCAATTGTTCTTTAGTGTACATACAATATACTAATAAGGGTATAGGATTTCTAATAAAATAAATGTTGAGATAAAAAACACTTCGCGCAGAGGGAAGCATATTTCTGAAATCGGCTGCAAAATTACAAAAAAAAGTTGTTCTGACTGAATAAAAAGCCTATCGCGCCCCATTTTATAAGAATCTTTAACTATTATAGGCCATAATACCGTGCTGACCCATCAATAAAGTAAATTGCCAGGGGGTAGAAAGTGGTTGTTGTGACTTTGTGACATTGTGACATGTGACATTAAGGTGGTTATTAAAGGGGGAAAATGTGGGATTG
>JAFZSR010000081.1 GCA_017619275.1 Prevotella sp. | reverse complement strand
TGCTGCATAGGTACAAAAAGGACTATGTAACATGAAATGCGCGAAACACCCAAATATCTGGGTGTTTCGCGAGCATGTTACATTATTACATTATTACATTAGGGGTATATCATTCTTTGCACCCTGCGGGTGTGCCCCCCCCTCCATTTTTTTTTTACCCAAAATTTGGCTTTTTGTTTGTTTCTTCGTAACTTTGCAGTCTTGATATGCTGGAACTGAACGATGTGTTGCTGGAAGGCGAGAAGAGCACGCTGTCGCTGATGGCGCGCGAGGGTGAGCTGACGTGTCTCACCACGCCCGGTGCGCCCCTGCATAGCACGCCGCTGCGCTGGCTTTATGCCATGCTGGGGCTGGAGCATGTGAAAGGGGGCTTCATTAGCATCGACGGGGAGCCGCTCACATCCAGCTCGGCCCAGGTGATGCGGCGGCAGATGGCTTTCGTGCCTGCCGCGCTGGAGGATGTGGGGCAGGTGACGGTGTACGAGGCTCCCACGCCCCACGATGTCTTCGGGCTGAAAGCCAACGGCGGCTGCCAGGAGGAGCGGCTGCAACAGGAGATGGCGCTCACGGGGGCCACAGGGCAGAAGGCGCAGCTGCTGGCGGTGGCATCGCTGCTGGGGCGGAGGATCCTGCTCGTCGACCGCCCGCTGGCTTCCTCGCTTCCTTTCCTTCGCAGCAAGGCCGACAGCGGTTGCACGGTGATTATTGCCAGCAACGACAACACCGTGGTGAGCAGGGCCGACAATGTGGTTGAAATAGATGATTGAAATGAGTGTTGACGATATTTCTGTATGGGGAGCGCTGCTGTTGGCACTGCTGATGGGGCTGACGTTGGCGCTGATAGGACTGATCGACCGGCGAATGCTGGGCCGGGTGCTGGCTGTGCCCAAGTGGAGGAAGCCACAGCTGCCCACCCGTCTGCTGCTTTCGGCGGCAGCGGCAGTGATAGGAACGAGCTTTGCGATGGCTGGGCTGCTGATGCTGAGTCTTCCCTGCAGGCTGTTCTGGCCTTTGCTGGTGGTGCTGGTGCTGCTGCAGGTGCTGGCGGTGGGTGCTTCGCTCACGACGTATTGGCGCAGTGTGTTGCGCACGAAGGCGCATCGCCGTTATCTGCTGGCCAACGGGGCCACGCACCTGGAGAGCCTGATTCCCAGTGTGCGCCGTGCGCTGCGGGCGGCCATGCTGGCGCTGTCGTGGCATCGGCCGAAAACCATCCCGTTGGCGTTCCTCACGTTGTTCTGCGGACTCTTGATGTGTGGCACAAGCATTGCGGCAGCCCTTGTCGTAGTGGTGCTGACATGGGTTGCCGCATGGGTTGCCGCAATGGTTTCAACAATAGTAGCCGTTTGGACGTTCAACGTTGAACGTTGAACATTGAACATTTTTGTCACCGTTTGGGGTTCAATGGTCAACGTTCAACGTTCAACGTTCAATGTTCAATGTTCAATGTTCAATGGCCTCCACGTCGTCGAGGTGGGGATGGCTGATGTCGAGGCCGCGCTCCTGGATGATTTTGCAGAAGTTCATGGCGACGTCCTTCTTGTGGTTGAGGTAGAGGTTGAACTTCTGCTTCTCGTAGGCATCGTTGCCGATTTTCTCCCACTGCAGTGCGTCGACGATGCTGAAGAGCGAGTCGATGTTCGAGTCGGGTTGTTGTGCCTGGGCATCGATGTCGTTGAGCACCACTTCGAGTTTCTCGAACTGCTCGTCGACGGGGTTTCTCACCTCTAAGGGTGTGGGCTGCGGTTTCAGCAGCAGATAGCCTGCCACAGCGGCACCTCCTGCCACGGCGATGCCGGCCGTGATGAATCCTGTTCGTCTTTGCATGAGGGTTATGTTTTGTTATTTGTATTCAAACAGTGGCACCTTGCCGCACTGGTTGACAAACGCGGTGATGACCTCGCGCACGTGGGTCATGGCCTTCTGGCGGTTGAGCGGTGTGTCGTACTTGCTTTTGATTTTCTTCTCCACGATGCTGATGGCCGACGCGGCGTTGTAGTTGCTCACCTCCACCTCGCAGAGGAAGTTGCCGCCCTGTGCCGTCTGCACATAGCGCAGATGGGGCAGTCGCACGCGGATGGTGTCGCCGCTCTGGCCCATGGGCTGATAGTCCACGCTGTCGAGGCTCATCACATAGCTCACCTGCATGCGCATGGTCTGCACGGCCTTGTAGTAGCTCTTGCGGAAGAGTCCCACCTTCTCCACGTTGTCGATGGTGAAGTCCTCGGTGATGGCGGTGAAAGCGTAGAGCTCGCCGATGGGCTTGATGTCGTTGATGACCACGGGCGTGGGCTGCAGCGCCAGTTCGTCGTCGGCTTGCTGTGCATCGATGCATCTCACCACGAAGTAGATGGCGGCCAACAGGCAAGCCAGCTTCACGAGGCTGGACGCGTTGCCCATAAGGTTTTGGTTGCTGCTTTTCTTCATGGTGTGATTAGTTGGTGAAAACGGGCTTCAGGTTCATCTGCTGCAGCATGGAGCTGAAGATGGACCTGGTGTTGCTTTGTATCTCGGAGCGCAGGGTGTTGAAGAGGGTGGTGTCGGCCAGCAGCTCGGTCACCACCTTGTTCTTGATGGCTTGCATGGTTTGCTCGCCCACCTCGTCGCGCAGCCATCCGCTCATGGTCACCAGCTCGCGTCGGTCGGTGCGCATCTCCACGTTGTAGTCGATGACCTCGGGCTCTGGCAGCGTGATGCGCACGGTGCCGAGGCTGTCGAGGTTGACGTTGCCAGCCGTCATCCTGCGCATGTCGATGCCATACTTGATGGTGATGTCGACGGGCATGATGCACGCCCGGCGGCCAATCTTCCAGTTGGTTGGGTTGATGGTGGCCAGGCGTGTGTCGCTGTCGTAGATGCCCATGCGGCGTATCTTCACCTCGGTGGTGGCCAGCTTGGCTTTTCCCTGAAACAGGCCCAGCACGTCGTCGGCGGTGGCGCGCTGCTCCAAGTATTCTTCGGCGGGGTCGGGTGATTTGAAGAGCACGTTGGCAGCAACCACAGCGGCTACGCACAGCAGCAATGCCAGTGCGTAGCCCACGATGGTGCGTTTTTGTACGGTCACTTTTTACTTATCGCTTATCACTTGTCACTTATCACTTGTCAAAGTCCCAAGCTCTTCTTGAGCAGTTCGATCTTCTCTTCTGCTTTCTTCGAGCAGCGCTCATAGTCGGCAGCGCCCTGGAAGCTGGGATCCTTCACCTCGGTGTAGAACTTGATCTTCGGCTCGGTGCCACTGGGGCGCACGCTCACCTTGGTGCCGTCCTCGCAGAACCACTGCAGCACGTTCGAGGTGTCGGGCATGCCGAGTGGCGACACGTTGCCCTCGGCATCCTTGGCTTCGAGCGTCTTGTAGTCCTTCCACAGGCAGACCTTTGCACCGCCCAACTCCTTCGGGGGATTCTCGCGGAAGTTGGTCATCATCTGCTTGATCTCGTCGGCGCCGGTCTTGCCGGGACGCACCACGTTGATGGTCACCTCCTTCGAGAAGCCATACTCCTTGTAGATGTTCATCAGCAGGTCGTAGAGCGTCATGCCGTTGTCGCGTGCCCAGGCTGCAATCTCGCAGATGAGGCAGATGCTGGCTGGTGAATCCTTATCCCTGAC
>JAFZSR010000011.1 GCA_017619275.1 Prevotella sp. | reverse complement strand
TTGGGGCACCAGAACGTGAGCTCGGGGTTGCCGGGATAGTATCTCTCGCCCATCTCCACGTGCTGCACGCTGTGGTCGGAGCGGTTCCAGTTGGCGCGGGCCTCGTCGCTCACCTGCGAGAAGACATCACGCACCAGCTGGGCGTTGAAGGCGGCTGCCATGCCGATGGGCTGTGGATAGACGGTGTAGTCGCCCTGCCGCACGCCGTGGCAAGCCTCGCTCCACCAGTTGTAGGAAGGAATGCCGAGGCGGTCGATGGAGATGCTCTTGTTCATCATCAGACCCACCTTCTCTTCGGGGGTGAGCATGCCGATGAGGTTTTCAACACGGTCGGTGTTCGACAGATTGGTGTTCTGCCAAGGATACTGTTGCGCCTGGGTGCTAAGGCTGCTCAGCGCCAGCGCGGCCATCATCAAGATAGTTTTCTTTTTCATGTTGCTTGTGTTAGTAAATTTTGTGCAAAAATACGAAAAAAGGCCCAACCGCCCTTTTTCTGACGTTCCATTTTTTGCGCTTTCTGTAACTAAAGAAAGCATTGGAAGCCATCCATTTGTTTAAACTGCGACGAAAGCTATATAAATCATGACGCAGTTTATATAGATTACGACGTAATTTATAAAAACTACGACGTAATCTATAGAATGTCTGCGTCTGCGGAGCATAAATACCGTCCTTAAAGTGAACATGGCCGATGCACACACTTGTACAACGGCCATGCACTCTTTGAAGCTAAACACGCTACTTCTGGAACACGCGGACGTAGTCCACTTCCATGGTGGTGGGCAGGGCGCTCTCGTCGATGCCGTAGGTGCCGCCCCAGCTGCCTCCCCAAGCCAGGTTGAAGATGATGTAGAACGGGTCGTCGTAGGGCCAGTCGTCGCGGCCCAGTCCACGGTTGTCGTAGCTGAGCTGCTGCTTGCCGTCGACGTAGGTGGTGATGTTCTCGTGGGTCCACTTGATGGCATAGGTGTGGAACTCGTCCTCGGCGCCCTGGCAATACATCTCGTGGGTCACCTGCGTGCCGTTGCTGTGCACGTGGGCGTTGGCGTGCAAACTGCTGCTCACGTAGTTGGCGTGGCCACCCACCTCTTCCATGATGTCAATCTCGCCGTCGGCGGGCCATGAGCGGAAGTTCACGGGCATCATCCAGAAGGCGGGCCAGGTGCCCTTGCCCTTCGGCAGCTTGATGCTGGCCTCGATGTAGCCGTATTTCCAACCTTCCCTCACCTTGGCGTAGACACGGCCGGAGTAGATCTTGCCGTTCTCCTTTAGTGCGGTGATGCGCAGCTTGCCGCCGCGAATCTCGGTGACGAGCGAGCCGCCGGGCGTCTTGTGGTTCACATAGTTCTGCAGCTCGTTGTTCACCCAGCCCGAGTTCTTCACCTCGTGGGTCCAGTCGTTGGGGTTCAGCTCCGAGCCACTGTCGAACTCGTCGTGCCACACCAGCCTGTAGCCTTCGGGGGCGTCGTAGGCCGACTTCGCGGCAGCGTCCTGCGCCACGCTGATGCTCTTGCGAGCGGCACCCGACATGACGGTGACGCTGCCCGTGCGAGCAGTAGTGGTCGGGTTGGCACTTACTTTGAGCGTCAGCGTGCCCGACTGTGCCACTGTGTTCTTCGTGTCCACCGTGATGAAGTCCTGGTCGGCGTAGGCGCCCCACTCCTTGCTCGTCGTGGTGACGTTGATGGTGTAGGTGCCGCCGTCGGCAGGTGCTGTGATGCTCTCCTGCGACACAGTGATGTTCACTGCTGCGGGCTGGGCGTTGTCGTCATCGTCGTCCCCACCGCAGCCCGTGAGGGCTACGGCGAGGGATAGCAATAATACATTCACTTTCAGAATTGAGATTTGAGGTTTGAAATTTGAGATTTTCACGTTTACCATATCAATAGCAAATTCTTCACTCTTCGTTCTTCACTTTTCACTGTTCACTTCCTCAAGCTTCCTTGAAGATGATCTTGCTAATCTTGACCTTAGTGCCGCCAGGCGAGCCACCGAAGTCGAAGAACAGACGGATGGCCGATGCGTCAAGGCCCTCCCTCAGCGTTGCACCTTTAAGGGTGTAGATATAGGGCTCGTCGGCCGTGATGTCGTGGCGACCTTCGCAGAAGAAGTTCGTATCGCCAGCATCGGTCAGCTTGATGGTCACCTGCGGACAGTCGTTATCGGCCTCCAGCACCAATTGGAAATTGTAGGCTTTCTGTGCGCTGGCGGTGAGCTTGGTGTCGATGTGGAACTGGCCCTGCCACTGGCTGCCGCCCATGCCTTCGGGCAATGTCAGCTCATAGGTGTCGCCGTTGTGCACGCATTCAGAGTTTTCGATTTGTGACCAGTTGTTGTCGGCAAACCAGTAGCCGAAGGCGTCGAACATCGAACCATCGTCGACTGCCTTCCACAGGTTGTCGGCATCATCGTAATTCAGCGTGACAGCTTCCTCGAAGAAAATCTTGCTAATCTTCACATGGGTGCCACCAGGCGAGCCGCCGAAGTCGAAGAACAGGCGGATGGCCGTAGCATCAACGCCTTCCTTCAAGATGGCTCCCGTCAGCTTATAGATAAACGGCTCGTCGGCCTTTACATCGTGGCGTCCCTCGCAGAAGAAGTTGGTGTCGCCAGCATCGGTGAGCTTGACTGTGACTTGCGGGCAGTCTTGGTCGGCCTCCATCACGAAGTAGAAGTTGTAGGACTTCTGTGCGCTGGCTGTGAGTTTGGTGTCGATGTGGAACTGGCCTTGCCACTGGCTGCCGCCCATGCCCTCGGGCAGTGTCAGTTCGTAAGTATCGCCGCTGTGCACGCATTCTGGGCTGTCGATTTGTGCCCAGCCGTTGTCGGCAAACCAGTAGCCGAAGGCGTCGAACAACGAGCCATCGTCGACAGCCTTCCACAGGTTGGTAGCACTATTGTAGTCCCAGTCCATCGTGGGCGTGTCGGGATTGTCGGGCGTGTCGGGATTGTCTGTCGGGGGCACGGTGCCATCGTTGTCGGCATGGTTCTTCAGCACGATGTTGCTCAAGTTGATGTTGGTCTCGCCGGTGGCATGGCCAAAGTCGAGTACGAGCTTCATGGGATCAAGATCCTTGCCCGGAACGTCGCTCACCCAGAAGATATAGTCCTGGCCGGCCTTCAAGTTGATGCCATGCTCGTCGATGATGGCCTCGGAGTCGTTCTCATTGGTGAGTTTCACTACCACGCCGTCGATGTCGCGGTCGCTATTGAGGATGCAAGAGAAGTCGTAGTTTACGGAAGCAGAGGTCTGCAGACTGGTGTGGAAGTGCACCTGTGCCTGCCACTCGGCGAAGCACTCCTGCGGCACGGTGATATAGTAGTCGTTGTCGCCCATCTTGAAGAGGCTCTCGAAGAGGGAAGTCTGCTCGTTGCCCCAACCTGGATCGGGATTGTAGTAGAACGTCATCGTCGGCGTGATGCCCTTCCAAATATTGAACTGGCTGTTCGGGTCGAAGCCATTCCATTCCTTCTCGCCCTCTTTGCTGGTGAGGATGTAGCGCCAAGCAATCGAGCCGTCGGGTTTGTCATAGACCAGCACCATCTTGCTGGCGGTCAGCTGCTCCACGCGGAACAGGGGATTCTCATATTGGGCGTCGCTGCTGACGTAGGGGAAGAGCGTGTTGGCGGCCAGACGGATGTAGCGCTGCTTGGAGGTGTTGCCCTCCTTGTCGGTCCAGTCGAGTTCCTCGAAGTTCCAGGTGGCTTCCTGGTTGCCAATGGCTACGTCGACATCCTCTGTGGCTCCGTTGGCCCAATGGGTCTCCTTGTTCACATAGGTCATACCGTCGGCACCGGCATTGTAAGTGTAGGTGCCTCCCTTGCGGGTGTCGGCGGTGAAGGTGAGGCGGTCGTCGTAGACGCCAAAATCCTTCTTCTCGTCGGCGCCAGCGGCCCACCAGTTAGAGCCGTCGGTGCCAGCTTCTCCGCATGCCATGTGGGCTTTCTCCTTGTTGTCGATGCGCCACTCCTTGCCGGTGATGCGGCGGAAGTCGGCCGTGTAGTCAATCTTCGTCTCGTTGAAAGTGTAGGTCTTCTTCACGCCAGCCTGGCTGATGCCATTGCGGTTGCCTATGCGCAGTTCGATGGTGTGAGTGCCGGCCTCATCGTTCTTGTAACCTACTTCGTAGAGGCTGGAGTAGGTGGAACCGTCGAGAATCCAGATGGGATAGGTGCCGGCCTTCGGCGTATAGCTGGCCACCATCTGATTGGTCTCCTGGTCGACGGAGAGCTGAAAGTCTACGCCCTCCATCGTGGGCAGCCCGTTGGCATTGGCGCCCTCGAACTCTTCAGGTGAGCAGGAAGTGAGAAGCCCCCCTCCAACTCCCCAAAGGGGGAGTGCAGTTGCCATGTAAACTACATATTTTATGATATTTCTTTTCATAACGGTTTTAATTATTTTAGTTTGTTTGCTTTTCTATCCATTCCCTCCCATGGGGAGGGCCAGGGAGGGGGCTTTAATAGTCGTTCTGCTCCAGGTTGGGGTCAGCGTCGAGCTCACTCTGAGCCAGGGGGATGTGCTTCTTGCTGGGCGTCCACGAGTTGGTGCGATAGCCGTAGCTGTCGGGCACGAGTACGGTCGAAGCCTTCTGCGTGGCTCCGGGGATGCCCTCGGCACGGACGAGGTCGAAGTAGCGCTTACCCTCGCCGCAGAACTCCAGATGACGCTCGGTGAAGATGTCGTCGATGGTGACGCTGGCCAGCGCGGGCAGACCAGCGCGGGCACGCACCTCGTTCACGTAACCAGCGGCCTCGGCGGTGCTGCCACTCGTCTGCAACAGCAGCTCGGCGGCGTTGAGCAGGGTCTCGGCGTAGCGGTAGATGCGCTTGTTGTTGTTGTAGTTCAGGTTCTTCGAGGTGGGACAATCCTTGTTGTTGTCCGACTGCGGACGATACTTACCATGCCAGATATGGGTGTCCTGATAGCGCTCGGTGTAGGTGTAGCCGCGTACATCCCAGCAGGTGACGTCGCGACGCAGGTCGCCCTCGGCATACATGTTGTAGGTTTCCACCTTCATGGGCAGGAATCCCCAACCGTCGTTGCCGCCGTCCCAGCCTTCACCGCCGCCCCAGCCGTTGGGCGAGCAGAGCGTGGGGAACACGGTGCCGCCGGCATTGAGGGCTGCATCGCCCCAGTCGCGCTGGGCCTGGTCGTCGTTGTAGTTGATTTCGAAGATGCTCTCCTGGCACCACTCGCCATTCTCCGACCACAGGTCGCTGAAGCTGGGGTTGAGGGCGTAGTTGCTGTCGGCGATAATCTTCTTCATGTACTCCAGAGCCTTGGGATAGCGTGCGCTGTCGTTCTGATACATGACCATCTCGGCGTAGAGCATATAGGCGAAAGCCTGGCTCACGCGACCTGCCTGGGCCGATTCCCAGCGCATGGGCAGCACTTCGCTATTGATGATCTCCTCCAGCTCGGGCATCAGCTTGTTGTAGATTTCGTCGGCGCTAATCTGCGGAGCCGTGTAGGGCTGCGAGAGGTTCTCCAGGTAGAAGGGCACCTTGCCGTAGTAGTGCCACAATATATTATAATAGTACACGCGCAGGAGGCGGGCCTGCATCTCCATGGAGCGACGGAAACTCTGACTGGCCTTGCCTTCCCATCCGGCATACTTGATGGCGTCGTTGCAGCGCTTGATGCCGCTGTAGAAGTCGCCCCAGAGTGTGGCAAGGGTATTGTTGCTGTTGGCCTCGAAGTTGAACAGCATGTGCCAGTGCTGGTTGTCGGTGTTGTCGCTGCCGCCCACCCAGAAGTCGTCGCCCATGATCTCGCCGTCGATGGTGAGGTCGTTGTAGGCTTTGTTGTCCCAGTCGGGCCAGTGCAGGGGAGCGTAGGCCGATGTGAGGGCCTCGTTCAGGTTCTCCTCCGTGGTATAATATTCCTCCAGTGGCTCGCCATCGGGCTTGGTCACCTCGAGGAAATCATCGCTGCACGCGGTAAGGGTTATGGCGGCAATGCCGCAGCATACGATACTGCTGGCGGCAAGTTTCTTTATGTTTGTGGTAATCATAATTACTAAATCCTAATTACTAATTCTAAATTATAATGAGACGTTGAATCCGATGGTGAAGGTGCGGGCCTGCGGGTAGACACCGTAGTCAATACCTGTGCCCTCGGTGTTGTGCTTCTGCGTGTTGTTGTCCCATGCGGCGCCAATCTCTGGGTCGAAGCCCCAGTACTTGGTCCAGGTGAAGAGGTTCTCGGCGCGGCCGTAGATGCGCAGCCGGCTGATGCCAATCTTGTTGGTCAGGGTGCGTGGCAGGGTGTAGCCCAGTGTGATGTTCTTCAGGCGCAGGTAGCTGCCGTCGCGTACATACATGTCGCTGCACACCCAGTTTTTCGAGTCGCCTAGTGTGGGCACGGTGTTGCTGGTGCCCTCGCCCGTCCAGCGCTGCAGTACCCAGGTGGGATAGTTGCCGCTGGCGATGTCCTGACGGTAGGTGGCGTCGAAGACGTCTACGCCGCTCACGCCCTGGAAGAACAGGCCGAGGTCGAAGCCTTTCCACTCAGCATCGAAGTTCAGGCCGAAGCTCCAGTCGGGAATGCCGTCGCCGATGTTGGTGCGGTCGTCGGAGTTAATCTTGTTGTCGCCATTGGTATCCACGAAGCGGAAGTCGCCGGGCTTCGAGCTGGTGCCGTATGCAGCGTTGTAAGCATCGGCCTCGGCCTGGTTCTGCAGGATGCCGTCGGTCTTATAACCATAGAAGAAGGGGAAGGGCTGTCCGTTCTCGGCGCGGGTGCCACCGTCGGCAAACTGGCTTATGCCGTAGTTCAGGAAGCCGGTGTCGTTACCCAGGTTCTTCAGTTTGTTGCTCAGATACGAGGCGTTGGCCTTCACTGCAAAGCGGGCATCGCTGATGTTCCACTTGTAGCCCAGCTCAAACTCCCATCCGCTGTTCTCCATGTCGCCCACGTTGGCCAGGGGGCGCTTCTCGCCCACGTAGCTGGGGATGGGCATGTCGATGATCATGCCGTTGGTTTTCTTGAGGAAGTAGTCGACGCTGAAGGTGAGCTGGTTGTTCCACAGACCGAGGTCCAGTCCGATGTTGGTCTGTTCGCTCTCCTCCCACTTCAGGTCCTCGTTGGCCAGGCGGTCGGCTTTCGAGCCGTAGATCATGGCGGCCGTCTGTCCGTAGTAGTAGTTGCTGCTGCCGCCGGTGGCAGTCAGTGTGGTATAGGCGAAGTCGCCGATGTTGTCGTTACCGTTCTTACCCCAGCTGGCGCGCAGCTTCAGGTTGGTGAGCCAATCTTCTGTGTTGGCCATAAAGTCCTCGTTCATCACGTTCCAACCTAATGAGAACGAGGGGAACGTACCGTATTTGTTGTTCGAGCCGAAGCGGCTGGAGCCGTCGCGACGGACGGTGGCCTGCAGCATGTACTTCTCGTCGTAGTTGTAGCTCACACGTCCGAAGACCGAAGCCAAACGATGCTGCGTGTAGGGGCCACCCCAAACGCCGACGAGGCTCTTGGCACCGTTCACCTTGCCGTCGGCATCGGTGGTGAGTTCCAATGAGCCGCCCGTGGTGTAGTTGATGCTGGGCTTGTCGGGGTTCACCAGATACCAGTGCGAGCCACCCAGCTCGTCGCCCTTCGTCTTCAGTGCGCTCTGGCCAATCACCACGCCGATGGTGTGCTTGTCGAAAGTCTTGTCGTAGGTCAGCGTGTTCTCAATCTGCCAAGTCGAGTTGTTGCCTTTGTAGGCCGTGGCCTGGGTGTGGTCGCTGTTGTTGTTGCCCGAGAAATAGTATTTCTGCAGCGTGGCGCCGTCGTAGCCCCAGAAGCTGAGCTCGGCGCTGTAGGTGAAGTGATACTTCAGCTCGTCCCACAGCTGCAAGTCGATTGAGAACTTCGGCATGAACTTGTGGCTCCAGTTCTTGTTGGGGTTGCCCTGCATCATGGCGATAGGGTTGTTCTGCTCCTGATAGCTGCCCACGTAGCCGGGGATGGTATAGGGATTGCCGTTTTCGTCGTAGTAGAGGTCGTAGGCCGCGTAGCGGTCGATCATGGCCTGTCCGTAGCGGGGGTCGCCGTTGGCCTCATAGCCCAGCTGCGTCAGCGTGACGGGCAGGGTGGGGGCCAGATAGAGTGCCGAGCCGAGGGGCGAACCCCATGTGGAGTTGTCGCTCACGCCCGTGTTGTGCACACGCATATAAGAAAGGTTTGCACCCAAGTCGAGCTTGTTCAGGAAGTTGCGTTCCTTGCTGGCGTCGAGCAGGTTGAACTGGTTGTTCGAGCGGATGGTCAGACGGTCGTAGTTCGACTGGCCGTAGTTACCGCCCACGATACCGTCCTGGTCGAAGTAACCTAGCGAGAGGTAGTAGTTCACCTTCTCCGAGGCGCCGCTGATGCTCACGTCGTGCTGCTGGATGGGGGCGTTGTCGTTGAAGAGCAAGTCCTGCCAGTCGGTGCCGAAGCCTTTGATGGCATTGCCGTTGGCATCCACCAGGTTATAGGGATCCTGATAGAGCGGAGCGAGGCCGTTCTGTATGCGACGCTCGTTCTGCAGGATGGCATAGTCGGTGGCACCCGTCACGTCGCGCTTCTTCCAGGCGCTCTGCCAGCCCTGCGAGAAGTTGTAGTTGATCTGTGCCTTGCCCATCTTGCCTTTCTTCGTGGTGACAAGGATGACGCCGTTGGCAGCGCGTGCACCGTAGATGGCGCCGGAGGCAGCGTCCTTCAGCACTTCAATCGACTCGATGTCGCCGGGGTTGACGCTCTCCATACCGTTTTGGTCGGTGGGCATACCGTCGATGATGTACAGCGGCTCGGAGCTGTTGATGGTGCCGATACCGCGGATGCGGATCATCGACTTGGCACCGGGCTGGCCAGAGGCCGAGGTCACCTGCACGCCGGCGGCCATACCCTTCAGGGCATCCTCGGCACGCAGGCGCGTCTTGCCTTCGAGGTCGTCGGCACTCACCTTGGCGATGGAGGCCGTCACGACACTCTTTTTCTGCACACCATAGCCGATGACCACCACGTCCTGCAGCGTGTTCACGTCTTCCTTCAGGGCGACGGTCATGCCGTTATAGGCATTCACCTCTTGGGTGATCAGGCCAATATAAGAGATGACAATAGGCGTACCCGCGCTTACTTTGATGTTGAACTGGCCATCGACATTCGTGATGGTGCCGTTCTGGGGATTGCCTTTCTCGACGACGGAAGCTCCGATGACGGGCTCCCCAAGGTCGTCGGTCACAGTACCCAAGATACTTTGGGCTTTCGCAGCCATTGACACGATGAGTGCCAAGAGCAACAATAAATACCTGCTTTTTTTCATACGTTTTTAAATTCGTTTTTTAATTATTATGGTAGATTTGTTGTTAGAACATTTTGATGCTGCAAAATTAAAGAAAAAAACGTGCACTTTGGGCTCTCATACTGAAAAAGTGGACGTTTTTCTTTGCACAGCCTTCTCACGTCGCTGGTTTTCAAATGCTTACATGATTATCAAAATAGAAATAAAGTGGATTGTATATAGAGGTGTTTGTTTTACATTTATCGCCTTTTTGTGCAATATTTCCTCTCTCAAGGGGTATGATACCGGCTGGCCTTGAGTAGTGACAGGAGTAACCGTAAAGCTTAAAAAAAATTAATTTATTCATTAACTCTATGTAGTCCTCAACAAAAAATATTACCTTTGCACCCGCTTAACGCAAGGAGAGATGCTCGAGTGGCTGAAGAGGCACGCCTGGAAAGCGTGTGACCGGCAAAACTGGTTCGCGAGTTCGAATCTCGCTCTCTCCGCTCCCAAGTTATTGTAAGGCAATAACGTCCAATCCTATTTTTTATTATCACCGCCATGACCACCATTAGCTGCATAGGTCTGCAGGCTATTGGCCTTTAGCTAACAGACCTGCGAAGGCAGGCGTTTCCGTTTTGTCAACACAAACTGCGATTTTACATTTTGACGTTTTGCGCCATTTTTTCCGCCATATTTTAAAATTTCAAGGCTGAAAAATGCCAAATTGTGGCTATCATTACCTAAATACTAAACCTAAATGAATATGAAACAACTTGTGACAATGAAACTCTCGGCAGCGCTTTTGCTGTTCCTGATGTTATGTTTTATACCGCAGGGAGTAAAGGCTGACGAAGGGTTGTTTGACACGCCCAACCAGGCGTTCACATGGTACTCCAAAGGACCGGTATTTTTACGGCTTTCCTTGCATGATTACGATGATTGGTGGATGCGTCGCTTCACCTTCTCCTCTATCGTCTGGAAGATGACGAAGAGCACTGGGACGATGAAAAGGAGGGCAATGGTGCCGATGACCATGCCGCCAATGGTGCCTACGCCGAGCGAGTGGTTGCCATTGGCTCCCACGCCTGTGGCCAATGCCAAGGGCAGGAGGCCGAAGACCATGGTCATCGAGGTCATGAGGATGGGACGCAGTCGGACGGCGGCGGCATCGAGGGCAGCCTCAACGATGCCCAGCCCCTGACGGCGGCGTGTGGTGGCATATTCGGTCAGCAGGATGGCAGTCTTCGAGAGCAGTCCGATGAGCATGATGAGGCCCGTTTGCATGTAAATGTTGTTCTCCAGCCCCCACAAACGGGCGAAGAGGAAGGCACCAGCCAGTCCGAAGGGCACGCTGAGGATGACGGCAAGGGGGATGAGCAGACTCTCGTAGAGGGCGCAGAGGATGAGGTAGATAAAGATGATGCAAATGATGAAGACGAGAGCTGTGGTGTTCTGCGCCGATGCCTCCTCACGCGTCATGCCGCCAAACTCGTAGCCATAGCCCTCGGGCAGCACTTGGGCGGCCACCTCGCGGATGGCGTCGATGGCCTGACCGCTGCTATAGCCCTCGGCAGCTGTGCCGCCAACCATGATGCTGGGGAAGAGATTGAAGCGCGAGAGCGTCTCGGAGCCGTAGACACGCGTCAGGGTGAGGTATTGGCCGATGGGTGACATCTCGCCTGAGGAGCTGCGGACGAAGATATTGTTCAGCGACTCGGTGTCGAGGCGATACTCGGGTGAGGCCTGCACCATCACTCGGTAGAGCTTGGTGAAGCGCACAAAGTTGCTGGCATAGGTGCCGCCCACATAGCCGCTGATGGCCGACAGCACGTCGTTGGGCGACACACCACGACGCTTGCATAGGGCGGCATCAACCTCGATGCGATACTGCGGATATTTGAGCGAGAAATTGGTGTAGGCACGGCTGATCTCAGGTCTCTCGTTGAGGGCTGCGATGAGGCGGTTGGTATAGTCGAGCAATTCGTTGATGGTGCCGCCATGCTTGTCCTGCACATGCAGTTCGAAGCCGTTAATGCGTCCAAAGCCCGGCAGCATGTTCTGCGTGTTCACCTGAATCTTGGCATTGGCAATGTCGGCGGTGCGGCGATAGATTTCGTCGACGATGCTCTGCACATCGTCGCCCTTGCCGGTGCGCTCGCCCCATTTTTTCAGCTTCAGTGTGAAGTTTCCATTCGACGACGACTGCTCGAAGCTGTTGCTGTTGCCGGCAATGAGTGAGTAGATGCGCAATTGCGGAAGGTCTTTTATACGTGCCTCCACCTCCTTCAGGATGCCATAGGTCTGCTGCAGGCTGCTACCAGGCGATGCCTGCACATTGATAAAGATGGTGCCCATATCCTCATTGGGCACAAGGCCTGTGCGGGTAGTGCGCATCATCCAGCCGAGGGCAACGAGGGCAACGACAATGAGGAGGCCGGCTATCTTCTTCCTTCGTGTAAAACCGCCGACGGCATGCCTGTATTTATCTGACAGCGTTGCAAAGACGGCGTTGAACTTGGCATGGATGCGTGTGGGCGGCTTGTCACGCATGATGATGGCGCTCAGGGCGGGTGAGAGTGTCAAGGCATTGAATAGCGAGATGCCCACGGCGATGGCCATCGTCAGGCCGAACTGCGTATAGAAGGTTCCCGTGACGCCGCCAATGAAGGATACCGGTATGAAAACCGCCATGAATACCAGCGTGGTGGTGATGAGGGCCGAGGTGATGTTCTTCATGGCGTCGTTAACCATCTCGCCTTTCTCCTCGCTTCTCTCTCCCCCTTCAGCCATCTCTTCTTTCTTCTCTTTCCTTTTTCCTCTTTCTATCCTCGCCTGCACTGCCTCGACCACCACGATGGCATCGTCGACCACAGTGCCAATGACCAGCACAAGGGCAAAGAGCGTCAGCATGTTGAGCGAGAAGCCGATGGCATAGATGACGGCCAACGTGGCTATCAGCGATACAACGATGGCGATGGCCGGGATGATGGTGGTACGCCAGCTGCCTAGGAAGAGCCACACCACGAAGATGACCAGCAGCAGGGCTTCGAACAGTGTCTCCAAGACACTGGTGATAGATGCGTCGAGGAAGTCTTTTTTCGATTCCAAGTCTTCTATGACGATGCCTGGCGGCAGTGTCTTGCGAATCTCCTCCACCTCTTGGTCAATCTGCTTGATGATTTCATTGGCATTCGAGCCTGCCACCTGGTTGATGCTGATGTTGATGCCCGGACTGCCATTGGTCTCGCCGATGATGTTATAGTTTTGAGAGCCCAGCTCCACACGGGCTATGTCGCCAATGCGCAGCACGTCGCCGTCGGGCAATGAGCGAATGACGAGGTTTTCATACTCCTGCTCTTCCTCATAGCGGCCTCGGTATTTCAGCACATATTGGAAGGTGTTCTGGCTCTCAGCACCCAGCGTACCCGTAGCTACCTCAACATTCTGCTCGTTCAGCACCTGCGTGATGTCGGCTGGCGTCAGGCCGTAACGGGCCATCTTCAGCGGGTCGAGCCAGATACGCATGGAATAGTCGGCACCCATTACGTTCACCTCGCCTACTCC
>JAFZSR010000080.1 GCA_017619275.1 Prevotella sp. | reverse complement strand
GGCCAAGGTGGTGAAGGAGCTGGACCCTTCGCGTCCTACGACAGGAGCTCTGGCGGGCGTGGTGATGTCGAATGCCACGGCCTATCCCTCGGCCGTTGACGTGGTGGGCTACAACTATACGGAGAGCCGCTATGGCGAGGATCATAAGACCTATCCGCAGCGCATCATCTACGGCTCGGAGAACCGTCACGACCTGGCCGCCTGGAAGGCTGTGACCGACAACGACCACATCTTCGGACAGTTCTTGTGGACGGGCATTGACTATCTGGGCGAGAGCGGTCAGTGGCCCGCACGCGGTTCGTCGGCAGGACTGTTGGACCTGGCCGGACAGCGTAAGCCCCTGGGCTGGTATCGCGCCGCCCTGTGGAGCACGAAGCCCGTCTGCTATATTGGCTCCTACCGCACGTCGGGACGAATGGGGCGAAACGGCAACAGGGGACGCACGAACCAGCGCCCAACTCCATACGCCAGCGCCGTGTGGAACTGGGAGAAAGGCGAAAAAGTGCGCGTGGTGTGCTATACCAACGCCCAGACAGCTCGCTTGTTGCTCAACGGCAAAGAGGTGGGCGGCACGCCGCAACGCGACTCCGCGACCGATATCCTTTTTTGGGACATCGACTACGAGCCGGGCACCCTGCGGTGCGAGGCCGATAATGGCGCTTCATACGAAATAACGACTTCAGGCCAGCCATACGCACTGAAGCTGACCACCGACTCTGTGGCGCATGTGTTTGTGGAGGTGGTGGACGAGCAGGGGCATCTGGTGTCCACGGCCGATAATGAAGTAACGCTGACCGTGCGAGGCGCACGTCTGCTGGGGATGGAGCACGGCAACACGGCCGACGCCACCATCACCAGTCGCCAGCAGCGCAACCGTCTGCGCACCTTCGGCGGTCGCCTGGTGGCCTATATCCAACCCGAAGGCGATGCGCAGCAGTTCACCGTCAGAGCCTCGACTCCATTCCTGCAAGGGCAGGAGCTGACGGTGTCATTAAAGTAACAAAAAAACGACTTGGAACGATTATCCGCGTGTAGGGACAGACCTTGTGTCTGTCCGCATGGGTAGAAGTTACTATTTCCATTTGCGGACAGACACAAGGTCTGTCCCTACGGTTGCGGGGGTGTTCACTTCCATGTTATTCTTTACGGTTATTTAGGAAGCTTGATTGTTTTGGTACTCAGTGGGTGAGATGCCGGTGCGCTCCTTAAACTTCTTCTGGAAATAGCAGCGGTCGCTGAAGCCGCAGTGGATGGCGATGGCCTCGTTGTTCCAGTCGGGATGGTCTCGAAGCTGGCGCTTGGCTTCCTCTATGCGCAGGTCGGTCATCCACTCGGCATACTTGTAGCCTTTCTGCCGCAGCCAGGCCGACAGCAGGTAGCGCGGCACGCCCATCTCGTCGGCGGCATTGGGCATCTTCATCCCACTCTGCAGGTGACCGCCTTTTGCCACCCACTGCTCCACTGCCTGCTCCACACGTGGGAGCGATGAGGGAGCCTTTGGCTTGGCCTCTTCCTCCTCCTCTATTTCCTTCTCCTCGGCTTCCTGCAATTTCCTTGGCGCCGAACTCAAGACGTAGTTAAAGAAACTGTCGATGAAATAGAAGATACAGGCGATAAAAATGAGTCCCGGCACGGCTACCGTTCCACAGTCGAAGAAAATGACCACTGGCACCGACAAAGCCATCAACAGCATGATGACAATGCTATACTTCATCCATTGCAGCACGCCGTCCATGTCGCTGTCATAGTAGTTTTGCAGGGCATTGTGCATGCCACGCAGGGTAACAATCTGCCTCCAAGTGAAATAGCCCAGCATGGCGGCGAAGCAGACGGAGGCAGCCACCTCGGCCGTATGCAGCTTGGGCGTGTCGCTCAGCAGTGGCTGGCCGTCGATGGCGGCGGCCACGCCTATCATGGCCACAGCCACAACCCAAGCCATCCATCCCACGTGGATGTCCATAGGGCTGATGCGTCCCCGCCGTTGCAGATAGAGCACCGCCAGCGAGAACAGCCATGTGACAGGTATGAAGAAGACCAGATTGAGCATCACGGCTTGCGTAACGCCCAGCAGTCGTAACTTAAGTATGTATTGCAGGGCGAAATGTGCCAACAGTAGTCCCGTGCCGCCCACCATCAACCAGCGCGCCTTGTTCACCACAGCGTGAACCGCCACCCTGCGGGGAAGCAGCAACAGCTTCACCAAGAGCAGTGCCAACACAACGACAGCAGCAAATTGCATTTGTTCCATATCGGCTGCAAAATTACAATTTTATGCAGGAAAAACGGCAAAAAGTGTGTAAATTACGCCAATTTCCACACTTTTATTGATATAAAACACACACCTTTCCCTTTTTTTGCACACCTTTTATAAATATATAGCCATACCTTTGCACCCGATTTGGCCGTGCAGGGGTATGCCCTGTCAAGCCTGATGCAGAAATAACGTTTAACAACAATATTAGTTAACAAAAAATGAAAAAGAAAACAATTACTTTGGCACGGGCAGCCATGACGCTGCTTTTCGTCACGTTCACTTCCGCTGGGGCGTGGGCAGAAACTGAGCCTGTTGTTCTAAATTTATCACAAACGAGTGATGGAATCTATTTGATTCAAACTATCGCCGATTGGAACAATCTTGCAGAATATGTTGCAGATGACCACGACTGCACGGGTATGAGCTTCTTGATGACTGCCAACATCGGTACCGAAGCAGACCCTGTCACCAGACCCATAGGCCGTCAAATTGGCCCGGCCAAGACGGACGCCGAAAAGGAACAGACAAGAAAGCGCTTTGCCGGTACTTTCGACGGAAATGGCAATACGCTCACCATCGCATTGAACACTGCTGATGATGTGTATTGGCAATATGAGAAGGGCTACTGCTCCCCGTTTGCATACGTCAAGAATGCAACCATCAAGAACCTGCATGTGGCGGGTACCGTTACGACTACTGGTCCGTGGGCCAGCGGTCTGGTCGGCTCAACTGGCAATAAAAAAAGCGATGGTGCTTGCACGATTGACAAATGTCAGGTCAGCGTTGCCATTACTGCCAACTATGTGAGCTCAGGTAGCAATTATGGCAACCACGGTGGCTTCATCGGCATCGCCGAAGGCAACGCCACGATTAAAGATTCTTGGTTCGATGGCAAGTTCCTTGGTAAGGACTACCAGTATTCCGCAGGATTCATTGGCATCAACAAGGCTGCTGCCGAGCTCACCAACTGTCTGTTCAGTCCCTCGGAAATCAACATCGAGAATAACAAAATCACTGGTTCGTGTGAGTTTTCCCACGATATGCATGATGGCACTCATACGCTTGAAAAAGCATACTGGGTGAGCCATTTCGGCGAGCCAGAGAATGCACAGGGCCAGAAGGTGGTGACTTATGATGCTCTTCCTGCCGAGATTAACCAAAGTAATTTCGGTACATGCGTAAGCACTTTAACTGCTGCCGACAGCAAAACCTATTATATCGTAGTCCATAGCCCTTCATGGATACAAGTTCAAGAGCTAATGGAAAATGGCCATAGCCATAATTTGAGCGCAAGTATTACAGCAGGAGCAGAAGACAATGCCCTAATTGTTCCTAACGGCGTTACCCTCACAATCGATGGTAATTACACCATTGACCGTGACTTGAAGTATGCTGAAGCAAAAGCTGACGGTTACGTCATTAAGGTGGAGCAAGGTGGAACACTGAAAATCGTCAGCGGTACCATCACTGGCGGAAAGAACACTGGCAACTGTGGCGGTATCTACAATGAAGGCTCGCTTACACTCACCAATGCCATCATCACAGACAACTATACCCAGGGAGACGGTGGCGGTATCTACAATGCTGGGACACTGGTCATCAATGGTGCCACTATCACTGGTAACGTGAGCACAAAGGGAAGCTGCAAAGGCGCAGGTGTGTATGTCGCAGATGGTGCCTCTATCAGCATCCAGGGCAATGTGCAAATACATGACAACATTGATAAGACCCAAACAACTACGGTGGTCAAAACACCGAGTAACCTCTATCTGAATACTCAAATGTACATCCTCGGCAGCATTACAGATTCGTCTATTGGTGTGCAGACATCTGAATCTGACTTGGTCTTCACAAGCGGTTTGGAAAATAATGGTTCTTTGACTAATTTCTCCAGCGACAAGAAAGGGTATGAAATTGACTTGGATGGTACAGAGGCACGCATTTTTGAAGTGATCCTTGAACTTGCCAACGGTACCGCAAATGCTGAGAACATTATCAGCTTTGCTGGCAATGCAGGCAGAGTTGCCAAGGTTGTCCTTAAAGACCGCACCCTTGTGAAGAACGGCAAATGGAACACGCTGTGCTTGCCCTTTAATGTAAAAAGCTTTAAGGACACTCCGCTGCAAGGCGCAACGGTGATGAAGTTTAAAACTGAGACTTCAGGCTTTGCAGACGGAACACTCAAACTCGACTTTATAAGTGTATCTTCGATTGATGCTGGCAAGCCTTACATCGTGAAGTGGACCACCACTGGCGATCCTATCGAGGATCCCTCGTTTGAGGGCGTCACCGTTTTGAATTCCCCAGCCCTGACCAGCACCTCAGATGAACCTGGTGACGTGAGCTTCGTAGGCAGCTATGATGCCATCCGCATTAGCGAGGCTGACAACACGATACTTTACATGGGTGCTGGAAGCACGCTCTACTACCCCGATGGCAACGAAGTCACGACCATTGGCGCCTGCCGTGCCCACTTCAAGTTGCACAACGACATCGTGGCTGGTGATCCTGCCAGCGTGCGTACCATCGTGCTGAACTTCGACGACGAAGCAACCGGCATCGTCACTACTGCCAAGGATACTGAAATCCTGAAGGATGGATGGTTCTCGCTGGACGGCATGAAGCTCTACAAGGAGCCCACAACGAAGGGCCTATATATCCTTAACGGACGTAAAGTGATGGTTAAATAAAGATACAAACAACAACAAAGCATCAGCATTATGAAAAAGAACTATATGAAACCCACGCTGAATGTGGTCATTATGCAGACAAATAAGATTATTTGCGGAAGTAATACAGTCTCAGGCGTTGGAGGCAATGCCAGCTTTAATTATGGCGGCGGTGGCAATGGTGCTGCTATGTCGCGCGAGGCTGACTGGGACGACGAAGAAGAATAAGTTTCTCTACTTCCCCATCAACTTCAACCCCTTCTTTCCCTGCTCTATAACGGCAGGGGAAGAAGGGGTTCTTGTGTGGCTCTGGTAAACGGCAGCCGGGCTACTGGCGTTCCTTTTCGGTCTGTTCCCGTTTCCAGCGGTAATAGCGGTCAACAAAGTCTATTTGTTCCTTGTTGGGACGCATGATGAGCGAGGCGCCGTTAGCGAATTGCATGGTGGTGGGCTTGGCCTCGTCGAATGTGGGCCAATAGGGTAGGCCCTTGGCGTTGGGATTGCCCGTCTTGGCAAAGTTCACCCAGTACTGTTGGATAATCTCGGCCACGGCAGCCTCGGCAGGATACTTGTCGGGCTGGTTGAGGAACTCGCCGTTGAGGTAGAGGATGTCGTCGGCATGAGCCACGCCTTTGCGGCGTCGGTCCTGCGAGAAACTCCGCCTTGAGGGCTGTGCCAAGTAGGCGGCATAGGCGGCGCTCTTGCCTGTCTTGGCCTGTAGGTTCACCCAAGCGTACGACGGCCAAGCAAACCCCATGTCGCGGAAGGCGTCGGCGTTGCCGTGCCAGGCCTCGTCGTCGGAGTTGCCAGGATAGACCTTCAATGCCTCGTCGGCCCACGAGCCAAAGACGTTGCGCACCTGCTTCTGGTAGTCGTCGGCCTTGATGTTGCCTGGCGTGAAGAGGGCACCCTCATCGCTGTTGGTCATCACAATGACGGGAACGTCGTTATACTGACCGCGCTCGTAGAGTCGGTACTGGTCGTCGCAGATTACATAACCATCGACACAGGGCCAGAAGCCCCCGAAGCCCACGTCGTTGCCACAGAGCTCCATGGCGTCCATCTTGCGCAGCTGCTTCAGGTTCTTCTTTTTCAGATGCTTCTGGAATGCCAGCCCCTGCTGCTCGGCGCCTTTCTGCGAGGCATCCATGCCCAAGGAGCGCGGCTTGTCGCTCCACGGTGCAAACGAGCCTCCGCTCTGGCTGATGCAGCGGTGGAAGAGTCCCTTGGCCAGTGGCGAAGCGCAGAGTATGCTGCAGCTGATGGCACCAGCACTCTCGCCGAAGATGGTGACGTTAGCAGGGTTTCCGCCGAAGCTGGCGATGTTGCGCTGCACCCATTGCAGGGCAAAAATCTGGTCGAGCAGACCGTAGTTGCCCGAATGGCCGCCCTTCGATTCTTTCGTCAGCTCAGGATGGGCCATGAAGCCGAGGGCTCCGGTGCGGTATTCGACACTGACGATAACTACGCCACGCATGGCCAAATGCTTCCACAGGTCGCCGCCGTAGTGTTCGGTCTGGAAGCCGCCGCCATGAATCCATACCATGACGGGCAGACGGTCGCTGGTGCTTTTGGCGGGCGTAGCAATGCCCAGGTAGAGGCAGTCCTCGCTCATCATGTCGGCCGTGCGGCCTGGGCGTGTGGGCTGCGGAGGCCACGGGCCGAAGTCGTTGGCCTTGAGCACTCCCTCCCAGGGCTTGGCGGGTTGTGGTTCGCGCCATCGCAGGTCGCCCACTGGTGGTGCTGCATAGGGGATGGCTTTGTATACTGCGAGCGAGCCGTCGGCTATTCCTTCCACGTCGCCCGTCTCCACATGGGTCTTCAGCAGTGGCTGGCCCATCATGTTCGCCGATGCCATGAAAAGGCAAATGGCGAAAAGAATTGATTTCATGTTTTTCATATCATATTTAATATATAAGTCCCCCTTTCGCCCCCCTCGAGGGGGCAGAAAGGGGGCTGGGGTTAATCACTATCCCACAACAAGCAATCCTCCGTTCTCGGGGATGTTGATGTCGATGATGGTTTTCTTCAAGGTGAGTCGCTTGGCAGTTCCGCTGAGCTGGGCATCGTCGGTATAGGAGTCCACCACCGCTCCCTTAGCGAAGAAGGGGCTGAGGTCGAGCTTCATCTTCACTGGCTCCTTCTGGGCGTTGATGCCAGCCACATACCATTTCTGTCCGGCTCGGCGGGCGATGATGGCGTACTTGCCGGGATAGCCGTCGATGAACTTCACTTCATCCCATGTGGTGGGCACGTCTTTCATGAACTGCACGGCCCAGGCAGGGGCATCGGTCAGGTTGTTGGGAGCCATGGCAAAGTGCTGCACGCTGCTCTGGAAGAGGACGGCGGTGGCCAGGGCAAAGACGTCGCTGGTGCGGCGTGTGGTGCCATGCTCGTTGTCGGCATTGTAGTGTTTGTTCAATGTGGAGCCTCCAAAGTCCATGGAAGCCACCACGTTGCGTATGAAGGTGTGCGTTGTGGCATTCTTGGCCTCAGCATCGCACGAGCCTTGTCCGAAGTGCAGGTTTTCGCTGGCCAGCACTGCCTCGGAAGCCACATAGTTGGGGTACATGCGCTCCCAGCCTCGTGGCAGGGTGCACCCGTGGAAGATGACTTGCAGGCCAAAGTCGTTGGCATCGGTGAGGATGTCCTCGTAGAGCTGCATCATAGGCTGCTTGTCGCTGCCGAAAAAGTCGACCTTGATGCCCAATATGCCGTTGCGCTGCATCCATGCCATCTCCTTGCGGCGCACTGCGCTGCGGTCCATCTTGTTCTTCGGGCTTTGCGGAGCGTCGTTCCAAGCGCCGTTACTGTTGTACCACAGGAACAGTCCCACACCCTTCGACTTGCCATAGCGTGCCAGCTCTTCCATCTTCTCATAGCCTATCTGCTTGTCCCAAAGTGCATCCACCAGCACCGAGCGCCATCCCATGGCGGCCGAGAAGTCGATGTAGCGCTTCTGCTCGTCGAAGTTGCAGCTGCCGTCCATGCCGATGATCCACGACCAGGAGCCCTTGCCGTAGGTGTAGTCCTTCGATGCCGCGTACTTGGGCTGCACCAAATCGTTGGCCACGGTGCTCTCTACGATGGGGGCCAGCGTGGTGCCGAGGGTGATGGTGCGCCAAGGTGTCTGATAGGGTAGGGCGACGGCGGCAGAGGTGGAGCCTTGTCCGTTCATCTCACCCTGCTGCGGGAAGCCAATCTTGTATTTAGCCCCTCCATCGTTCAACAGTCGGCAGCCCACGTAGCTGCCGTCGGTGCCTGTCTCGCTGATGAGCACCCAGCCATCCTTTGCTTTTTGTTGCTGTGATACAGCAACAGACGGAACGCGGAACAGGCAGGGGAAGGTGTAGCCATCGCCCCAGCCGTTCTTGCCCATCTCGTCGTCGAGGGTGTAGTTGGTCTCGTAGGAAGGTGCGGTGCGAGCAAAGCCTGTCATCGGCTTCGACTGTGGGCAGAGGAATGTGGTGGTGCCTTGGGGGAGCACAAATGTGCTGGCCTCGCCCGTGATGACTGCCGAGAGCGTCTCGCCGCCTCGTGCTCTTCTGGAGTATAATTTATAGCTGAAAGCTACGTCGCGATTGCTCACTCGGAAGATGATGTCGAGAGCGTGCCAGCCATTCGTTTCCAGCTGACAAACGGCCTCGGTGGCCTCATACTTTATCAGGCTCTGCTTCCAAGTCTTCAGCGCATACTGATCCTTCACCGTGCGCACCTGGCAGTCTTTCATAGTAAGGTTCTGCGTCAGGTCGACCATGTTGGTGCTCAGTCCCAGCGGCGACCGCTCGATGATGGTGGCACCGGCGAGGTTCACCTGATAGGTGGGCTTTCCGCCCTCGTCGTTCACCACAACTACTAATTTCCCGTCGGGACTTGCAATCTCCTTCTCTGTGGCATTGGCCATCAGCGATGAGCAAGCGGCGCATAGCACCGCCATCATTTTAAGACTCTTCAATGATTTCATGTTAATAGTTTTTTGTAGGTTTTGCATGAATGCTGCAAAGATAAGCATTTTCTGCTTCATAGCCACCCAAAAACGCGGTAATAATTCGGCTTGGAACAATTATTATGGTATTTGGAACACTGAATAGCATCATTTCCCCGCAATATTGCTAACTTTGCCCCCACAAAAACCTTTATACATTTATTTATATGAAACGTTTTTTCCTTTCAGCCTCTTTCGCTTTTGGCTGCCTTATGGCCATCATGGCCCAGAACCCTTATCTGCCCTTGTGGGAGCATGTGCCCGATGGCGAGCCCCGCGTGTTTGAAGACCCCGACAATCCCGGCAAGCTGCGTGCCTACATCATCGGTTCGCACGACGTGAACTACTCTGCCTACTGCGGCCCCGACATCCGCATGTGGTCGGCACCCGTTGAAGACCTCTCGCAGTGGCGCGACGAAGGCCCCATCTTCTCCTGGTTTGTCGACGGACAGTGGGACACGATGTATGCCCCCGACCTTGTTGAGGTGAAGGACAAGGCTACCGGCAAGAAGACCTACTACCTCTATCCCCACAGCCGTGGCTGGCGCCGCACGCCGATGGTGTGTAAGGGCGACCGCCCCGACGGCCCGTTCACACCCATCAACCTCACCGATGATGGCCGTCAGTG
>JAFZSR010000079.1 GCA_017619275.1 Prevotella sp. | reverse complement strand
GGGCTTCTATAGTATTAGTGGCTTCAGATTGCGGGTCTATGGTAGCCCCCTCGGGGGCTGAAGGGGGGTCTACTGGTGCATTCGCCCGCCATATCACCAGCTCCACATTGCGCACCTTCATGCTGTCGGCGGGAGTCTTGGCGGTGGCCAGCACGTCGCCCAGCTTATCTATCTCGTCGGTGAACTCGTTGTAGCTGCCCACGGCTTTGCCGTTGATGGCCAGGATGCTGTCACCCTTTTGCAAGCCAATCTCTGCGGCGGCAGTGCCGGGGATGACGCTGTCGACGAGGGCGGGCTGCAGAGGACGCATGAACATGGGCGTGGCCTTGAACATGTTGAGCAGGTTCAGGTCGGTGCCGTCGGGGATGTTGATGGTGACGGGCTGCCCATGGCGCAGCACATTCACTTGGCGGGCTTTCGACACTTCGCGGAAGAGGTCGTCGTCGAACTTCTTCAGGTCGCCGCGGTCGGTGGAGAGCAGGATGTCGCCGTCTTGGAATCCCAGCGCCTTGGCCTCTTGGTTGAAGCGCATGCCGTCGGTCATCTGGCTCACGGGCACGTAGGTCTCGCCCCAGTGATACAGAATCATCGAGTAGATGAACAACGCCAGCAGGAAGTTCACCAGCACGCCGCCAATCATGATGAGCAGGCGCTGCCAGGTGGGCTTGGTGCGGAACTCCCAAGGATGCGTCTCCTCGGAGAGTTTCTGGTTGGTCTCGTCGATCATGCCGTCGATGGCGCAGTAGCCGCCAAGGGGCAGCCAGCCCAGACCATACTCGGTGCCGACGTATTCTTTCACGGTTTCCTTCTGTTTGTTGCCGTCTTTGTCTTCTACCTCCACCTCCTTGGTGGGCACCATTTCGGGCTTCAGCTTCAGCAGCCGGCGCACCCATTTGTCGTAGGTGCTGAAAATGTGGAACTTAGGGTTGAAGAAGAGATAGAACTTGGTGACGCGCACCTTGAACAGCTTGGCGAAGGTGAAGTGGCCCAGCTCGTGCAGGAGCACCAGCAGCGAGATGGCCATGAGGAATTGTAACAGTCTAATGAGAAATACTTCCATTTTTGGGGGAGTTAAAGGGAGTTAGGGGGAGTTAAAGGGAGTTAGGGGGAGTTAGAGGGGAGTTATGGGACGATGGTTTTGTTAAGTAGTTCAGCGGCGATGGCACGTGCCTCGGCATCGGTCTGCACGTAGACGTCGTAGTCGGGGCTGGCCGAGAAGGTGGCGCGCTGCATGGTCTGGGCAATGACATCGGCCATCTGGGGGAACGAACAGCGGTCTTCGAGGAAGGCGCGGTTCACAATCTCGTTGGCGGCGTTGACGATGCAGGGCATGTTGCCACCCTGCTTGATGGCCTCGAAGGCCAGGGCCAGACAGCGGAACTTCTCGAGGTCGGGGCGGAAGAACTCCAGCTTCTGCGCCTTGAAGAGGTCGAGGCGCTCGCTGTTGAGCGACAGGCGGCGGGGGAACGACAGGGCGTACTGGATGGGCAGCCGCATGTCGGGCACGCCCAGCTGGGCCTTCACCGAGCCGTCGTGGAACTGCACGGCGCTGTGGACGATGCTCTGCGGGTGCACCAGCACCTCAATCTGGCTGGCTTCAACGCCGAAGAGCCACTTGGCCTCGATGACCTCGAAGCCCTTGTTCATCATCGTGGCCGAGTCGATGGTAATCTTGGCACCCATGTCCCATGTGGGGTGGCGCAGGGCGTCGGCCTTCGTCACCGTGGCCAGCTGCTCCTGGGGCATCAGACGGAAGGGGCCTCCGCTGGCGGTGAGCAGAATCTTCTCGATGGGGTTGTCGTCTTCGCCCACGAGGCTCTGGAAGATGGCAGAGTGCTCGCTGTCGACGGGCAGGATGGGCACGTGGTATTGCTGTGCCAGCTGCAGGATGAGTTCGCCAGCTACTACCAGCGTCTCCTTGTTGGCCAGGGCGATGGCCTTGCGCGCCTTGATGGCGTGGATGGTGGGACTGAGACCGGCGAAGCCCACCATGGCGGTGAGCACCATGTCGATGGGGTCGGCCTCTACGATTTCGTCGAGGGCTCGTGCGCCGGCATATACCTTCACGTCGGGCAGGTCGTCCATCAGACTTTTCAGCTCGTCGTAACGCTCCTCGTTGGCGATGACCACGGCAGCGGGCCTGAACTTGTGGGCCTGCTCGGCCAGTAGCTGCACACGGTTGTTGGCCGTGAGGCAGTAGACCTCGTAGAGGTCGCTGTGCTCCTCGATGACCTGCAGTGCCTGTGTGCCGATGCTCCCGGTGGAACCCAGTATGGCTATTTGTCGTTTCTTCATAAGTTGAGCAGCCCTTCGGGCAGGGCCATGTGTATCTGTTTCTTTTCTTGGTCTATCTGGTCGATGAGCTCTTCGGCAGCGGGGATGAGGGTGCCGTCTTCGAGCTCGAAGAGGATGTTCTGCGTGCTGTCGTCGACAGCGGCGATGCGCCCCACGGTCTTGCCGCTGGAGGCTTCGATCAAATCGAAGCCTACGAAGAAGGTCCAGGTGTATTCGCTTTCGTCGTTGTCGGCCAAGCGGCGCAGGAAGAAGACGTCGCAGTTGGTGAGCTGGCGGGCCTGCTCCACGGTGTCCACGTCCTCGAACTTGATGAGGGCGGTGGCATCGGTGCGGAAGCGATACTCCTCCATGTAGAAAGGCACGAGGATGCCGCCGACGCGCAGCACCAGGAAATCGGCATCGACGCGGTCGAAGACATCGTCGTCGACCTGCATCGTCACCTCACCCTTCACGCCGTGGGGCTTGCCCAGGCGGCCTATGCGGTAGACTTCTTCCTCTTTGATCATTCTTTTTTTGGGGTTTTTCTAGATTTTCTAGACTTACTAGACTTTCTAGTCTTACTAGTCTTTCTAGAGAATCTAGTTTTCTTTGCTATGTCATTCTGGTGATGTGGGCGCCGAGGGCGTTGAGGCGGCCTTCGATGTTCTGGTAGCCGCGGTCGATTTGCTCAATGTTGTCGATGCGGCTGCTGCCACGGGCGCTGAGGGCGGCGATGAGTAGGGCGATGCCGGCTCGGATGTCGGGGCTCGACATGCGGCCGCCGCGCAACTGCAACTTGCGGTCGTGGCCCACCACCACGGCGCGGTGGGGGTCGCAAAGGATGATTTGCGCTCCCATATCAATGAGCTTGTCGACAAAGAACAGGCGGCTCTCGAACATCTTTTGGTGGAAGAGCACGCTTCCGCGAGCCTGGGTGGCCACGGTGATGAGTACGGAGAGCAAATCGGGTGTCAGGCCGGGCCAAGGGGCGTCGGCCAGGGTCATGATGGTACCGTCGATAAACGACTGTATCTCGTAGTGGCGCATGCGGGGGATGAAGAGGTCGTCGCCCTCCTCTTTTACGCGGATGCCCATGCGGCGGAAGGTGCTGGGGATGATGCCCAAGTTCTTAAGCGACACGTCCTTGATGCGGATGCCGTCGCCCACCATGGCTGCCATGCCGATGAACGAGCCCACCTCGATCATGTCGGGTAGGATGCGGTGGGTGGTGCCGTGCAGTTGGCCGACACCTTGAATGGTGAGCAGGTTCGAGGCAATGCCTTTGATGCGTGCGCCCATGCTGTTGAGCATCTTACAGAGTTGCTGCACATAAGGCTCGCAGGCGGCATTGTAGATGGTGGTGGTGCCATGTGCCAACACGGCAGCCATCACGATATTGGCCGTGCCGGTGACGCTGGCCTCGTCGAGCAGCATATAGCTGCCCCTGAGATGGTGGCCCGACAGCTCGTAGACACCACGCTCGGGCACATGGTTGAAGTGTGCCCCCAACCGCTCAAAGCCCAGGAAGTGGGTGTCCAGTCGGCGACGCCCAATCTTGTCGCCCCCCGGCTTGGCCACCACAGCCTTTCCCATGCGAGCCAGCAGCGGACCAATCATCATGACAGAGCCACGCAGCTCGGCACATTTGCGCACAAACTCGTCGCTATCAAGGAAATCCAGATTCAACTCGTCGGCTTGGAAGGTGGCCTCCCCCCCTTGGGGGAGGTTGGAGGGATGGGGTGGTAGAAAAGCCTCCCCCCCTTGGGGGAGGTTGGAGGGGGCTACTGTTGTCACCTTCACCCCCATATCCTTTAATAGTTGTATGAGGTTGTTGACGTCGCGAATGTTGGGGATATTGCTGATGGTCACCGGCTCGCTGGTGAGCAGCGTGGCGCAGATGACCTGCAGGGCTTCGTTCTTGGCACCCTGCGGCACGATGGTTCCACTGAGCGGATGACCGCCCTCGATGATGAATGAGGCCATTCTGTCTTATTGTCACGTGATAACGCTATCACGTCAAAACTATTTCTTCTTCTTTCCCTTTTTGCCTGTTGGCATCTCGTCGGCAGGTATGAATCGCTCAAAGGCAAAGCTGTTCAGATCGAGCTGAATCTTCCCGTCGGTGTAGTGTGCCAAGTCGTCGGCCACCTTCTCGTTGTCGATGGAGCCGTGCCCCCACAGCACCAGGTCGCGCTTCATCTGGTTGGCGGTTTGCCGTGTCAACTCGTCGCGTTCTGGCCCTTCGGGCATCTCCTTCAGCCGCTCCCACAGCTCTTCCACCAGTCGGCCATAGTGGCGCAGACGGATGGATGTGTCGGGGCGTGGCATGGGCTGCGGCTTGTTTTGTATGCGCTCGGCCTCGCTCACGTCGCAAGGCCAGTCGATGTCGAGCTCCTTGCCGCTCATCAGGTATAGATGATCCCACAGCGTCTGCTGGTAGTTGGCATTCTCGCGAATCTGGGGCACCTTCGTTTCCATCATCTTCACGATGGTCTTGGCACAGCGAAGCCGTTCCTCGCGCGAGGGCAGACTCACGGCATGGTCGACCATTTTCTGTATCTCGCGACCATATTCGGGCATCAGCAGCGCTTGTCGCTGGGTGTTGTAGTCTAATCCTTGTATTTCCATATTTCGTTAAAAGGGGCTTTTGGGCATCTTGGCCACAAAGTCTTTGAGGTAGAAAGGTTCATAGTAGGCCACGTCCTCGGTTTGACCGTTCAGCAGCCGGCGTTCGGCCAAGGGCTGCATCCATCGTGCCAATGGCTCGATGCCTTCGATGAGGTGGGCGTTGGGGTGCTGGATGGCCGTCATGCACTTCGCGGCTCCATTGCCGAGGAAATAGACGGGCCGCTCCTCGAGCCATTCCCGATAGGTGTCGGCATCCACCACGTCGGCCTGTACGGGGCGCACGGGTCGGAGGGCACGGTCGTAGACGGCGGCATAGACCTCCATGCGGCGGGCATCGAGCATGGGGCAGAGCAGGGCGTCGTCGGGCAGTTCGTCGCGCAGCAACACGGGCACGCAGAGCAGTTCGAGCGTGGGCACGCTGATCAGCTTCAGCCCTCGGCCGCAGCAGATGCCCTTGGCCATCGACACGCCGATGCGCAGCCCTGTGTAGGATCCCGGTCCACCGCTGACGGCCACCGCGTCGAAGGGGATGGCGTGGCTGTCGGTGAACGACATCGCCTCGTCCACCATCGTTGCCAGTCGCTCGGCGCTGGAGCCTTTGTGCTCCGCCCGCTGCTCATCGTGGTAGATCACCTGCGCGTCGTCGCTCACGGCCACCGAGCACACCTCGGTGCTGGTTTCTATGTGCAGAATGCAAGACATGCTTTCGTTGCTTAGTTCACAAAATGGGGTGCAAAGTTACGAAGAAAGCGGCGAAACACCAAATTTATTTGCATTTTTAGCTATCTTTCACTCTGCCAGAAACCAACGTTTATTACCAAATCATCGACCGTGTAGGCTTTGAAAACGAGCGCGGAACGATTTCGCTACAGCGCGTATTCGAACATGACCATCGAGTAAGGGGCCAGTTCGTACTTGAACTTCTTCTGGGCCTTCACCTCCTCCTTCTGGGGTGCGATGGGCTGCTGGTCGAAGTTGTTCTCGTCGTTGGCCTGTCCGGCGAGCACGGTCTTGGTGGCTGTCTTCTTCAGCGAGAAGCGGCCCAGGTTCACGTTGGCAGTCTTCGGTTGGTCGCTGGCGTTCACCATCTTCACATAGAGGCGGCGCGACTTCACGTTCAGCACCACCGACTGGCCGTAGTGGCTGTTCTCCACAGGCTGCTCCACACCTTTCTCGTCGCCCTCGAAGGTGACGCAGTCGCCATAGTAGTACTGTCCGCTGGAGAGTCCGAAGAGCTGTTGCACGTAGTAACTGCAGGTGAGGAATGGGCGGTCATTGTCGAAGTAGATGAGGTCGGGGTTCCAGTTGGTAGCGTTCTTGCGGGCGAAGAGCGGGGCGTAGCTGGTCATGCACACCACGTCGCCATTGCGCTCCACATGCAGCAGATAGAGACCCTCGGCCAGGGCGTCGATGAGCTTCTTGTCCTTGGAAGCATACTCGCCCAGATACACCTTCGTCTTGCGGTCGCGGGGATAGCTGTCGTACTGGCGCTTGTTCAGGAAGTAGGTGTTTGGCTCGTAGTAGTGCTCGTCGATGATGGGCATGCCCAGTTTCTCGGCCAACTCCCAACCGTTCTTCAGGTCGTTGTTGCCGGGGTGCGAGCCGGGGCCGGCCGTTCCCACGATGACGATGTTGGGATATTTTGCGCGTACCTTATTATATATATAGGTGAAGCGCTCGTTGAACTCGGGGCTGATGCGCTCCTCGTTGCCCATTCCTAGATACTTCAGGTTGAAGGGCTTGGGGTGTCCGGCATCGGCACGCATCTTCGCCCACTTGCTGGTGGCGGGGTCGCCGTTGGCCCACTCAATGAGGTCGAGGGCTTCGTCCACCCACTCGTCCATCTTGTCCATGGGCACCACGTCCTGTGCCTGTTCACGCATGCCCCAGCCGCCGTTGGTGCCTTGGCAGCTCACGCCGCAGGGCAGGATGGGCAGCGGCTCCATGCCGAGGTCTTCGCAGAACTGGAAGTACTCATAGTAGCCCAGGCCCATCGACTGGTGGTAGCCCCAGGTGTTCTTCAGCGGACGGCGCAGCTCCTTCGGGCCGATGGTGGTCTTCCAGCGATAGGTGTTCCAGAAACCGTCGCCACCACCATGCACCACGCAGCCGCCGGGGAAGCGCATGAACTTCGGGTGCAAGTCGGCCAGCGCCTGTGCCAGGTCCTTGCGCAGACCGTGACCCTTATAGGTGTCCTGCGGCATCAATGAGAACTGGTCGACGTCGAGTTCGCCCTGGGTGAGCATGAGCACCTGCAGACAGGCTTTCTTGCTGTCGGCATTGGGGGTGAGCACGGCCTCATATTTTTTCCATGAACCTGTGCCAGCACCGAAGGGCATGTCGAAGGTGGCTTCGGCAAGCAACTTGGGCTGTGCGCCCCAGCCCTGCTGCTGCTCCACAAGAGCGACACGAACCGTGGTCTTGCCCTCCTTGGCCTGCGAGGCTCCTACGGGGTTGCGGAAGTAGGCGGAGAAGTCGTAGTTAGCGCCAGCTTTCACCGAGATGCCATCAAAACCGTCGTTTTGCAGACCGAAGCCCTTCCAGCCGCGATAGTCGTAGTACTCCTTCACACGCTCGGTGTGCAGACGCATGTAGGTGGGGTTGTAGGCCTTCTTCTCCGGTTGGTTCTTTGCCAGCTGATAGGACAGGGCATCCTCGGCCATGCGCACCTCCATGTAGCCCAGCGAGTGGCCCGGGCGGATGGACTTCCATGCCGTGCCAGGTCCCCAGCCGTCTTTTTCAGAGGGGTTGTACTCGAAGGAGCCGTTCTGCAACAGCTCGGCATAGAGGCCGCCGTCGGCAGCCGACGAGATGTCCTCGAAGAATATACCGATCAATTCGTCACTAATGGCCTTTCCACCCTTCGGGGCGCTCATGGGCCGTTGGGCGTTCATGCCCAGCGTGGCAGCAACCAACAGGGCTGCCATCATGCTACGTTTCTTCATGCTCTTTAACTTTAGGTTTGTAAAACTGGCTACAAAGTTACGAAATAACGAGAGAAGAACAAAACAAACTCCTTTGTTTTTTTGGTGTTTCAATGAATAATAATTAACTTTGCAATCCAAAAGCCTACAAATAATCTGTTGAACAAATAAAGGATTGTGATGAAGAAGACGATTTCGATGCTGGCAGCCCTGCTTTGGGTGGTGGTTGCAAGTGCGCAGACAGGAAAGGAATGGGACGACCCCAAGACGAGCAACGTGAACCGCGAGACGGCGCACACCGTGGCACTGCCCATGGGCAGCGAGGCCGACGTGGCACTGAACGACCCGGCACGCTCGCCCTACTACCAGAGTCTCGACGGCGTGTGGAAGTTCTATTGGGTGAACATGCCATCGAAGGCCACGGCGGCCATGTGTGCTGCCGACTACAACGACGCATCGTGGACCGACATCGACGTGCCCTCCAGTTGGCAGGTGTGGGGGCTTCGCCATAGCAAGAACTGGGACAAACCGCTCTACTGCAATGTGGCCTATCCCTTCTCCTACAATCAGCAGACCTACAGCGTGATGGCCGACCGGCCCAGCTGGTTCACCTACAACAGTTCGATGCCCAACCCTGTGGGCACCTACCGCCGCCACTTCAATCTCTCTGCCGACTGGTTGCAGGGGCACCACGTCTACGTACGCTTCAACGGCGTGGGTCACGGCTTCTACCTTTGGGTGAACGGCCAGCGTGTGGGCTACAGCGAGGACTCGTATGTCCCGGCAGAGTTTGATATCACGAACTATGTCACGGAGGGCGACAATATCATGGCCCTGCAGGTGTATCGCTTCACCAGCGGCTCGTTCCTGGAGTGCCAGGATTACTGGCGACTGACGGGCATCCAGCGCCATTGCTTCCTCTGGGCGGCACCGAAGACGCAGATTCGCGACTATTTCTTCACCACCGACCTGGACAACAATTACAAGAACGCCAAGGCAAACGTTCAGTTCAGCATTCAGAATTCTGAAACGGATAATCCCCAGTTGACGGTGGAGGCGAAGATCCTGGACAACGGACAGGTGGTAGCCCAAGGCAGCGCCAGCGTTGCCGATGGTTCGGGAAGCATCGATATGGACGTGACTGCTCCCCGCCTGTGGAGTGCTGAAGAGCCTAACCTCTACGACCTGGTGCTGACGCTGAAAGATGCCAATGGCCACGTTTGCGACATTCGCGGCTCGAAGGTGGGCTTCCGCGAGGTGGCCATCCGCAGCGACGGTGCCCTCACTATCAACGGGCGTCGCATGGTGTTCCACGGTGTGAACCGCCACGACTTCTCGCCCCAGAACGGCCGAGCCATCAGCGATGCGGAGATTGAGGAGGACATCAAGACGATGAAGCGGCTGAACGTCAATGCCGTGCGCACCAGCCATTATCCCAACGACCCCATCTTCTACGACCTCTGCGACAAGTATGGCATCTATGTGTTGGCCGAGGCCGACGTGGAGTGCCACGCCAACACTGGCCTCTCGTCGGTGCAACTGTTCCGTCAGGCGATGGTGGAACGCTCGGAGAACCATGTACGCTGGTTGCGCAACCACGCCTGCATCTTCATGTGGTCTTTTGGCAACGAGAGTGGAAATGGCGAAAACTTCAAATATGTGGGACAGGCCATCAAGAAACTCGACACCACCCGTCCCACCCACTACGAGGGCAACAGCGACTATGCCGATGTGTCGTCGACCATGTATGGCAGCTACGAAACCATCGAATGGATAGGTTCTTCGCGAAAGGGACAGAGCGGGCAGAAACCTCACATACAATGCGAAAACTCGCACTCCATGGGCAACTCCATGGGTAACGTGCGCGACATGTTCGACCTTTACGAGAAATATCCCTGCCTGACGGGTGAGTTCATCTGGGACTTCAAGGACCAGGGACTGCTGACGAAGACCAGCAGCGGCCAGGAGTACTGGGCCTACGGCGGCGACTTCGGCGACAACCCCAACGACGGCAACTTCTGCATCAACGGACTGGTGCGCCCCGACTGGAGCCTGACGGCCAAGTCGTACAACACGAAGAAGGTCTACCAGCCCTTGGAGTTCAAGGCCGTCAACGCAAGCCAAGGTCGCTTCCGCGTGAAGAACAAGATGGCCTTCCTGCCCAGCTCGCACTACGACATGCGCTATGCCGTGATGGACGAGGAGGGTAACACCCTTGCAAGTGGAACGATTGACAAGGAAGTGGCCGCTGCCGACAGTGCTTTGGTCACTATCGACCTCTCGTCGCTCTCGTCGCTCGATGCCGCCCAGGAAGCCTTCATCCAGTTCACCGCCACGCAGAAGGAGGACACGCCTTGGGCCAATGCCGGTTATGTGGTGGCCGAGGAGAAACTGCCTGTTCGTGCTGCCGAAAAGCCAATGTACGCCGCCCCAACGAGTGGGGAACTCACCGTGGACGATGGTGCCAACATCATCACCATCACTGGCGCCCGCTTCAAGGCTGTGTTCAGCAAGACGCAAGGCACGCTCTCTTCTTATACCTACGACGATGTGCAGATGGTGAACAAGCCCTTGCTACTGAACGCCTTCCGTCTGCCCACCGACAACGACGGTCGTCAGAGCAGCAGCTGGGACAACATGGGTCTGCGCAAGCTCACCGTGAAAGGCAATGGCGCAGAAGTGACCCGAGAGGACGACAAGGACGCCGTGAACGTGACGCTGAACAGCACCCATACCGGCAAGAACGGCACCGCTTTCAATGTGTTGCTCAGCTTCTATGTCTTTGCCGACGGCACCATCATGGCCAGCTCGCTCATCCGCCCAACCAGCACCGGCGCCATCATCCCCAAGTTGGGCTTCCGCTTGGAGATGCCGTCGGAATTTGAGCAACTGCAATGGTTTGGTCGCGGCCCCTGGGACAGCTACCGCGACCGCAAGGAGGCCTGTCTGCCCGCCATCTACACCAGCACCGTCGGCGACCAGCGCGAGGATTACATCCTGCCGCAAGAGCACGGCACCAAGCAGGAGGTGCGCTGGCTCGCGCTGCGCAATGCCGAGGGGCTGGGACTGGTCTTCGTCGCTCCCGACCAGATGGCCGCCTCGGCCGTGCACTTCCGTCCGGAAGACAACTACACCGACCGTAGTAACCGTTCGAAGCATATCTACCAGTTCAAGACGTGTGCCCTCACCGTCGTCAACCTCGACGCTGCCACCCGTGGCCTGGGCAACGCCTCGTGCGGCCCCGACGTCAGGGAGAAATACGAACTGCACGCACAGAACACCTCGTTCCGCTTCTTCCTGATACCGCTGGCCAAGGAGACCAAAGCCGCCGAGGTGGCCCGTGTCGACATGCCCGTCTGCCAGCCCGTCAGCTGCGAGCGGCAGCAGAACGGTCGCATCAAGATGACCACCGAGACGAAGGGTGCCACCATCATGTATAGCATCGATGGAGGCGACTATCAGGTGTACTCCGCCCCCGTGCTCCACAACGACGCTTGCACCATCACGGCCTATAGCACTGCCAACAACCTGTTGACCAGCGCGAAACTGACCTACGACTTCCCGCTCTTCATCAACAAGACGGCTTGGAAGCTGGTCAGCGCCGACAGTCAGCACAGCGGCAACGAGGCACGGTTGGCCTTCGATGGCAAGAACGACACCTTCTGGCACACCGAGTGGGGCAGCAGCGAGCCGCCCTGTCCGCACACCTTGATTATCGATATGGTGAAGATCTACAAGGTGACCGCCATTACCTACCTGTCGCGCCAAGACGGCAACGAGAACGGCATGGTGAAGGCCTACGAAATCTACCTGAGCAACGATGGCAAGACATGGGGCACCGCCGTGGCCACTGGCGAGTTCCAGAAAACCACGTCGTTGCAGCTGGCCAAGCTGAAGACTGCTACCGCCGGCCGCTACCTGAAGTTCGTGGCCAAGAGCGAGATCAACGGTAGGGCTTGGACGTCGTGCGCCGAGATTGGCATCGCGGCCGAAGCCGATGTCACCGGTATGAACGACATTCTCTTGAATAACAAGAATTATACAATGAACAATGAGGTGTACGACCTGCAAGGGCGACGCCTTTCAACGCCGAAGGCTGGCATCTACGTCAGCAACGGTCGTAAAATCCTGCGGTAGACAAATTCTCAACCAATGACTCGCTTGCATCAAGCATGGATATGGCTGCGCCGCATAGGCCATTGTCGGGGGTTTGGCATACAGTCGCCCTCCGACTACCGCTTTGTGCGCTATGTGGTGAACGAGCGTTGGCCCTATTATGCCTACGCCATGCTGGGGCAGGACGACGACAGACTGCACCGCAAGCTGGGACGGTTGTGCTTTAGGTTGGCCAACCATCTGCAGCCCCGGGCTGTGGCCGACCTCACAGGGCTGTTCGCCCCGTATCTGTTGGCGGGCTGTAAGAAGACCGAAGTGATGGGTGCGGCGTCGGCGGCAACATCGTTGGTCATCGCCCCGCCCATGGCGAGCATCGAGGCGCTGCTGGCGCAATGTGCCAGCGGCACTACGCTCATGGTGGAAGACATTGGCCACCATGCCGACGCTTGGCAGCAGGTGGTTGACAGTGGTCGTGCCACCGTGACCTTCGACCTCTACTACTGTGGCATCGCCATCTTCGACCCGCAGCGGCAAAAGCAACGCTACATCGTCAATTTCTAACTAATAATCTAAAACGTGTATGAAAATCATTAAAGTCTATACCCGCCGTGGCGACAAAGGCATGACCGATTTGGTGGGCGGCGTGCGCATCAGCAAGACCGATGTGCGTTTGGAAGCCTACGGCACCGTCGACGAGCTGAGCAGTCACTTGGGCCTCCTGGCCGCCATGCTGCCCGAAGACGACGAACTGCGCACCCTGGTGATTCGCATACAGAACAACCTGTTCAACGTGTGTACGCATCTGGCCACCGACCAGAGTCAGACGCCCCTCTATCCCTCGGCACATCTGCCCGAAGGCGAGACGGAATATCTGGAGCAGTACATCGACGACCTGAACGGTCGACTGCCCGAGCGGCAGGGTTTCATTTTGCCTGGAGGCACCCCAGCAGCCGCCCAGTGCCACGTGTGCCGCACGGTATGCCGACGCGCCGAGCGCCGCATTGATGCACTCGCCGAGCAGGCCGTCGTGGGTCCCGAAATCATGGGATATGTCAATCGCCTCAGCGACCTCCTCTTCGTCATGGCAAAGGTGATTAACCATAACGCAGGGCGAAGCGAGATTGTTTGGAAGTAAACCATCTAAACACCCAAACACCCACCCCCAACAGACCCACCCAGACCCACCCCCCTGCCCCTCCCTTGTAGGGAGGGGAGTATATACTTCTACAGACTCCACACTAGATGGCAAGTCTATATACTCCCCTCCCTACAAGGGAGGGGCAGG
>JAFZSR010000078.1 GCA_017619275.1 Prevotella sp. | reverse complement strand
TTGTGTGTGATGTGTCAACCCCCTTTTCAGGTGGTTATTGCGGCGGGGTCCCACCTCTTCCCATTCCGAACAGAGAAGTTAAGCCCGCCTGCGCCGATGGTACTGCAATGCAATGCGGGAGAGTAGGAGGCCGCCTTCTTTATGTTTGAGGCTGCAGTTCGTTGAAGACTGCAGCCTCTTTTTGTTGACTTTAGATGATGACTATAGACTTTAGACGATAGACTATAGGTTCATCTTCTCCATCTTTTGAGCATGGGGAAGAAACCTTGCATCATCTGCTTGTATTCTTCCTTGGTCATGGGCTTTGGCATGTTCTTGTTGACCTCGTCAACAAACTGGGCACAATGCTCAATCATTTCGTCCATCGTACACTCCTGCAGGAACTTCCCGTCCTTAAAGCAATACTGGCAGTAGTCGAAGTTGGTGCTTCCATCGGCGTTTCTGCCGCAATCTTCGATACGTGTTAGTGGCATGCCGCAACTCTGACAAAACTGTGGCAACTGTCCAGCTTGGAAAGCTTTTTCCTTTTGGGGGAATGATGCTTCGTAAACGTTGAAAGCCTCTTCGTTGTCGCCAGCCACAAAAAAACCCTTGGGCGGACAATATGTGGCTTCGTCGATGCCGTTTGCTTTCAGCCAGCCGGGAATGAGTTCTTGTGCGAGGAAGTAAGGCACTACAGCGTCCTTCGGCTCGGCATGATAATGGATGTTCAGTTTGCTGGCGAGATCAAAACCCGCATGACGGTAAAACTCGATGTTGCCTTCCATGCAGAGGAAGCCGATGCCCATCTGGCGTGCTTTCTCCAGTGCATTTTGAAGCAGTTGGAGTCCATTGCCTTTGCGTTTGTAGCTGGGATGGATGCTAATGGGCCCAAAAGTCCAAGATGGCTTTCTGCTGCCATCGTTCAGCAAGAGTTCCGCCTTTGAGAACATCACATGGCCAATTATCTGGCCATCGACTTCCATCACCAGGTCAAGTTCTGGTATGAAATCTGGGTTCGTTCTAAACTGATGGAGTACAAAATGCTCTGTACATCCAGGACGGTAGACATTCCAGAATGCCTCTCGCGTAAGGTTCTCCACCTCGCGGTAATCATTTGGTTGTTCTTGGCGAATGATAGGAGTGGGGTTGAGTGCTTCTTCGTTATTCATGGTTTTCCTTATCAGTTTTTTGTTTACTTGGTAACGCCCTCCACCTTGTAGCCGGCCTGACGCAGCAGGTTCAGCACGCCTTTCGGGCCAGGTAGATGGCCAGCGCCTACGGCAAAGAGGGTGGGCTTCTGCGCCATGATGGCGGGCATCTTCGTCAGCCAGTCGGCATTGCGGTTGTCGATGAGGTCGGCATCCTCTTCGGGCGAGTTGTCGCAACTGTTGTTCATCTTTATGTCCATAGCCTCCTTGATGGCGTCGAGGTCTTGGGCGAAGAATGCTTTGATGACATGGTCGGTCATGGAGTCAATGTACTCGGCGTTGTCCACTTGGCACATCAGCAGCTCCTTCTGGCGTTCCAGCGACTTTCCTCCATAGAGGACGCTGATTTGGAAGGCCATCGTCTCCAATCCTCCCACGCCCTTGCCTTGTTCGCGTGCTTGCTTTTGGAAGTAGTCGTCGAAGCTGTTCTGCAGGTCCATGTTGCCCCCCTTTTTGATAAAGGCTAATATGGTCAGCGTAGAGCTCAGGGCCGACGGTGTCATCTTGTTCATCTGTTGCTTCAGCAAGGGATTGGTCATGTCCATGCCCATCAGTTGTTTCATGTAGCTGTTCAAACGGCCCATTTCATCGGCGGAAAGCAGACTGTCGAGTGTCATGCTGTCGGGCAACATCAAGGCCTTCTGCATCATGGCCACGCTGTCGGGGCCCAGCATGTCGGCCATTACCAGCTCGCCATACACTTGCTGGCACTGGTCCATGGCTTGACGGATGCCAGGAATGGAGTCAACAAACGACAGGGGAGCCAGATGGTAGGTGCCCACGATGTAGGAGGGCGACTTAAGCCCCTTGCCCGAAATCTTGTAAAGCAGTTGCGCCGAAGCCATCATTGTTGCAGCTGCGAGCGCGAGGGTGAGTAAGATTCTTTTCATTTTTCACAAGGAAAAAAGGTGAAAGAGTGAAACGAGTCCACTGCTTTCACCTATTTAGTTATTTATTTATCATGTTCTTTCAAGACCCCTCTTAGTGGTTGCGGAAGTTCCACTTGGAGTTGTCGCTGTTAAAGTCGTATTCGGCCAGCGTAGGCGTGCTGTCGCCGGCAGAGTAGAGGCAATACTTCTGGTTCTTGCCTTCCTGTCCGGGGATGACGTACGGCATGATGCGGTAGGTGCCGTCGGTGAGCTGCTCGATGCGCCAAAGCTGCTCGTCGAGTCCGGCAAACTCCTTGGTGGTGACCTCCAGCTTGTCGGTAGCGGTCAAAGCACGGTTGGTGCCTGAGATGTGGATGGCGTAGAGCGGGCCGGCCACGGTGCCTTTACCTGTACGGGCCACGTCCCACTTCTGCCAGGGACGGAACATATAGTCGCCGATGCGAACGGGAACCTCGCCCTCGGGCCACTTGTCCTGCACCTCTTGAAGCGTCTGAACGGGAATGCGCTGAGGGGGAGCAGGAGCAGCACCCTGCTGCGGACGGCCGAAGCCTCCGAATCCACCCTGACGAGCTACGTTCATGCGGACGAAGTCGACGGCCAACTCCAGTGCATAGCCACGACGCTCGCTCTCAATCTCATAGACGCCGTCCTTCACCTGCTCGCCAGCGTATGGCCAGTCGTTCTTCCAGAGCAGCGGACGGATGGCCAGTGTGGAGCGTCCACCCATATCGAAGTCGGCCTCCCAGTGGAACGACATGATCTCCACGCCCTCGTCGAGAATCATGCGTCCGAAGTGTCCGGCACCCGTCTTGCGGTCGCCAGCGGCGACGACCATGCGGCCACCACCGTGGTACATGTCGCGTCCCACATTATCTATATAAGGACCCTCCACCGAGCGCGAGCGTCCCACCACGATGTTGTAGGTAGAGTTCACACCGTCGCAGCAGGTGCCGTGGGTGCCCAGCAGGTAGTACCAGCCATTGCGGTAGATGAGGTCGCTGGCCTCGCAGTCGATGGCGATGTCCTTCTCCTTGTTGCCGCTCTTACGGTAACCGGTCGTGGGATCCAGCTCAATGAGGCGGATGGTGCCGAAATAGGTTCCGTAGCTCACCCACAGACGTCCAGTGGTTGGGTCGAGCATGATGCCCGGGTCGATGGCGTCCTGGTCTTCCATACCGTCGCTGGCACAAACCTCAACGGCTGTGGTCCACTTGAAGTCGGGCGACTTAGGGTCGAGCGTCTTGTTCCACATGGTGAGGATGCGGCCAGCGTGTCCACCGCCCAAGCCACCGCCTGTGGCACCGTAGATGCAGAGGTAGCGGTCGCCAATCTTGATCATGTCGGGGGCAGCACCACCACCAGGACGCTCAGCGCCGCTGTTCCAGGTCCAGCCGTCTTCGGAGATAAGGCCTCCGCCACCCGTACCGAAAGTATAGTATTTGCCCTCGCACTCGACGATGGTTGAGGGGTCGTGGATATAGGGCGCGCCAATCTGCGCTACGCAAAACAAAGGAGCTGAAACAGCCAATGCTGCACTTAACAAATATCTTTTCATATCAGTATTCTTTTATTCGTTTCAGTTATTTATTTCTTGTTTACAGCGGTTGTAACCTTGTAGTTCTTGACAGGATTACCTTTCTCGTCGAGGAAGCGGACGCAGAAGTCGCTCATGCCGGGACCGTTGATGACGGCACCGCGCAGGATGTTGCGGCCCTTCTTCAGGGTGATGCGGCTCGACATGGCATCATCTCTCACCATACGGCGGTCGCCGCTGAGCAGCAGGGTCTCCTCGCCGTTGAGCCACCACATGGAGGCGGAGTTGGAGCCTACGGCCAGACGGACGTTCTCGATGTCTTCGTCGCACTCGATGATGGTGACAGCCCAGAAGAGCACGCCATAGACCTTCTCACCCCACTTCTCGGCGAAGCGGAAGAGCTTCACATTCATGTTCTCGCTGTCGAGGGCATGCCAGGTGAGCGTCTGCTTCACGGTCTTCACCTGCGGACCTTCAGGCATCTGCTGGGCACCGCGACCGAAGCCTGCGGGGGCCTGCTCCTGCTGGAACTCGGCCTTCACCTTCTGGCCGTCCTTCGGGATGATGGTCATCTGATCCTTGAAGTATGTCCTGTTGAAGTGCTCGCGCAGATAGCTGTCGGTGAAGACGGTGTTACCGCTGTTGGGCTTGTCGATAGGCTCCAAGAGCAGCCAGCGGCGGATGAATCCCTCGTTATCGGGCTGTGCCGTCGGCGTGGTGACGGGAGAGAAGTACTTTGGACGGTTCTTGAAGAGGATATAGTCCACGCTGAGCGCACCGTCGCCCTCATTGGTGATGACGAGGTTAGTCACGCCCTTAGGAACGAAGTCGAGAGTGGCGGTCTGTGTGAGCCACTGACCGCGCAGGTCGCGACGGAAGCGGCCCATCATGGGGTTGGCTGCAGCACCACCAGCGGGTTCTTGAGGCTTCACTTCCATCTTGATGCGAGCCAGGACTTTTCCTTTGGCGTCTTTCTCGCGCACACAGAACTCGGTGTTGTCGGCAGCCTTGACGCTCATGAGGAGATAACCGTCGGTCAGCACGTCGAAGTCGACGTCGTCATACTTCACCCAACTGCCTTTCGTCGGCAGCACCACGGCACCACCGCGCAAGTAGTTGACGGTGTCAACATACTCTGTCGTTACGCCAGGGGCGGCGCTGCTGTAGCGGTCGATCTCAATCTTCTCCGTAGCCTTGTTGATACCTACGCCACGCATGGTCTCCTTCACCTCCTGAATGGTTCCGTCGGCATTGAAGTACAGCTTCTCAATGCAGACCGAGCGGCGCTTGTCGTCCTTGGGCGAGAAGAAATTGGTGTGGTAGAAGATGTACCACTGACCCTTATAGTTGACGATGCTGTGGTGGTTGGTCCAGCAGCCGTTGGGGTGCTCGGCCATAATCAGTCCCTTATATTCGTAGGGTCCCATTGGGTTCTTACTCATGGCGTAGCCCAGGACCTCGGTGTTTTCTCTCACGTAGGGGTAGGTGAGGTAGTAGTTGCCGTTGTACTCGAAGGCGAATGGGCCTTCAGCCTGACGGTTGGGCAGCCCTTGGAGGCAGTTCACGCCCACCATCTCCACTTCGCGGTTGCCCCACTTCACGGTTTCCCTTGGGTTGTCGTCGGCGAGTTCCTTCATGTTGGGCTTTAGCTTGGCGCAACGGCCGTTGCCCCAGAAAATATAGGCATTGCCGTCGGATGCCTGCAGCACGCAGGGGTCGATGCCGTTGATGCCCTTGATCGACTCCTTCTCAGGAATGAACGGGCCCTCTGGGCTGTCGGCGATGGCCACACCCACGGCAAAGCCGCCACCAGCTTGAGGAGCTGAGGGGAAATAGAAATAGTACTTTCCGTTACGCTCTACGCAGTCGGGTGCCCACATAGAGTAGGAGTTGGGACGCACCCAGGGCACCTTGTTTTGGGTGACAATCACGCCGTGGTCGGTCCAGTCGGTGAGGTTCTCCGACGAGAAGACGTGGTAGTCCTCCATGCAGAACCAGTCCTGTCGCTGTCCCGCAGGCGGGAAAATGTCGTGCGACGGGTAGAGGTACACCTTTCCATTAAAAACACGCGCGGTAGGGTCGGCCGAGTAGATGCCTCGGATGACGGGATTCTGTGCCGCCAGCGACAATGGTGCCGCTACGAGCAACGCTGTTAATAGACGTTTCATTATACTTTAGTTAAGATTAATATTTACACCGTGCAAAGATAGTCAAAAAACGCCAAGCCGCCTATTCATTGTGTAACATTTTATTTTATTGGTGTTGCAACAGCGCTCATCCGAAACTTTTGCAAGGGTAAATACCGACTTGCAATTAACGAACATCATCTTTTAGGAGAAATAGAAAGAAAAGGTTCGCAAAATTTGCGAATATCAAAGGAAAGTGCTACCTTTGCACCTTAGAAGAATGTGCTATATGGAGATAACGTTCGAAAAAGATTATCTGCGAGAATTGTTCTATGACGGAGTAACGAGCGATAAGCATCATCGCTACCAACCAGAAATTGTTAAGCGGTACGTCAGAGTGGTTAATATTCTCGATTCTGTAGAAAAGGTGACAGATTTGTTACGATATCGCTCACTACGTTACGAGAAACTCGTGGGTGACAAGGCTGGATTGGAATCAGTTCGCGTTAACGACCAATACCGCATAGAGTTTGTATCATCAGCAGATAAAGGTATCACCCTTTGCAACATCATAGAATTGTCAAACCATTATAAATGAAATAGGAGAAACGAAAGATGGGAAACTTAGGTTACGGGGCATTTCCTACACATCCAGGCGAAATTCTTAAGGACGAGATTGAGGAGCGCGGCATCAGTCAGCGACAGTTGGCCGAAAGCATGGGACTCACATATTCAGTAGTAAACGAGATTCTTAATGCCCGTCGGCCTCTCACTGCAAAGACAGCTTTGATGTTTGAGGCAGCTCTTGACGTGCCTGCTGATTCGCTAATGTATCTTCAGACCAAATACAACATGCAGACGGCCCGCAAGGATTCGTCCTTGATGAACGTATTAAAAGGCATTAAGAAGATTGCTGCCGTCTTCTGAATTTTTTAGATGATTATGGTAAGTAAAAAAACAAATTCTAAATATAGACTTAAGAAACAGCAAGAATGATTTATCAATTCAAACCACTGCTGAAGCAGACATTGTGGGGAGGTGACAAAATCATCCCCTTTAAACGGCTCAACGCCCAGATGGATAACGTGGGCGAGAGCTGGGAAATTTCGGGTGTAAAGGATAACGAGACCGTGGTACTCGATGGGCCCGATGCAGGAAAGACACTCAACGAACTGGTGGAGCAAGAGAAGGCTAAACTGGTGGGGAAGGAGAATTATGAGCGCTTCGGCGACGAGTTCCCGCTGCTGGTGAAGTTCATCGACGCCCAAAAGGACCTCTCCATACAGGTGCACCCCAACGACGAGGTTGCGCATCGCCTTGGCTACAGTCAGGGAAAGACCGAGATGTGGTATTGCCTGGACGGCGAGCCCGGTGCATCCCTCTATTGCGGCTTGAAGCAACAGCTCACCCCGGCACAATACCAGCAGATGGTGGCCGACGATACCATCACCGAGGCATTGGCACGCTATGAGGTGCGCGAGGGCGATGTGTTCTTCATCCCTGCCGGGCGTATCCATAGCATCTGCTCGGGCAGCTTGGTGGCTGAGATTCAGCAGACCAGCGATGTCACCTTCCGCATCTACGACTTCAAGCGGCGCGACAAGAATGGCAACCTGCGACAGCTGCACACCCGCGAGGCCGCCGAGGCCATCGACTACACCGTGCTGTCCGACTATCGCACGCCTTACCATGCCGAGAAAAACATGCCGCAGCAAGTGGTGCAATGCCCCTTCTTCACCACGGCCATCTACGACCTCACTGAGCCGATGCTGCTCGACTACAGCGAGCTGGACTCCTTTGTCATCCTGATGGTTGTAAAGGGCGAGGGCAAGCTTACGGTCGACGGCGAGACCATCGCCCTGCAAGCTGGCGAGACCATCCTTCTGCCCGCCACCACCCAAGAGGTGAGAGTGGAGGGGGAACTGAAGTTTTTGGAGACCTACGTATAATCAAGCCCCCCCTTCAGCCCCCGAGGGAGTGGCCCCCCGTCAGCCCCCGAGGGGGCTACTATAGTCTTGCCAAAAGTTTGAACTATAGTAGCCCCCTCGGGGGCTGAAGGGGGGGCTTCATTTTAGAATTTTGCCATTTTGATGGCCACCACGGCGCACTCGTCGCCCTTGTTGCCCAGTCGGCCACCGGCGCGGTCGAGCGCCTGCTGGCGGTCGTTGGTGGTGAGCAACCCGTAGATGACGGGGATGTTGCTGGTGGCGTTCAGGCGGGCAATACCTGCAGTGACGCCCTGGCAGATGTAGTCGAAGTGGGGTGTCTCGCCGCGGATGACGCTGCCCAGGATGATCACGGCATCGTAGCCGTCGTTGAGAGTCATCTGGTGGGCACCATAAATCAGCTCAAAGCTGCCGGGCACCGTCTTCACATGGATGTTCTCGGGCAGCGCACCATGCTTTTCAAGTGTGGAGACACAACCATCGAGCAGGGCCTGCGTCACTTCGGGATTCCATTCTGCCACCACGATGCCGAAGATCATGTTCGACGCATCGGGCACCTTGGCGGCATTATAATCTGAAAGGTTGCGGGTGGCCATTGGCTTACTCGGCTACGCGGGCAATGTACTCGTCGATCATATCAACGTAGCGCGACGACTCGGAGTAGCTCTCCATAGCCTTCACCTTCTGATAGAGCTTCAAGGCCTCGGCCTTCTTGCCCTGGCTTTCCAGGATTTCGCCAGCCTGAATGTAGTAGATGGGCGACTGCAGGATGTTGTCGGCCTTCTCGGCAGCCTTTGTCAGTGTGCTCACGGCTTTGTCGAGCTGGTTCACGTGTGCGTAGGCATTGCCCAGGGCGCCCAAAGCAGCGGGCGACACCAGGAAGTCGCCGGCATCGTCGAACTTCTCCAGGAACTTCACAGCCTCTTCCCAGTTGTCCATGTGTGCATAGCAGAGTCCGGCATAGAGGTTTGCCAGGTTGCCGGCCTTTGTCGACGAGTATTCGTCGGCAATCTGCAGGAATCCCTTTGTGCCAGTGCTGTCGCCGTTCAGGGCAGTAGCGAAGTCCTTCTCACTGAAGCTGCTCATGGCCATCTGCATAGCCAGTTCGGGTACTTGCATGGCCGTCTGGGCCTCTTCCAACTTTTTGGCTTTGTGGTTGTTGTAGATGATAATACCAGCCACAATCACTATCAGTGCCACCACGGCACCAATGAGCAGGTTCTTGTACTTGAGGATGAAATCCTCGTGCTTGTTCAGTGCCGGCTGAGTCTCAGGGGCATTTTGATTTGCAATTTTCTTTGCCATTTTTTAGGTCTATTTTCTTTTGTTTTTTTATGTTCACACGTTTTGCGGGCGCAAAATTACTCAAAATCTTGCAGATACTGAAATTTATTTCCCACTTTTTTTGTTTTTAAGCGCGAAAAGCAGTAATTTTGCAGATAATTATGGTTTTAGAACAGCTTTCCATCGTCAACTACAAGAATATTGCTGAGTCGACATTGAGCTTCTCGCCGAAGATAAATTGTTTCGTCGGACACAACGGGGCGGGCAAGACCAATGTGCTTGATGCCATCTATTTCCTCTCTTTCTGCCACTCGGCCACCACGGTGCAGGACCAGTTGGTGCTGCGCCATGAGGAGGAGTTCTTTGTGCTGGAAGGGGAGTATAGCCCCCTCCAACCTCCCCCAACTGGGGGAGGCTCTACATCCTCCCCATCCCTCCAAATTTCCCCAACTGGGGGAGGCTCTCCCACCTCCCCAGGCATGAAGATTTTTTGCGGCATGAAGCGGGGCACGAAGAAGCATTTCAAGCGCGATGGCAAGGAGTACAAGCGGCTGTCGGAGCATATCGGGCTGATTCCCATTGTGATGGTGTCGCCGGCCGACAATCTGCTGATAGAGGGTGGCAGCGAGGAGCGCCGGCGGCTGATGGACCAGGTGATTGCACAGATAGACCGCCGCTATATTGAGGCCCTGAACCGCTATAACAAAGCCCTGCAGCAGCGCAACGCCCTACTGCGCGACGAGGACCACGAACCCGACCCGGCGCTGATGGATGTGCTGGAGGAGGAAATGGCTCGTCAGGGCGAATTTGTCAGCAGTAGCCGCAGCCAACTGGTGGAGCAGCTCACACCGCTCTTCCAGCAGTACTACCAGCGCATTGCCGAAGGGCACGAGCAGGTGGCGCTGAGCTATGTGAGCCACTGTCAGCGGGGACCACTGCTCGACGTGATTCGTCGCGACCGCTTGAAGGACCGCGCCGTGGGCTACTCGCTACACGGCATCCATCGCGACGACCTCGACATTTTGCTCAACGGCCATCCTATGCGCCGCGAGGGCAGTCAGGGGCAGCTCAAGACGTTTGTCATCGCCCTGAAGTTGGCGCAATACGAGCTGCTGCGACAGCATTTCCACGACGACCAGCAGCCGCTGTTGCTGCTCGACGATATCTTCGACAAACTCGACGCCCACCGCGTGGAGCACATCATACAGTTGGTGGCCAGCCAGCAGTTCGGACAGATCTTCATCACCGACACCAACCGCGACCACCTGGACCAAATCCTTTCGCACGGCGATTTCGATTACCGCCTTTTCAACGTCAGCAATGGGCAGATAGAATAAGGTAACGCCACCGAAAAAAATCTCGTACGAGATTTTTTAAAAAGTCGTTACCGTTTTTCAAAAAGTCGTTACCAAATTTTTGATGGGCGTTAGCGGGCATTTTTTTAACCCAAAACGTTAAGACCAATTAGGGATAAACTACGCGCAGCCCCTCCCCTCCCCTTCCTATGGTTTTTTCAAAACATATTTAGTTAATATTCTCTAATTGGGCAGGTTTTTTTGTTCTGCCC
>JAFZSR010000077.1 GCA_017619275.1 Prevotella sp. | reverse complement strand
GGCCGTTATAAAGCAGTAATCAGAACCATTTCAGGCGTGTATAGTTCAGAAAGCAAGAATGACGCAAACTTCGCTCTGGCCAAGAAGATGACCGACGAGTTTGCAAAGAAAGAGGGTCGCCGCCCCCGCATCTTCATCGCCAAGATGGGCCAGGACGGTCACGACCGCGGTGCAAAGGTTGTGGCCACGGGTTATGCCGACTGTGGCTTCGACGTGGACATGGGTCCGCTCTTCCAGACGCCCGCCGAGGCCGCCCGTGAGGCCGTCGAGAACGACGTCCACATCGTGGGTGCTTCGTCGCTGGCTGCTGGCCACAAGACGCTCATCCCGCAGCTTATCGAAGAGCTGAAGAAGCTGGGCCGCGAGGACATCATGGTCACCGCCGGCGGTGTCATCCCCGCTCAGGACTACGACTTCCTCTACAAGGCTGGCGTGGCCTGCATCTTCGGCCCCGGCACCCCGGTGCCCTATTCAGCCGTTGAAATGATGAAGATTCTGCTCGAAGAATAGGAGGGTGAACCGATGAAGCACATCCTCACCACCCTATTTGCACTGGCCGCCGCCACGGTTGTCCAGGCAGCAGTCATCACCGTCACTGTGAACGACACCCGTTACCAGACGGTGACAGGGTTTGGCGCCGCCGCTTGCGACGGTGCCATGTGCCCCTTTGGCACCGACACCCAGCCAGTGAAACTGCTCTACGGTCCCCAATCAAGTATTGGGCTTAACATCATGCGCATGGAGATCTCGCCCAACTTCGTGGGCGACATCATCGTTCCCGAATGGGGCAACTGGGACTCTCCCTACGACTGGAAAGGCTCCTTGCCCTCGGCAAAGATTGTCAAGCAGCGTGGTGGCATCGTCTTCGGCACACCGTGGTCGCCTCCCGGCGAATACAAGACCAACGGCTCGGCCCAGGGCGGCAACGCCGACGACCAGGGCAACCAGCGCGGCGAACTGCGAGAGGACTGCTACGAGAAGTTCTTCCCATGGCTGAACACGTTCTTGGACTACATGAAGAAGAATGGCGTCCAGGTCGATGCCGTCTCCATCCAGAACGAACCCGACTGGTGGGTGAACTACTCCGGCTGTCTCTACACCCCGCAGCAGCAGCTCAACCTGGTGAAGAACTATGCCTACATGCTCGACCGTGAGAAGTACAACGGTGTGCGCCTCATCAGTGCCGAGCCGCTCGGCTTCGACCCCAAGTACTCCAACCTGCTGTTGAACGACGAGACGGCACGCGAACAGATTGACATCATCGCGGGCCACCTCTACGGACATCCGCCCTTGGGCAACATGAAGTCGGCGTCACCGCTTGCAGCCAAGTATGGCAAGGAGGTGTGGATGACCGAGCACTCCGTCACCGACAATATCGACCGTCTGCCCAACTGGCATGAGCAACTGCTCTTTGCCGAGGAGCTGAATGAGTGTATGCTGGCAGGATGCACGGGCTACATCTATTGGTATATGCGCGCCCACTGGGCTTTCGTGGGAACGGGCGAGGCCAAATACAACCCCGGCAACAAGAAGAACACCCTGCTGCCCCGCGCCTACGTTATGTCCCACTTCGCAAAGCACGTCACCGGTTCCACTCGCTTGGGCACCAAGTCGAGCGTCACCACCGGCACCAACTCCTACTTTGAGACCTCGGCCTACATCAAGGGCGACTCGCTCATCGTCATGGCCATCGACACCACCAAGAACGCCTACGACCTGAAGCTCAAGCTGCCCTTCAAGGTGAAGAGCGGCAACCACCTGCTGTCAACGGCCAACGATGCCCTCTGCCAGGAATCGCCCATCGACATTGACGAACCCGTGCAAGAGCTCATCGTCAGCCTTCCGGCTCGCAGCCTGAACACCTATATCTTCATGATCGACCAGGCATCGGCAGCCATCAGCGACCAGCGACTGTCGGAAGCATCCAAGCCCAAGGCCTATTACGACCTGCATGGACGACCCTTGTTGACTCCAAAAGGCCTATGCATAGAGAAAGATGCCGACGGCTCCTCAAGGAAGGTCTATTACAACAATTAACAGGGTTGGCATCAGACCCTCACAATTCATCAAAAATGCGTTAAAGGCGGCTTTTCTGGCCGCCTTTTTCATTGGTTTTTTTCGATAGCCATTGGGGGGCTAAAAAATCTCGTATGAGATTTTTTTAAAAAGCGTTGACTTTTTCAAAAAAAGCGTTACCGTTTTTCAGAGAGTCAACACTCAGTCGATAGTCGGTGGTTCAAGAATCGAGTTGTAGACTACTTTCTTGAATATAAAAAAGGAAGGAAATTGACTGTTGTTTGCCAAATTATTCGTATCTTTGCACTATAAAAACAAGCTTATGAAGTATTCGGATTTTGAAGATATCATCTCAAAAGAACGCATGCGCAAGTACTTGTTGGCATGCAACAACGAAAGCAAAAGAGCAATGACGCTCTATCGTTACAACCTGAAATTATCTCAGGAATTGTTTGCCCTAATCAGCTGTTTTGAGGTCACATTACGTAATCGTATTGACAAGGAAATGAAGGTTCATTTCGGCAACGATTGGCTGCGAGATTTGGTCCTACCAGGTGGAGCTTTTTATGCAAATCCTCGTGTGGATAAGACCTATAAAATCATCAAGAAAGCATACGATGGGCTAATCTCTGCTGGTACCTATTCTCATTCCAAACTCCTCTCTGAAATGGAGTTTGGCGTATGGAAATACATGTTCAACAACCTGCAATATGGCTTGTGTGGAAGGCATCTACTCCATATTTTCCCAAACAAACCAAGGTCAACAAGGATTAACCGAATTGATAATACCAGAATCTTTCTTGAACTGGATTACATCAACAATATTCGTAACCGCATAGCCCACCACGAGCCAATATGCTTTGGTTATCCAATATGCGTTGACACCAATTATACCCTCAACAACTATGCCAGAATGATGACCCTATTCCAATGGATGGGAATAGATGCAAACGACTTCTTATATGGTATAGATCACGTGGGAAGAGAGTGCGGAAAAATCATGTGCATATAATTCGCGTGATCAGATTGACAAGAAAAGAAAAAAAATGAAGTCATATATGCAAAAATACGCAGAAATATTTGGGTGATTCAAAACAAATGCCTACCTTTGCATCGTTCATTCCTGGTAGTCCCTGAAGCATTTCAAACTATCAGGTGTTTTTTTTATTATTGTACAACATAGCGCCCACCTTTTTATAATAAGCGACCACGGGGCGCTATCGAGTGATAGTGAACAAACTTATACATTACTATTTGCTGCTGCCATTTGCTGTGCCTCCTGGCGGGCAATCTTGCCGGTAGCGGTGAGGGGGATATGGGGAACGCTGATGTAGTGGCGGGGCTTCCACAAGCGGGGAAGCACTTGGTCGCAAATGGTGCGGATGGACGACAGGTCGGCTGTCTCGGCGAGCAGCACGAGCGCTTCGCCCAAGCGGGCATCTTTTTGCTTGGTGATGCAGAAGGGCACGGCGAGATGGGGCTTCAGCAAACGCTCCACCTCTTCTATTTGGATTTTTATTCCTCCCGAACAGACCACATTGTCGCGACGACCGAGGATGCGGAAACACCCATCGGGGCGCAGCTCGGCCACGTCGTTGGTAAACAGGCGCTCGGCACATACCTGTGGCGCATCAATGACCAGGCAACCCTCGTCGGTGAGCGCGAGATGGACGCCATCGAAGGGCGTGTACCACTCGGTGGCCTCAGGCCCACTCAGTCGGCGCAGGGCGATGTGCGACAGCGTCTCCGTCATGCCGTAGGTGCTCCAAACGGCATTGGGAAACTCCTTCAGTTCGGAGGCCAGGGCATCGTCGATGGCTCCCCCACCGATGATGAGCTGATCGATGGCCATCAGTCGCTCACGCTCGGCGGGCGAGCGCAAGGAATTCCACACCTGCAGGGGCACCATGGCTGCGAAAGAAAGGGGCGACGGTGGGAGGCTGCTCAACGGATGGCTGCTGGGCAGAACGGAAACAAGCTGCAATCCGCAGGTAAGGGCGCGCACCACAATCATCTTACCGGCAATATAGTCCAAGGGCAGACAGAGCAAAGCCCTGTCGCCCGCTTTCAATCCCAAGAACTGGCAGGTGATGCGTGCCGACGCCTCCATGCGCCGCTTCTCCACCCACAGCGGCTTGGGCTGGCCAGTGGAGCCGCTGGTATGCACCAACAGGCGGTCGCCGGGTGCATTCCACTCTTGCAGAAACTCGTCGAGAGTCATCACTTATTGATGATGCAGCAACTACTCTATGGCCATGAAGCTAATGAGGTGCCATTTACCCTGCTCGAGCGCGTCGATCCAGTCGGTAACCGTGCCTTCGTCCTCATACTCCATTCCCATCTGCTCGTTGGTTTTCCCCTTTGTCTTCTTTAGAAAGGCTTCATAGTCGGCCTTGCTGTGGAAAGCAATGTAGCCCTGAGCCATCGACTCGGCGGTGAGGTGGATGATGACGGCATCGTCGGCGTTGACCGTCACCTTCTTGAGGCCTCCATTCTCGTTGAGTTCAAGTGCTACGCCTTTACCATAGTAGTAGCTGATGTTGTCGCACTGCGCGTCTTCCACTTCCTGCTCGAATGCTTCCAGCTGCTTCACGCCCATGTCGTCGAGCAATGCCTGGGGGGCAGGGTTCCATACTTCGGAATAGACCAGTGCCTTCAAGTTATCGGGAGTGAGGTTCAGCGGTGTCGTCGTCACTGTGGTCTCTGTGGTCTCAGTTGGTTCTGTCGTCGTTGTCGATTCAGAAGCCTTTGGTTTGCATGCCAACATGCTGAGCGCAGCCAGCGCAATGATTGATTTGGAAAGTGATAGTTTCATTTTGTTATTTGTTTTTATTTGGTTAAATCCCCACCAGCATGAACCAGTCGCGGAGTACTCCCTTATAGCGTTGCTGAGAGTCGGCAACGAGCAGCAGCAGATGGGGCGTGAGGGCACAGAGTCCCTCGTAATTAGCAAATTTCCGTCCAGTGGGGGTGAGCCTGCTTTTGTAGTCAAAGATCAGCCGCTTCTCCAGGAAGATTTCTTCGGCGGGCCGCACTTCGTAGATGCGGACGACGGCTACGGCATTGAGCTTCAGCTTGGGCACGCGCACTTGGCGCTCCATCACCAGCAAACGGCCGTCGCCCAAGGCACATAGCTCCACCACCCCATGACGGTACTTGCGGCTGATGGGGGCATCGGGACGGTAGAGATACTGCCGCGAGGGCTGCAGGTCGTCGCCAAAGGCCTGTATGCGCAAGAGCGAGTCGCCACGCAGGAGACTCTCGGTGGTGGTGAAGAAGCGGGCGGTGAGCGGGTCGTAGGTCAGCGCCTCCAGCCCCAGGTTGCGGCGGGCCTTCTTGTAGCTTTCGGGCATCGCCAAGCGTTGGCCTGTACGTTTTCCGTCGAGCGTGTACTCGTAGACCTCGTTGTCGGCCTCGCCACTGATGAAGACGGTGTTCGTCGACGGGCGATAACAGATGCCCTCCATGTCGCGGTTAGGCATTCCACTGCTGCGGTAGCCCAGATTCTCGGCCTGGGTGATGCGGCGGGCAACGGTGTCGATGCCGAGGCGGAAGACGAAGAAGCCGTCCTCGCCCGCCTTGTCGCTCACCACAGCGTAGCGGTCGCCCTGCAGATGGCAGATACCGCTATAGTTGCCAGCGGGAATTGTTTTAGGGAAGTACTGCTGCGCTCTGCCGTTCAGCGCCGACGCCAGCATGCACACTACCAGTACAGCAATTTGTAATTTCAAGGTAACTACTCTTTATTACTCCACAAAAAGACACGGAGAACACAGAAGCGATTCCATCTCTCTCTTACAACTGTGTTCCCCGCATCCTCTATGGATAATTAATCGATGCTCTTTCAATTCTTCGCATCGGGCGAATAGTGCTTCTCACGCATCTGCTTGATGCGTCGCAGCAGTTCGTCGCGGTGCTGGGCGTTGATGCCGCTTGCCGAGAGGCCCTTCAAGTGCTGCTCAATCTGATCCAGGTGCTGCAACATGTAGAGCAGCACGTCGCTGTTGTCGATGCGCATGCTACCCGACGTCGTTGTGGGATTCAGCAGGTTGTTGATTTGGCTGATGTAGCTGCGCTGCAGGTTGCGGCGTTCCTTGGCCTTCCAGTCGTTGCCCTCGTCGATGGGCTTCCATACCTGTGCGAACAGGTCGGTGAGATATTCATCCACGGGGTAGTAGCCTTGGTTGCAGAGCGAGTTGAGCGTAGAGAGCGACAGCAACTGGTTGACCACCATCTCCTGCATGGAGTTTTGCGAATTGGTGGGGTTGACACCAATCTTATAGATGATGTTCTGGGGATAGAGCCATTCGGGCGCGTCGAAGATGTTACGTCCCAGATACTCCAGAGCCTCCTTCTGACGCTCTTTCGAAGTGAAGACTACAGGTTCCACGCCAGGCATATTGTTGTTCTCTTGTCCGGCGATGTTCCTCATCACATGTCCGCGATAACGATTGAACTGGTCGTTGACGGCACGGTAGATTTCTGCCAAGTCCTCGTATTGGTCGTTGTCCTGATGCGTCCATTTTGGCAGATTCTCCATGACGCGCTTCAAGTTCTTGATGCCATATTCCGAAGCCTTCACCGAGTTGTCGCCCAAGTCTTCGGTTTGTGCGCGTGGGTCGTTGCCATAGCCTTCGCCTCCAAACCACAGGCGCTGGTTGCCACGCAACTTCTTCGTGGTCTCGGTCATCAGCTTCTCCTTCTCCTCGTATTCGTCCTTGAACTCAGGTCGCCACTGGTAGCCCCATTTGATGGCCCACTTGTCGTAGTCGTTGATGCGTGGGAAGAGTCCCTTGGGGTCGATCTTGTCCTCGGGCTGTGCCACATAGTTGAAGCGGGCATAGTCCATGATGCTGGCGGTGTGGCCGTGAGCCTCCACCCACTTCTTGTCGCGCAGCTTCTCCACAGGCGTGGCGAAGGAGGCGCCCATGTTGTGGCGAAGGCCGAGGGTGTGGCCCACCTCGTGCGAGGAGACGAAGCGGATGAGCTCACCCATCAGTTTCTCATCGAATTTCATCTTCTGCGCCCGCTTGTCCAGAGGGCCGCACTGCACCATATACCATTTCGTGAGCAGGTTCATCACATTATGATACCAGCACACGTGGGCCTCGATAATCTCGCCCGAGCGCGGGTCGATGATGTGGGGGCCATAGGCATTCTCGGTCTCGCTGGGCAGATAGCGGATGGCAGAGAAGCGCGCGTCCTCCATGCTAATGGAGCCGTCGGCGGGCAGCTCCTTGGCCACGATGGCGTTCTTGAAGCCAGCGGCCTCGAAGGCCACGTTCCAGTCGTTCACGCCCTGGATGAGATAGGGCACCCACTTCTTAGGAGTAGCAGGGTCGATGTAGTAGACAATCTGCTTCACCGGCTCCACCAGTTCGCCGCGCAGGTAGCTCTGCTTGTCCTTTGGCACCAGGCGATAGCGAGAGATGAACGACTCGTGCTGCGTCTTGTGCTGGTCGTCGCTAAAGCGCACAAAGCTGTTGACAAAGTAGCCTATGCGCTGGTCCCACAGACGCTTACGCATGGGTACATCGGGCAACAACACCATCGATGTGTTCAAGCCCAAGGTGATGTTTCCGGTGCGCGAGGCTGGCGACGAGGTGGGTTGAGCGCCGTAGGTGCGGATGGTGGCCACCTCGATGTTGGTGGGGAACACCTTCATGGTGTCGATGAAGGTGCGGTCGGCCATCAGCCCGCCCAGCTTCATCGATGTCTTTGTTTGGTTGTCGAACGACACAAAGCGTCCCTCGCCCTTGAAGAGCTGCGTCACTTCAATAAGACTGGCATCCTTGGCAGGGTTGCGTCCGATAATCTTAAAGGCGGAAACCATGGGGTCGATGGTCGACTGCTCCAGCGTACGGGTGATTTGGTCGGCAGGGTCGCTCAGGTGGCTCTGCACATATTCGCGCAGCAGCAAACTGGTGGTATCGCGCTGCTCGAAATAAACGGCACTGTGGTTAATCTCCTCGCCCGCAAACTTGCCAAGCTGTTGCGGCACACCAGTGAAGCGCGTGACGCAGAGCACCATGCGGCCCAGCATCGTGTCGGGCACCTCGAAGTAGTACTTGTCTTCGATGTGGCGCACGCGGAACAGACCGTCACGATAGGTGCTGTCTTTCTTCATCAGTTTGTCGTACTCGGTTTCTTTTTTCGGCTCCGGTTTCTTGGCAGCCACGGAGTCTTTGCGCAACGAATCGGTGCGCAGGGTGTCGGCAGGAATGCTGTCGCGCCGCAATGTGTGGCTCCTGGCCTGCACGCCCAGCGAGAGCATGCAACCCAGGAGCAGAATAATTGTTTTCTTCATTATTATCACTTGTCACTTATTATTTCTCACTTTTCACGGGTCGGATGGCGAAGGTGAAGTCGTAGTCCTTGCAGGGCAGACGATACTCCTCGCGGGGCCATGCCCCCCAGCTGTTGACACAACCCAGACCGAACTGGCGCTGCTGGATGAACACCTGTGTGCGTCCGTCGGGGATGAGGTCGCCGCTGTGGTGTCCCCACTTCTTGTCCTTCGAAGGACCGTCGTCGAGCTGGCTCATCAGGTAGGGCATGGCGCTGGCCTCCATCGGGGCGTTGCTGTAGAACTCCAAGCCGGTGCCATCGGCGCTGAGCACGCGGAACCAGCGCACATCGGTGTGGTTGCCGCTCTCCTGCGGACGCACATACTCGAAGTACTCATCCTGTACCTTGTTGGCGTAGACACCAATGAACTCCGACGAGTTGCGGTCGATGTAGTTCTCAATGGGGCCACGTCCATAGTATTCTATGCGGTCGTACTGCTTGGGCATCTGCAACTGCACGCCATAGCGGAACATGTCGCTCAACTTGGCTTCCTTATCGGCGACCATCTGCTCGCGCACGATAACCTCGCCCTCGGCAGTGAGCGTATAGGTCATAGTAAGCGTGGCAAAGGGCGCACGTCTTTGATTGTTTCGCTGTCCGGCTACACGAGGCTCCGGCTCGCGCATCTCAAAGGTGACGACAATAGAATTGTCGGTTGCCGTCATTTCTTTCACACGCATCTGAGGATCCTTCCAGACCGAGAAACGGTTCTGCAGACCAGCACCGTAGTCGTTGTCGGTAGGAGCACGCCAAAACTCGGGCGTGATGCTCTCGCGGAACTGCAACATGCGCTTACCGTCAACATTCAGATAGTCGATCGTGCCCGAGCGCTTGCCAACAGAGAAGTCGGTACCACCTGCCGAAAGCTTGATGTAGGTGTTGGTCTCCTCCTTGGTGACACCGGTATTTCCGGAATTTCCGGATATTTTCGGGAACTTGTAGCTGTTGAGTGCAAACTGCTGGCGGGCGAGCACCTGTCCCTTTTCGATGAGAGGGGCGACGTCCTTCGACTTGAACTGGAAGATGACGAAGATCTCGTTGTCGCCATGATGCTCGGTCACACGGTTGACCACCTGCTGCAGCTGCTGGTCGGTGATGACCTTACGCTGCTGGGGCTGGATGCCGCTGATGTCGATCTTGCCGCCATGGCCGAAGGTCATGCCAGCAGGACGACCAGGATTGTCGTGATGATGGTCGCCGGCACCGCCAACGAACCACTCAAGCTCCATGTCGTCGAGGGTCTTGAAGAAGTTCTCGTTGTAAATCTCAAACTGTCCTTTCTTGAAGTCTTTCTCGGTCACCCAGATGTTCTGGTAGTAGTACTGCACCTCGTAGGCGTGGGGATTCAGACGGCGGTCGGGGGCGATGATGCCGTTGCAGTTGAAGTTATAGTCGCTGGCGGGATATTCGCCGTAGTCGCCACCGTAGGTGAAGATGGTGCGGCCCGTGATGGGGCTCACATCGCGCATACCTTGGTCAACAAAGTCCCAGATGTAGCCGCCTTGGTACTTCGGCTCCTTGCGAATGAGGTCCCAGTACTCCTTGAAGCCACCCATCGAGTTACCCATGGCGTGAGCATACTCGCACTGGATGAGCGGACGGGGGTTGTTGCCCTTGCAATAGCGCTCACACCAGTTGTAGTCGGCATACATGGGGCAGGTGATGTCGGTATAGCCGCCCTCGTAGGGAGCACGCTCATACTGGCAGGGACGCGAGGGGTCGGTCTCCTTCACCCACTTGTAGGCTTTCTCGAAGTTGGGGCCGAAACCGGCCTCGTTGCCTAATGACCAGACAATAACGCTGGGGTGATTGCGGAACGAGCGTACATTGGCCTCGTTGCGCTCCAGGTGCATCTTCTCAAAGTCGGCACGCTTGGCCAGCGTACCATCGCCGTAGCCCATGCCGTGGCTCTCGAGGTTGGCCTCGGCGGTGAGGTAGATACCGTACTCGTCGCACAGGTCGTACCAGCGGGGATCATCGGGATAGTGGCAGGTGCGCACGGCGTTGATGTTGAGCTGCTTCATAATCTTGATGTCCTCAATCATGCGCGATACCGACACGATGTAGCCGCCATCGGGATCCAGTTCGTGGCGGTCGGCACCCTTGATGAGGATGGGCTTCCCATTGACGAGCAGTTGGCCACCCTTAATCTCCACGCTGCGGAAACCTATCTTCTTGCTCACGGCCTCCACGACGTTGCCTTTGCCGTCCTTCAACAGCAACTGCAGGGTGTAGAGGTAGGGAGTCTCAGCCGTCCATGCATGGCAACCAGCCACGGTCAAATCCATGACGATGGGCTTACCATTGAAGCGGTACTCCGAAGCAGCAGTCACCTCGCCGCCTTTAGCATCGAAGAGCTGAATCTCAACCACACTGCCCTTTGCGGCAGGAGCCGTGATGTTGATGTTGGCCTTGCCGTCCTTGTAGCTGTTCTCCATGTCGGTGGTGATGACGATGTCCTGGATATGAGCCTTCGGACGGGCATAGAGATACACCTCGCGGGCGATGCCGGTGAAGCGCCAGAAGTCCTGGTCCTCCAACCACGAGCCGTCGCACCAGCGCATCACCTGCATGGCGATAAGGTTCTGTCCCGGCTTCAGGTACTTGGTGATGTTGAACTCAGCGGCCACCTTCGAGTCTTCGCTGTAGCCCACATACTTGCCGTTGACCCATACGGCGAGGTTGCTGGTGGCAGAGCCTACGTGGAAATAGACATCCTGCCCCTTCCAGCCAGCGGGCAGATTAAAGGTGCGACGATAGGAGCCGGTGTAGTTGTTGGTCTCGCCAATGAAAGGCGGGTTGTTGTCGAAGGTGGTGCACCACGCAAAACCGGCGTTCTTGTAGGTCTTGTCACCATAGCCCTCAATCTCGAAGAGTCCGGGCACGGGGAAGTCAACCCACTGCGAGTCGTCGTAGTTCAGGGCGAAGAAATTGGCGGGTGCCTTGTCGTGGTCCTTCACGAAGTTGAAGCGCCACATGCCCTCCATCGAGAGATAGCGGTCGCTCTTGGTCTTGTCGCCAACCTTGGCCTTATCGACATTCTCGAAGGCGAAGAAATCGGCGCGCCGTGCCTCGCGGTTCACTTGGTTCACTGCGGGGTCACGCCACACGGGCGTGGTAGCCGGTGCAGCCAGGGCGGTGGCCGTGGCGGCCACTGCGATTGAAAGCATCAGTTTTCTCATCATAGTTCACGTAGTTTTTTAATTGTTAGTATTTAGGTGTTTATCTCTTTTTTTATCTTAGAAGGGAAGTCCGATGGCGAAGTGGAAGGCATAGTCGCGGCTGAAGCGCGGATGCAGGATGGGATAGTGTTCGTCCTCGTCCTCCTCGTAGGCGGGGTTGATGGCCTTCATACCCAGGTCGAAGCGCAGGATGAAGTAGCCCATGTTGAAACGCAGGCCCATGCCATAGCTGGCGGCCAACTGACTGGGCACGTCCTCTAAACGGAACTGCCCGCCAGGCTGTATCTCATAGTCGCGCAGCGTCCAAATGTTACCGGCATCGACGAAGGCGGCGCCATAGAGTTTCCAGAACAGGTGGGTGCGATACTCCACGTTGAGGTCGAGCTTCATGTCGCCCGTCTGGTTGATGAAATTGATGCGGCCATCGCGCTCCTTATACTTGCCAGGGCCCAGCGAACGCACGCTCCAGCCGCGCACGCTGTTGGCGCCGCCAGCGAAGTAGCGTTTCTCGAAGGGCAGCACATTACTGTTGCCATAGGGATAGGCGATGCCGAAGCCCAGATGGAACACCACCTGATTCTGCTGGTCGATGGCCACCGAGCGCACCACATCGACGTCGGCCTTCACATACTGGGCGAAGGCGATGTTGAATAGGCGGTGGTGGCCCTGGCTGTCCTTATCCGAGCCAAACACCTTCGACCCCAGCGACAGCACATTACCCGATGTCTCCACGTTGGTCTTCACGGCCAGCGGCCCCTTGGCGTAGCTGTAACCAAAGCCCAATTTGGTGATGAACAAATCCTCGTAGTTATAGCGCAGGATGGCATTTCGCGACGTTTCGCTCTCCAGGTATTCCTGCCTGAAGGTGGACGAAATCCAGGGCATGAAGACATAGTTCAGGTCGAGCAGGTCGAGTTGGAAGCGGTCGTGCCGCAAGGGATTATTCCACCGATAGCGCCAGGAAGCCGAGAGCACACGGCGGTGGAACTCGGGACGGTCCTGCAGGTCGTAGAGCAGCGACAGCTCGCTGGTGGCGTTCAGCCTGTGGCGCAGCTGGCTTGAAAGAAACGGCATGATGGCTCGCGGGAACTGCAAGCGCGTTTCTACCGAATATTCGGTGAAGTCCTGGTTGGCATAGCCCTCCAGCCCGCGGATGGCCTCGTAGGCGCCGCGCAGCTCCACGCTGAGCACCTCGCTGCCGCGAAACAGGTTACGGTTCTGATAGGTGAGCGAGGCGGCGGCTCCCAGGTCGCCAGCGGTATTGGTGCCTTCGGGCTGGAAACTGAGCGTCGAGGGCTTATTGGTCTGTATCTGGATGTCGCAGTCAAGCTCTGGCCGTCCGTTCACTGGCGTCAACATGATGTTGGTGTACTTCACCGCCTGCAAGCGCCCGAAATGATTGTAGGTATTCTTCAGTCCCGTGGCAGAATAGGGCTGTCCCTCGAAAACATGCGTACACTCCTCAAGCACTCGCTGACGCAGGTGTAGTCGTGTGTCCTGGGCATCGCCGCTGGCATAGCCAATATGGCGCATGGTGTAGCGGGTGTGCAGCGTGTCGGGACGGTTGTTCTGCCTGAAGAGTCCCAGGCGCAGCGTCAGGTTGATGAGGTGCGAGCCGCCGATAGTGTCGGCCTGATAGGTGATGAATTCCTTGTGGAAACGATAGTAGCCGCTGTCGGCCAGCACGGCGGTGATGCGTTTGCGCTCGGCATCAAGCATCCCCACGTCGAAGCGCATGCCTTCATGGAGAAGCCGGCGCATGCTGTCACCCTGCAGCACCTGAGCCACCTGTGGGTCGTCGACAGTGTAGTGGATGGTATGCACGAAATAGGGCTGCCCGGGCTGCAGCCAGTAGGTAATGTCGACCTTCTTCCCGTGTTGATTCAGTTCATAGTTGGCCTCGGCATTGAGAAAGCCTTCGTTGCGCAACTGCTGGCGCAGGTCGCTGCGCGACAGCTCGGCCTTCAGCGAGTCGAACAGCACGGGCGGCTCGCCGATGGCGCGCAACGTGCGATTGATCCACCGGCTGGTGTCAGCCCCTGAAAGCGAATAGGCATGCAGCGGCAGACGAAGCACCGAGAACCATCTGGAATTGGGCACCTGGCGCACATAGTTGCGCAACTGCGCCGTGTTCACCTGCGGATACTCACCCACCGTGCGCACCTTGACGCTGTTGAGCAACAACGCATCGTCGGGCACATAGCGAGTGGTGCTGCACGAGGTTATTACCAGCACAGCACACATCATGGCAAACGCGGTTTTTATCATTCTGCGCTTTTCGGCTTTATCTAATGTTGCCAATTGAATCGCAAAGGTAGGTATTTTTTATGAAATCCGTCGCTGCAAGTAGTTAAATTTCATTAAGGGGGAAGGAAAAACCGTCGCTCGGCACGACCGTTTCGGCCGTTTATTCGTAATTTTGCACGTTGAATGATAGAGATACACCCCATTGCGCACTTTTGCTCACCCCTGACGTCGAAGTTTGGCATTCCCCGCCAAAGCGGACTCGCCAGCGACTTGGCGGGCACCATTGTCTTCGAGCCAGAATACCGCCATGCCGAAGCCATCCGAGGACTTGAAGGCTTCGACTACCTGTGGCTCATCTGGCAGTTCTCGGCCAACAACCCTTCCGTCAAGGGCAGCCTCACGGTGCGGCCACCACGCTTAGGTGGCAACCGCCGCATGGGTGTCTTTGCCACGCGCTCGCCTTTCCGCCCCAATGGTTTGGGGCTTTCGTGCGTGCGCATCCACCACATCGAAAACGACACCAAACTGGGCCCCGTGATTCATGTGCGGGGGGCCGACCTGATGAACGGCACGCCCATCTTCGACGTGAAGCCCTATGTGTCCTACGCCGATGCCCACCCCGATGCCCGCTGCGGATTCGTCGACCAAGAGGAGTGGCAGCAGTTAGAAGTAATTATCCCGCCCACCATCGCCCAGCACTTCACGCCCGAGGAGCTGACCACCTTGCGCCAGTTGCTCGCCCTGGATCCCCGCCCCCACTATCACGACGATGCCAACCGCATCTACGGCATGCCCTTCGGAGATTACGACGTTAAATTCCGCGTAGAGGGCAACTGCCTCACCGTCGTCTCAAACGCCAAAACTCGAAAATGAAAATCCAAGACCTGCAAACCCTATACGCCCACTCGCCCCAGGTGAAAGCCTTGGCCAAGGCCGTTGAGAAAACGACCCAGAAGCCCATCACGCTCGAGGGATTGGTGGCCTCGTCGGCACCAGTTGTATTCAGTGCCATGAAGAACAACAGGACGTTCCTGTTCATCCTCCAGGATGTAGAGTCGGCCGGCTATTTCTACCACGACCTGATGCAGATTGCCGGCGGCGAGCAAAGCACCTCCTCGCGGCAAGTGCTGTTCTTCCCCTCCAGCTACAAGCGCGCCATCAAGTACGGGCAGAAAGACCCCGCCAGCGAGATTCTGCGCACCGAGGTGCTCTCGGTGCTCAAGGCGCAGGGTGGCGGCCAGCTGTTCATCGTCAGTTATCCAGAGGCGCTGGCCGAGATGGTAGTCACCCGCCAGCAGCTCGACACTCGCACGCTCACACTGCAACAGGGACAGACGGTAGAGACCGACACCGTGCTCGACGAGCTGCGCCAACTGGGGTTCCGCGAGGTGGACTACGTCTACGAGCCGGGGCAGTTTGCCATGCGCGGCAGCATCCTCGACGTGTTCAGCTACAGCAACGAATATCCCTTCCGCATCGACTTCTTTGGCGACGACATCGACTCCATCCGCACTTTCGAGGTGGAGGACCAACTGTCGAAAGAGCGCCGCCAGCGCGCCGACATCATGCCCGAGATGGCCACCGCCGAGCAGAAGGAGTCGCTGCTCAAGTTTCTGCCCCCCGATGCTTTGATAGTAACGAGAGACGCCGACTTTGTGCGCCAGGCCATCGAGCATGCCTACCAAGAGGGATTCTCCACACAGGCCATGCGTGAGCGACTGGAGGGGGCCACAGAGATGGAGGCCCAGCAGATTGAGCGCGAGATGCAGCGCGACAGCCAAATCATCACGGGCACACAGTTTGCCAGCGATGCCGAGCAGCTGCGCCACATATTTGTAAAGCCCACGGGCGAGGGATTCCACATCTCTGCGCAGCCACTCTTCCACAAGAATTTCGACCTCTTCACCCACACGCTCGAAGACTATATGCTGAAAGGCTACAAGCTGTATATACTGGCCGACAGCGCCAAGCAGATAGAACGCTTGAAGGACATCTTGAGTGAAAAGGTGTCGACGAAGAGTGTAGAATGCTTCATTCCCGTCGACAAGACGCTGCACGAGGGATTCATCGACCACGACCTGCGCCTGTGCCTCTTCACCGACCACCAGATATTCGACCGCTTCCACAAGTACAATCTGAAGAGCGACAAGGCACGCAACGGCAAGGTGGCCCTGACGCTGAAGGAAATACAGCAGTTTGAGCTGGGCGACTTCGTGGTGCACATCGACCACGGCATCGGCCGATTCGGCGGCCTGGTCAGGATGCCCATCAACCCTACTACACCTACCAAACCTACCACACCTACATCACCTACCCAATACCAGGAGATGATCAAAATCATCTACCAACGGGGCGACGCCATCTACGTCTCCATCCACTCGCTCTACAAGGTGTCGAAATACAAGAGTCAGGACGGTGGACAGCCTCCGCGTGTGTCGACGCTGGGCACCGGCCAGTGGGAACGTCTGAAGGAGCGCACGAAGAAGAACATCAAGGACATCGCGCGCGACCTCATCCGCCTCTATGCTGCACGCCGCCACCAACGGGGGTTCGCCTTCAGCCACGACAGCTACATGCAGCACGAGTTGGAAGCATCGTTCATCTATGAGGACACCCCCGACCAGCTGAAGGCCACGCAGGACGTGAAAGCCGACATGGAGCGCCCCGTGCCCATGGACCGTCTGGTGTGTGGCGACGTGGGCTTCGGAAAGACCGAGGTGGCCGTGCGCGCCGCCTTCAAGGCCGCCGTCGACGGCAAGCAGACTGCCGTGCTCGTGCCCACTACCGTGCTGGCCTACCAGCATTTTCGCACCTTCTCGTCGCGACTGAAAGGCATGCCCGTGCGTGTGGACTACCTCACCCGTGCTCGCACAGCCAAGCAGATTACCGCGCTACTGCACGACCTCAGGATGGGCAAGATCGACATCGTCATCGGCACCCACAAGCTCATTGGCAAAAACGTGAAGTTCCGTGACCTGGGACTGCTCATCATCGACGAGGAACAAAAGTTCGGCGTGTCGACCAAGGAAAAGCTGCGCCAGATGAAGACGAATGTCGACACGCTCACCATGAGCGCCACACCCATCCCGCGCACCCTGCAGTTCTCGCTGGTGGGCGCTCGCGACATGAGCATCATACAGACTCCCCCACCCAACCGCTACCCCATACAAACCGAGATTCACACCTTCTCGGCCGAAATCATCGTGGAGGCCATCAACTTCGAGATGAGCCGCAACGGACAGGTGTTCTTCGTCAACAACCGCATCAACGACCTCACACGTCTGAAAGAAATCATCCTAAAATACATCCCCGACTGCCGCGTGGCGGTGGGACACGGACAGATGAAGCCCGACGAGCTGGAGCAGATTGTGCTCGGCTTCTCGAACTACGACTACGACGTGCTGCTCTCAACTACCATCGTCGAAAACGGCATCGACATCCCCAATGCCAACACCATCATCATCAACTCGGCGCACAACTTCGGACTGAGCGACCTGCACCAGATGCGCGGACGCGTGGGGCGCGGCAACCGCAAAGCCTTCTGCTATTTGCTGGCACCGCCACTCGCAGCACTGCCCGTCGACAGCCGTCGCCGCCTGGAGGCGCTTGAGAACTTCAGCGACCTGGGCAGCGGCATCAACATCGCCATGCAGGACCTCGACATCCGAGGCGCCGGCAACCTGCTGGGTGCCGAGCAGAGCGGCTTCATCAGCGACCTGGGCTACGAGACCTACCAAAAGATTCTCACCGAGGCCATGGTCGAACTGAGGAATGAGGAGCCCGAAGTCCAGGAAGCCCATCCCTCCCATGAATCCCATTCATCCCATTCCACCCCCGAATCTGTGGCCTCCGACTTCGTCGCCGACTGCACCCTCGAGAGCGACCTGGAGATGTACTTCCCCGACACCTACGTGCCCAGCGACTCGGAGCGCATGCTGCTCTACCGCGAGCTGGACAACCTGCGCGACGACCGCGAGCTGGAGGCCTATCGCCAGCGCATGATCGACCGCTTTGGCCCCCTGCCTCAGCAGGCCCAGGAACTGCTCTACGTGGTGCCCCTGCGGAGGATGGGCAAACAGCTGGGGTGCGAGAAGATCATGCTCAAGCAAGGACGTATGTACCTCTATTTCGTGTCGAACCTGAACAGCCCCTACTACCAGAGTCGCGTCTTCGACCGCATCATCGACTACGCCACCCAGAACGTCAGGCGATGCAGTCTGCGCGAAGCCAGCGCCGACTCGCAGAAAGCCACCGCCAAACGCTCCATGACCATCGTCAACGTGCCCACCGTGGAAGAGGCCGTCGCCGTTTTAAAACAAATCTAGTGTGTTCATCTCTTTAAAAATGATATAAGCCACCTTCTATCGTCTACAGTCTATAGTCTAAAGTCCATCATCTACAGTCCTTCAAAATTTGGTAACGGTTTTTTGAAATTTGGTAACGCTTTTTTAAAAAATCTCGTACGAGATTTTTTGGGACCTTAACGGCTACCGTCAATCTGCCGTTTTGACATACGCAGCAGACAATTTGTCATCCATAAATGCATTGGCATCATAGTTGCATCATACTAAGTGAGCGACGCTAAGAGCGGAGCCCCAAAAACAGCAAACATGTATAACTCATAAAAACAAAAAACAGGAGGACAAAACTATGATGCCAATGATGAGAACAAACAGCTGGATTCCCGCAGTGTTCAACGATCTTTTCAACACTGAGTTCATGCCGAAGGCCAGTGCCACGGCTCCAGCCATCAACGTAAAAGAAACCGACAAGGCTTATATCGTGGAACTCGCTGCTCCGGGCATGAAGAAAGACGACTTCAACGTGCACATCAACGACGAGGGCAACCTGCTCATCAAGATGGAGAAGAAGGAGGAGCACAAGGAGGAGGACAAGAGCGCACGCTACCTGCGCCGCGAATTCTCGTACTCGAAGTTCGAGCAAACCCTCATCCTGCCCGACGACGTGGAGAAAGACCAAATCAAGGCCCGCGTAGAGCACGGAGTACTCACCGTGGAACTGCCCAAGCACGAGGAGCAGAAAGTGAAGGTGAGCCGCCAGATTGAGATTGGCTAACCGAAAACACCATTAACACATCAGCTTGAATCGGCCTAGGCCTTTGATTTAACGCGAATTGCCACGAACGAATCATAATAATAATCGTGATTCATTCGTGGCAATTCGCGTTAAATCCGTTTCCACCTGTTTATGATAGCCAATGGTCGGGTGAGCCGCATATTTGCGGCTGTGCGCGGTTGATTTTTTCCAATATAAACAAAAAAAACGCACACTTGTTGGCTGTTGTCGAAAAAAAGCAGTAACTTTGCACCCCGAATACAAAAACTCATTATTTTATAAAGCAAGTATTATGGAAAAAAGTGCATTGCAGATTGCTCGCGCCGCCTATCAGCCCAAGCTGCCGCTGGGACTGCAGGGAGCCGTGAAAGCTGTGGAGGGCGAGCCCACCCAGAGTGTTGACAACCAGGAAGAAATCAAGCAGCTCTTCCCCAATACCTACGGCATGCCGTTGGTGGAATTCGTTCCCGGAGAGGAGACGAAGCATGAGCCGATGAACGTGGGCATCATCCTCAGTGGTGGACAGGCCCCTGGCGGACATAACGTCATCACCGGACTCTTCGACGCCGTGAAGAAGCTCAACCCCGAAAACCGCCTCTTTGGT